>NZ_JACCKA010000087.1:0-49822 GCF_013425525.1 Luteimonas salinisoli | reverse complement strand
TTCCGGCGGGTCGCGCGCCACGCCTCCCGGCCGCGCGCCATGAGCGCCGACGGTTCGCTGGGCGGGCCCGGCACGCGCCCGGAGCCACCGGAGCCACCGGACCCGCCGGCACGCGAAGCGGATGCGGCCGCGCGCCGGTCCGGGACGCGACGCGCGGCGCTGCGGCGCCTCGAGATGCGCGGCCACGACGAGCTCGCGGCCCTGTCCACCGATGCGGCAGCGGTGCGGCCCGCTCCGCTCCAGGCGTGCGTCGACTGGGACCTGGCGCTATGTCCCGTCCCGTCGCCTGGTCTCGCATCGGGCGATTGAGGTTCCACCGAACGCCGAGCGCGCCGGTCGTCGAACGCCAGATGATGGCGGTTGAAGGTCGTGGGATTCGGGCGGCGTCGGCAAGGGCCGACGCCAGTCCCGGCGCCCCTTCCAGCGGGGTTGCATAGAGCCCTGGGACCGAAGCTGCTCTTCGTTTCCCGGCTCGAACAGCAGGGTTGGTTCGCGGGCTTCGGAGCCAGCGGCGCCCCAGGGAGTACCCCGCAGCTCGGTCGGCCCTCCACGGCCCGGCTCGCCGTCGCAGGCCCGCGCTGCTGCGCGGCCCGGTCCGGCGCAGCGCGCCGGGCGTTCGCAAAGGCCGCGCGGCAGTGCCGCGCAAGCGGCCTGGCGCTCACCCATGGCCTGCTCTCCACATTTCCCCGGCCCGGCCGCCGCACTGGTCATTCGTTTTCGAATCTCCGGCAGCCCATCCCTCCGAAGCCGACCAACGTTCAAGCGGGAGTCACGCCGGGGGTTTTGCGGAGAGCTGCACATGGATGTGCAGCGGCCCTGAGTCCGGCCATGGATGGCCGGACCGAAGGGCGAAGCAACACCCCCGGCGCGGCTCACGCCCCGCGCAGTCAACCGAAGGCGCTCTTGTCTGCCAGACACGGCGATTCATTGACGCAGCCCCGTGGCGACGGTGATGGATCCTGGCAACGGATGGAACTGCCTGGCGCGCGACGGCGATGGATCCCCGCAGCGGATGGAACTGCCCGCCGCGCTCAGCAGACGACGAGCGGCGCCGGCTGCGGGTCGGCCGTCAGTCCGGGGGCGCGCAGCGGCACGCCGGAGCGCAGCCACTGCGCCATTTCCCGCGGCGGCAGCGGCCGCGTGTAGAGATACCCCTGGATCTCGTCGCAACCGTGCTCGCGCAGCAGCTGCTCCTCGATCGCCGTCTCCACGCCCTCCACCACCACCTGCATGCGCATCGCCTGGCCGAGCTGGATGATCGCGCGCGTGAGATCGCCGGATTCGGCGCTGCGCTGGATGTCCAGGATCAGACTGCGGTCGATCTTCAGCCGGCTGACCGGGAAACGGTTGAGATAGTGCAGGTTGGAGAACCCGGTGCCGAAATCGTCCACCGCCAGACTCACCCCATGGCTCTGCAGGGTGTCGAAACAGTCGCGCAGCAACTCCGTGTCGCGCACCAGCGCCGACTCGGTGAGTTCCAGTTCCAGCCGGTGCGCAGGCCAGCCGGCCTGCCGACAGCGGGCGATCACGCGCTCGGCGAAACCGCGATCGCGCAGCTGCACCGCCGACACGTTCACCGACATCCGCCCGAAGCGCAGCCCGGCCTCGTCCCAGGCGGCCGCCTGACGGCAGGCTTCGGCGATCACCCAGTCCCCAAGGCGCACGATCTCCCCGCAATCCTCGGCGATCGGGATGAACTCGGCGGGGCCGCAGTGGCCGCCTGCCGGGCGATGCCAGCGCAACAGCGCCTCGATCCCGGGCGCGATGCCGCTGTCCACGTGCACCAGCGGCTGGTAGACCACCGAGAACTCGTCGCGGTCCACCGCGCCACGCAGCGCATGCTGGATCTTCAGCCGGCGCCTGGCCTGCTGCAGCGCCTCGCGGGTATAGAAGGCATGGTTGCCGCGGCCGTCGTGGCGCGCGGCGCTCAGCGCCACTCCGGCGGCGCGCAGCAGGTCGTCGAAGCCGTCGCCGGGGCTCTCGCGCACCGCGATGCCGATGCTGGCGCCGACCTTGAGCGTCTCGGTGCCGACGTGGAGCGGCTCGCCGAGCGCGCAGATCAGCCGATCTGCGGCTTCCGCCACCGCGGCGCGGTCGCTCGCCTCGCGCAGCAGCACCACGAACTCGTCGGCGCCGAGGCGGCCGAGCAGGTCGGCGGCCCCCAGGCACTGGTGCATGCGCGCCGCCGACGCCTTGAGCACCGCGTCGCCGGCGCCGTGGCCGAAGCTCTCGTTGATGCTCCGGAACCCGTCCATGTCCACCAGCAGCAGCGCCAGCCGCGATTCGCCGGCGTCGGCGGCCAGCGCCTCCTCGGCCTGCCGCCGCAGCAGCCCGCGATTGGGCAAACCCGTGAGCGGGTCGTAGTGCGAGAGCATCTCGATCCGCGCGCTGGTCTCGCGTTCGCGGGTGATGTCGCGAAACAGCACGATATGGCGCGCCGGACCGCGTTCGTCGCGGTCCAGCTCCACCACCACCTGCACCCAGACGCGCTCACCGTTGCCGCGGTAGAAGCAGCCTTCCACGCGGTCCGGGGCGCCGCCGTCGGCGGCCCGCACCAGCGCCGCCTCGAAGGCTTCGCGCGACTGCGTGGTATACAGCGCCAGCACCTCGTCCAGCAGCACCGGGCCCGGGGCCATGCCGTGCAGCCGCGCGCACTCCTCGGTCCACTGCATGCGCCGGGTCGCCGGATCGATCTCGGCGCCGCCGATCCCGCCCAGCGCCGACACCCGCGCCAGCAGCTCGGTACGGCTGCGGATCAGCGCATCGATGCGGCGCTGGCCGGTGACGTCCTGCACCTGGGCCAGGACCCGCTGCAGGTTGCCCTCGGCATCGAGCTGCGGCTGCGCCCATACCAGCAGGTGCAGCCCGTCCGGCTCCGCGTCCGACGGCAGCTCCACCTCGAAACGGGCCAGCTGGCCCTCCTGGCGGATCCTGCGCCAGGCCTTGCGCAGCTCGCCGGCAGAGCGTCGGCCGATGCGCCGGACCCAGGCACGGCTGCCGGCTGCCTCGTCGGCCAGGCCCACCAGGCTGCGCAGCTCCGGCGAGCACCACACCAGGTCGTTGGCCGGGTCCCAGGCCCAGCTCGACATCCCGGCGATGCGCTGGGTCTCCTCGAGCAGCTGCTGCTGGTCGCGCAGCCGCTGCTCGAGCTGCTTCTGGGTGCCGATCTCGGTATGGGTGCCGACCATGCGCAGCGGGCGGCCGTTGGCGTCGCTGGCGATCACCCGGCCGCTGTCGCGCACCCAGCGCCAGCCGCCGTCGCGGTGGCGCAGGCGGTGCTCGCAGACGTAGGTGGGCGTGCGCCCTTCGAGGTGGTCGGCCAGGCGCTCGCGCACCCGGCCGGCATCGTCGGGGTGGACCAGGGCCAGGGCGGCGTCCAGCCCCTCGTCGAGCACGTCCCCGCCGGTGCCGGCCTCGTAGCCCAGCATCGCCCGCCACGAGCGCGAGCGGAAGGTGCGGTTGCCGGCCACGTCCCAGTCCCACAGCCCGTGGCCGGCACTGTCGAGCGCCGCCTGCCAGCGGCTGGCGCCGTCCGGCTCGGGCACGCTGAGGGTGTAGGCGACCGCTTCGCCGGCGTCGTCGGCCACCGCGCGCATCCAGCCGTCCAGGCGGCCTGCCGGGCCCGGCAGCGAGCACGGCACCGCCGTCTCGCCCTCGCGCAGCCGCTGGCGCAGATCCGCCAGCAGCGGCGCGTAGCGGCTGGCGCTCTGGTCGAGGCCGAGCGCCCGCGCCGGAGAATTGGCGAGCAGCACGGCGCCATCGGCGTCGAGCACCAGCATCGCGCTCGGAAGCGGATGCCGCAGCAGGCTGGTGATCGCGCCGGAGTCCATCGATTCTACCTTCGTTGCCGCAACCTGGAGCCCGCTGCAGGGAGCGGCGGGCGCGCGAGACGCCGTCGACAGCTGTGACGGGCGTTCGATTCTCCCGTTAACGGCGGCGTCGCGCGGAAGTTGAGGCGCCCCGTTCATCGCCCCGGCGCCAGACGCCACCGGTTCCGGTACGATTCGCGTGGTGACCGGAATGGAACAGGCCCGACGCCAGCTGCAGGAACGCGAGCAGCAGTTCGGCGAACTCATGCGGATCCTGCCAGACGGGGTCATGCTGATCGCCGACGGCCGCGTGATCTATGCGAACCCGGCCTGCGCCGCGCAGTTCGGCTACCGCGCCGACGCCCTGGCCGGCGAGTCTCTGGCCGCCCTGGTCGAGGACGGCGGCCTGCCGCGCCTGGGCGCCCTGCTCGACCCGCGCGCCGCCGGGACCCCTGCACCGGCGCCGCGCATGCGCCGCGGCGACGGCAGCCTGTTCAACGCCGCGCTCTCGGCCTGCGACGCCCGCTACGCCGGCCAGGCATGCAAGCTGCTGATCGTCCGCGACCTGAGCGAACCCGAACGGATGCGCGATGCGCTCGCCCTGGGCAACCGCGAACTGCAGGCGTTGGCCGGCCGCCTGTTCTCGCTGCAGGAGGAGGAGCGCCGCGCGATCTCCCGCGAACTGCACGACGACATCGGCCAGTCGATCACCGCCGTCAAGCTGTCGGCGAGCGCGGCGCTGGAGGAAGCCGACCCCGCGCGCCGTCGCGAGGACCTGACCGGCATCATCGAACTGGCCGATGCGACCCTGGACAAGCTGCGCGACATTTCAACCCTGCTGCGCCCGCCGCAACTGGATGCGCTCGGCCTGGAGGCGGCGCTTCGAGGACATGCGCTGCAGCTGTTCCGCAAGGGCGGGGTCGAGGTGGAACTGCGGATCGAGCCGCTGCCGCGGCGCCCCTCGCGCGAGGTGGAGCAGGCCTGCTTTCGCATCGCCCAGGAGGCGCTGACCAACGTCCGGCGCCATTCCCGGGCGCGGTCGGCGATGGTGGCCCTGTGCGACCGCGACGACGCCCTCAGCCTGGAGGTGCGCGACGACGGAAACGGCTTCGAGCAGTCGAGCGCGAACGGACTGGGCCTGGTGATCATGCGCGAACGCGCACAGACGGTCGGCGGCAGCCTGCGGATCGAATCGTCGGCCTGCGCGGGCACCCGCATCTGCGCGCGGCTGCCCTACGCGCCCCCGCCCGACTGCGGCGAAGCCGCCGACGGCGATGGTCGCTAGGATGCGTCCCGCCGAGGAGGCCGGCGCCGGTGCCGAGGCGGTCTCGCGCCTGGGCGCCGGGCACCCGGAGCTGGTCGCCATGGTCGGCCAGGCGGTGGGCGGCGGCGCCTCGCTGATGGTGCTGCACATCGACATCGAGCACTTCGCCTCGATCAACCAGAACATGGGCGTGGACGTCGGCGACGAGGCGCTGCGGCTGCTGGCCGGGCGCCTGGCCGCGCGCGTCGGCGGACACGGCCGGGTGTGGCGCCACGGCAGCGACGAGTTCGTGGCAGCGGTGCCCTACCCGGCCGGTTCGGCGCCGCCGCGCGAACTGGCCGAGACCCTGCTGCGCGAAGTCGAGCTGCCGCTCTCGGTGCTGCCCTACACGCTTTTCCTCAACGCCAGGATCGGCATGAGCCTGTGTCCGTTGCAGGCCGCGGAGGCGTCGTTGCTGCTGCAGCAGGCGGAGACGGCGGTGCGGCAGGCCTCGCACCACGACAGCGACCCGATCCAGCTCTATGCGGTGCAGGCGGGGGAAAAGCTCCACAACGAGACCGTCATCGCCCGCCAGATCGTCGATGCCGCGCCCAACGGCGAGCTGCGCATGCGCTACCAGCCCAAGGTGAGCGCGCGCGACGGCCGCGTGGTGGGGATGGAAGCGCTGCTGCGCTGGCAGTCCCCCGACCTCGGGCTGCTGCTGCCGGAGCGCTTCATGCCCACCGCCGAGCGCCTGGGGGTGATCGTGCAGATCGGCCACTGGGTGCTTGAGCGCGTGGTCGAGCAGGCCCGCGTCTGGCGCGAGCAGGGCTTCGACGACTTCTTCATCGGCGCCAACGTCTCAACCCTGCAGCTGCTCGACCCGGAGTTCGTCAACCGGCTGCTGACGAGAATCGGCAACGCCGGCCTGCCGCCGTCGACCATCGTGCTCGAGGTCAACGAAAGCGCCCTCACCTACGACGTCAACGCCGTGCACGAGGCGATCAAGACGCTACGCCACGAGGGCGTCGGCCTGAGCCTGGACAACTTCGGCACCGGCGACTCGAGCCTCAGCGCGCTGGTGCGCTACCCGGCCGACCGCCTCAAGATCGACCGCAGTTTCATCAACAGCGCCCCGGCCGGCAGCCGCGAGACCGCCATCGTCCGCGCCATCATCGCCATGGGCCACCAGCTGGGCATGAAGGTAATCGCCAACGGCGTGGAGACCGAGGCGCAACTGGGGTTCCTGCGCCGCAGCGACTGCGACGAGTTCCAGGGCTACCTGTTCGGCGAGCCGATGAACGCCGATGCCGCCGGCCAGGTGCTGCGGCGACGCTACCTGCGCCCGGAGCTGTTCGCGGCCGCGACGCCGGACCGCACCCTGCTGCTGGTGGACGACGAGGAGAACGTGCTGCGCTCGCTGGTGCGGCTGTTCCGGCGCGACGGCTACCGCATCCTCGCCGCCGGCAACGTCCGCGACGCGTTCGGCCTGCTCGCCACCAACGACGTGCAGGTGATCCTGTCCGACCAGCGCATGTCGGAGATGGACGGCACCGAGTTCCTCGGCCGGGTGAAGATGCTCTACCCCGACACCATCCGCCTGGTGCTGTCCGGCTATACCGACCTGGCCACGGTCACCGACGCGATCAACCGCGGCGCGATATACCGCTTCCTGACCAAGCCCTGGGACGACCGCGAACTGCGCGAGCACATCCGCCAGGCCTTCGCCACCTACGGCAGCCAGCGCAACCGCGACGCCGCGCTCAATCCTGCGGCTGGCGGATCGGCAGCACCACCCTGAAGCGGGACCCCTCGCCCGGCTTGCTCTCGACCTCGATCCTGCCGTGGTGCTTGGCGGCGATGCCGTAGGAGATCGACAGCCCCAGCCCGGTGCCGGTGCCCACCGGCTTGGTGGTGAAGAACGGATCGAAGATGCGCTGCAGCATCTCTTCGGGGATGCCCGCGCCGGTGTCGGCCACCTCCGCCCAGACCTCCTCGCCCTGCTGGCCGGTGCTCACCGTGATCACGCCGCGCTCGGCAATCGCCTGGCCGGCGTTGAGCAGCAGGTTCATGAACACCTGGTTGAGCTCGGATTGCAGGCATTCGACCAGCGGCAGCTCGCCGTAGCGCTTTTCCAGCGTGGCCTTGTAGCGCAGCTCGTTCCAGACGATGTTGATCGTCGAATCGATGCCGGCATGCAGGTCCGCGAGCTTCCAGGAGTTGTCGCGGTCGGAACGCGAGAAATCCTTGAGGTCGCGGACGATGCGCGTGACCCGCTCGATGCCCTCGCGCGACTCCGTCATCAGCTGCGGCAGGTCGCGGCTGATGAAGTCGATGTCGAGGCGCTCGCGGGTCTGGTCGATCTCCGCCAGCTGGGCGCGCGGGTCCGGCGAGCGCAGCGCGCGCTCGTAGGCGTCGATCAGGGCGAACAGGCTGCTCAGGTACTCCTGCAGGCTGCCGAGGTTGGAATGCACGTAGCCGATCGGGTTGTTGATCTCGTGGGCCACGCCGGCGGCGAGCTGGCCGATCGAGGCCATCTTCTCGGCCTGAAGCAGCTTCTCCTGGGCTGCGGTCAGGCGCACGTTGAGCTCGGCGTGGCGACGCAGCAGGTCCTGGTCGTCGCGGACCAGGCCCGGGTCCTGCAGCAGCAGCAGGTAGTGGCTGCCGCCCTCGCTGCACAGCGACAGCCGCGCGGCCAGCATGCGGCCCTCGCCGAAGGGCACGTAGTCGTTCCAGGTCCCGCCCGCGTCGGCCTTCTGCAGCGCCTCGGGCGGCAACATGTCCTGCAGCGCCAGTCCCAGCCCAGGGCTCCACAGCGGATGCGCCCGGAACAGGGTCTCGGCGGCGGGGTTGGTGTAGAGACGGCTGCCGTCGGCCCGGCACAGCAGCACGCCTTCGCGCAGCCGGTCGAGGGTGGCGGCCAGCATCGGCTGCGGCAGCGGTTCGTCTCTGGAAGGTGCGGTCACGGCGCCGGTTCGGAGAGGGGCGCCCTCATTCTAAGGGCCCCCGCGGTGCGCAGGAACCACCGGCCGCAGGTGCCGCGCTACGCCACCGCGAGCTGGCGCGTGGCGCGAACCACGTCCGCGCGGCCGCGGGCATCGTATTCGGAGCCGCTCTCGCTGCGGCCGAGGTGGCGCAACGCCCAGTTGACCTCGCGCCGGCGGCGCGCCAGCAGCGCGCCGTTGGCGCGGTTGACCTCGGCCAGCTCGGCCAGGCGCGTGGCGATGCCGTCGGCCGGATGGTTCTCGAGCGCGCGCAGTGCCGCGAGCTTGGCCTGGGTGGACGCCATCAGCGCCTCCACGTCGTGCTCGAGCAGCGCGCGGCGCTCCTCGGCCAGGGCCGCGGCCAGGCACTCCAGGCTGGCGTCGGCGCCGGACATCAGCCGTCCAGCTGCCGGTCGAGATCGAGCATCCGCGAGGCGATCGCCTCGGGATCGATCCTGTAGCTGCCGTTCTGCAGCGCCTCGCGCACCGCATCGACGCGGCCCTGGTCGATCGCCGGAGCGGCGGCCAGGTCGCGCTGCAGCGCCTGCAGTCCGGCGGCCTCGCCGGTCAGGCGCAGACTGTCGGCAGGCGGGGCGGCCTCGACCGGGATGGTGCGCTCGGCGCCGGCGCGCGCCACCTGGCCGCTCGCGGGGCCGGTGCTGCGGACCGCCGTC
Source organism: Luteimonas salinisoli (assembly GCF_013425525.1). GTDB lineage: Bacteria > Pseudomonadota > Gammaproteobacteria > Xanthomonadales > Xanthomonadaceae > Luteimonas > Luteimonas salinisoli. The sequence continues at coordinate 41,112 of NZ_JACCKA010000087.1, read as the reverse complement.
GGTGGCGGGCTGCCTTCGATCTTCTGGCTCATGGTGGCGTCCTGAATGCGGGTACGTGATGGTTATCGGCGCCCGGTCGGGAGACTTTAGGACGGATTCGCCCTTCCCGTCACCGCGCCACCACCACCGCGCCGTCGGCGCCAACCGTTCCCTGGATCACCCGCCGCGAGGACAGGTTCTCCACGCTGACCCGTTCGTTCTCGCCGGCGTCGGCCAGCGCGCGTCCGGTCATCCGCACCTCCAGTCCGCCCACGCCGGAAACCAGCGGGACGATATCGCCGCGCCTGACCAACCGCGGCGCGATCAGGTCGCGTGCGGTCAGCAGGCTGCCGGCCGACAGCGCCCGGCGCGCCACCCGGCCGATCGCAGCGGCAGGCTCCGACAGCGCCGCACCGACGATGCGGGCGGCGTCGCGGGTCTCCGGGGCCAGCATCTCCGGGCCGATGATCTCGCCCGCAGCCACGCCGCGGCTGAGTACCAGTACGGTCTGGCTGCGGTGGATCCTGACCGGCACATATAAACGCCAACCGTCGGGGCAGGAGACCTCCACCGTCGTGCCGGCCCCGGGTCGCGCCTCCAGCGGGCTGGCGCAGCGCGGCATGCGCAGCGCCGGGTCGAGGGTGGCCTCGGCCTCGGCATCGCTGCCCAGCGCGGCCAGCGCCGCCGCGCGGATCGACTCCACCGGCTGGAACCCGGCGCCGGCCCACAGCATCGTCGGCAGCAGCGCCAGCAACATGAGCAGCAGGCGCAGCCCTTGGCGAATCGGGGCTCTTGGCAGGAATGGGCGCATCGGCGCCTCCGGGCGGCGGGGTCGCCACGACCGCTGCAAGCGGCGTGCCGCGCCCGGTGCCCGACGCCCGGCGGACGGCTCAAGTCCGCCGGGCTGGCGCCGATATCGCGGCATGAACCAGGACCTGCTCAACCGCATCGACCAGCGCACCCGCCTGGCCGGCCACAACCGGCTGGCGCTGCTGCTGTTCCGGCTCGGCGGCCGCCAGCTTTTTGGCGTCAATGTCTTCAAGGTACAGGAGGTGCTGCGCCGCCCGTCCCTGTTCCAGCTGCCCGGGTTGCCGCCGCAGTTCGCCGGCGTGGCGGACGTCCGCGGACGCTCGGTGCCGGTGCTCGACCTGGGCCTGTCGATCGGCCATCCCGAGCGCGGCCGCGACACGGAGGCGGAGACCGGCTACCTGGTGGTCACCGAGTTCAACCGTTCGGTGCAGGGGTTCCTGGTCAGCGACGTCGAGCGCATCGTCAACATCGCCGTGGAGGACATCCATCCGCCGCCCGAGCTCGGCGTGGAAGGCAGCTATCTCACCGCGGTGACGCGCTTCCAGGACGCCCTGATCCAGGTGCTGGACGTGGAGAGCATCCTCGCCGAGATCGCGCAGACGCGGATGGACGCCAGCCTGGCGCCGGAGATGGTCCTGCCGGCCGATGCCCCGCCGATGCAGGTGCTGGTGGTGGACGACTCGCGGGTAGCGCGCCAGCAGATCCGCAGCGTGCTCGACCAGCTCGGGGTGGGCGCCACGCTGCTCTCGGACGGACGCCAGGCGCTGGAACACCTCCTGCAGATCCACGCCGGCGGGGAGGATCCCGGCGAACGCTACGCCATGGTGATCTCCGACATCGAGATGCCGGCGATGGACGGGTACACGCTGACGACGGAAATCCGTCGCCAGCCGGCGCTGGCGGGGATGTACGTGCTGCTGCACACCTCGCTGTCGGGCGTGTTCAACAATTCCATGGTCGAGCAGGTCGGCGCCAACGCCTTCGTGCCCAAGTACAGCCCGCACGACCTCGCCGAGCGCGTGCTGGCGCGGCTGCACGACGTCGCCGCGCGTATCCGCAGCCGCCAGGCCGCCGCGGCCTGACGCCCATCCGGGCGCGGCGCCCGTAGCGCCCGCGCCACGGCGTTCCAGCCACCCGCTCCGACCGCCTCGGCTCGTCCGCGCCCCGCAGCCGCCGGCGGCCGTTCTGGCACGGCGCTTGCAGCTTCCCCGGCACAGGTCCGCCGGAGGCTGCCATGAACAATCCGATCTCTTCCTACCTCGGGCTGCAGGCCGACGCCCTGCCGCTGCGCGAGCAGCGCATGAAGCTGATCGCCAGCAACCTGGCCAACGTCGATACCCCCGGCTACCACGCCCAGGACCTCGACTTCAACGCCGCGCTCGCGGCCGCAGGCAGCGCCCGGCAGGCCGCGGGCGCCACCCACGAGCGGCACCTGGCCGGCAACGCGCTGGAGGGCCTGCTGCCGTTCCAGTTCGCGCGCCCCGCCTCGCAGCCCAGTCTCGACGGCAACACCGTCGACCCCGACGCCGAGCGTGCGGCCTACGGCCGCGCCGCGCTGGAGTACCGCGCCTCGCTCAGCTTCCTCGAATCCAAGGTGCGCACCATGCTCACCGCCATCACGGGGCAATAAGCCATGAGCAACCTGCCGATCTTCGACGTCGCCGGTTCCGCGCTGCAGGCGCAATCGGTGCGGCTGAGCACCCTGGCCAGCAACCTCGCCAATGCCGATTCGGTCTCCGGTTCGCCCGAGACCGTGTATCGGCCGATCGAGCCGGTGTTCCAGGCCGTGCGCAGCCGGACCGACCCCACCATCACCGGGGTCCAGGTGAAGGAGATCGCCGAGAGCGACGCCGCCCCGATCCAGCGCTACGAACCCGGTCACCCGCTGGCCGACGAGCAGGGCTACGTGTACTCGCCCGATGTCGACCCGGTGGCGCAGATGGTCAATCTCATTTCCGCCTCGCGCAGCTACCAGGCCGGCGTCGAGGTCCTCAACACCGCCAAGGAGCTCGCCCTGGCCACCCTGAGCATGGGCCGTTGAGCCCCCACCCGGAGAACCGCCCGTGAGCAGCATTCCCAGCGACGTCTACGCCAGCCTCGGTCTGGCCGGCGCCAATACCGGCAAGGCCGACAAGAAGGACGAGTCCATGGGGCAGGCCGACTTCCTGCGCCTGATGACCGAACAGCTCAAGCACCAGGATCCGCTCAAGCCGATGGAGAACAGCGCCTTCCTCGGCCAGCTGGCGCAGTTCTCCACCGTTCAGGGCATCCAGGACCTCAACAGCGCCGTCGGAGGCTTCGCCTCGGCGCAGAGCGCCGAACAGATCATGCGCGGCGCCACCCTGGTCGGACGCGAGGTACTGGTGCCCTCGGGCAGCCTGGCCCTGGGCGAGGACGGCGGCGCCGGCGGCGTGGTCGCCGCGCCCGGCCCCGGCACCGTGGTGTTCGAGATCACCGACGCCAACGGCCAGCCGGTGCGGCAGCTGAGCCTGCCGGCCGCGGCGGCCGGCGAACTGGCGTTCGCCTGGGACGGCAACGACGCCGCCGGCAACCGCCTGCCGCCCGGCAAGTACGCGATCAGCGCCAAGCACAGCGACACCGCCGGCAACGTCACCCAACTGGACAGCTACGTCCAGGCGCGTGTGGAAAGCGTCACCGTCGGTTCCGACGGCCTGTATCTCGACCTGCGCGGTCTCGGCACCGCTCCCATCGACCACGTGCTCCGCATCAGCTGAGCGCTTCCAAGCATCCACCGGAGTCCGTCATGAGCTTCAATACCTCGCTGTCCGGCATCAACGCGGCCAACGCCGACCTCAACGTCACGTCGAACAACATCGCCAACGTCAACACCACCGGCTTCAAGGAGTCGCGCGCCGAGTTCGCCGACCTGTTCTCCTACACCAACTATGGCCTGTCGCGGAACGCGGTCGGCACCGGAGTGCGGGTGAGCAACGTCGCCCAGCAGTTCTCGCAGGGCAACATCGACCCGACCGGGCGCAGCCTGGACATGGCGATCGAGGGCGAGGGCTTCTTCACCCTGAACAAGAACGGCGCGACGCTGTACTCGCGCGCCGGCAACTTCCAGACCAGCAACCAGGGCTATGTGATCAGCCCCGATGGCGCCAGGCTGCAGGTCTTCCCGCCACGCGCCGACGGCAACGGCTTCGACGTCGGCCGCCTCGGCGACCTGCAGCTGCTGACCACCGACAGTCCGCCGCGCCAGACCGGCAGCGTGGACGTGATGTTCACCCTGCCCGGCAACGCCGCCGCGCCGGCGATCGCGCCGTTCGATCCGAGCGAGCCGAACAGCTACAACCATTCGACCGGCGGCATCAACGTGTTCGACTCGCTGGGCGTGAGCCACGTGCAGACCTCGTACTTCGTCAAGACCGCCAATCCCAACGAGTGGCAGGCGTACAACTTCGTGGACGGGGTGCAGGTCGGCGCGCCGACCACCCTGCAGTTCTCGAACTCGGGCGAGCTGCTGACGCCGCCCGGCGGCTCCATCGATCTCGACCCCTACACCCCCGCCACCGGCGCCGGCGTGCTCGACCTGACCCTCAACCTGGCCGGGTCCAGTCAGTACGGCGAGAGCTTCCAGCTGCGCGACGCGCGCCAGGACGGCCACGCCGCCGGCAAGCTCAACGAGATCAGCGTCTCCGCCGACGGCGTGGTGTTCGCGCGGTACTCCAACGGCGCCGATACTCCGCTGGGCCAGGTGGCGTTGACCACTTTCACCAACCCGCAGGGCCTGCAGCCGCAGGGCAACAATGCCTGGGCCGAGAGCTACAGCTCGGGCACTCCGCGCACCGGCGCCCCCGACACCTCGGACTTCGGCCAGGTGCAGTCGGGCGCGCTCGAGTCCTCCACCGTGGACCTCACCGCCCAGCTGGTGAACATGATCGTGGCCCAGCGCAACTTCCAGGCCAACGCCCAGATGATCACCACCCAGGACCAGGTCACGCAGACCGTCATCAACATTCGTTGATGACGACTCGTGATTGGTGATTGGAGGGGCTCCGCCCCTCCTGCGCCAGTCCGCGGATCGCCGGATCCCGAATCACCCATCACCCATCACCAATCACGGCAGCCCAATGGACAAAGCACTCTACGTCGCGATGACCGGCGCCCGCGCTTCGCTGCAGGCCCAGGGCACCGTCTCCCACAATCTCGCCAATGCCGACACCGCCGGGTTCAAGGCTGCGCTGGCCAATACCGAATCGTTCCGGATCCCCGGCACCGGCCATGCCTCGCGGATCGATGCGATGCACGTCGACCAGGGCTTCAACTCCAAGGTCGGCTCGCAGCGCGTCACCGGCAACCCGCTGGATGTATCGCTGCAGCAGAACCACTGGCTGGCGGTGCAGGCCGGCGACGGCGGCGAAGCCTACACCCGCGCCGGAAACCTGGCGGTGACCCCGAACGGCCAGCTGGTGACCGCCGGCGGGCGGCCGCTGCTGGACGAAAACGGCAATCCGATGGCGATCCCGCCGCACCAGGCGCTGGACATCGGCCAGGACGGCACGGTGTCGATCGTGCCGCTGGGCGAGGGGCCGCAGACGCTGGGGGTGATCGGCAGGCTGCGCGTGGTCGAGGCCGCGCCGGAGCGCCTGGCGCGCGGGCTGGACGGGCTGATGCGCAATACCGACCCGGCGCAGCCGCTGGCGCAGGGTGGCGACGACGCCCTCACCGCCGGTGTGCTGGAGGGCAGCAACGTCGATGCCGCCGGCGCGCTGGTGCAGATGATCCAGCTGCAGCGTCAGTTCGAGATGCAGGTGAAGATCATCCAGCGCGGCGACGACAACGCCCAGGCGGCGAACAGCCTGCTGCGGCTGGGGGGCTGAAAAGCCGGGAATGGGGAATCGTGAATCGGGAATCGACACGGCCGCTTCGGCTCTTCCGATTACCCATTCCCCATTCCCCATTCCCGATTCCCCATTCCCCATTCCCCATTCCCGATTCCCGATTCCCGATTCCCGATTCCCGATTCCCGATTCCCGGCGCCGTGGCACGCCACTTGCAGCACTCCCGATAACGGCGCCACCACGGCGCCAACCCGAGGAACCGCACCATGAACCAGGCTCTCTGGGTCGCCAAGACCGGGCTGGACGCGCAGCAGACGCGCATGTCCGTGGTCAGCAATAACCTGGCCAATACCAACACCACCGGGTTCAAGCGCGACCGCGCCAACTTCGAGGATCTGCTGTACCAGCAGGTCCGCCAGCCTGGCGGCGCCACGTCCAACCAGACCCAGCTGCCCTCCGGGCTGCAGCTGGGCACCGGCGTGCGTGTGGTCTCCACCGCCAAGGACTTCCAGCAGGGCAACCCGCAGCAGACCGGCCGCGCCCTCGACGTGATGGTCAACGGCCGCGGCTTCTTCGAGGTGCTGATGCCCGACGGCACCCCGGCCTACACCCGCGACGGCAGCTTCCAGATCAGCGCCCAGGGCGAGCTGGTCACCAGCAGCGGTTACCCGGTGCAGCCCGGCATCCAGGTGCCCGAGGGCGCGCAGTCGGTGACCATCGGCAACGACGGCACCATCAGCGTGCAGATGAGCGGCGAGGCCCAGGCGCTGGAGATCGGCGCGCTCACCCTCACCGACTTCATCAACCCGGCAGGACTCCAGGCACGGGGCGAGAACCTCTACCTCGAGACCACCGCCTCCGGCCCGGCCCAGAACGGCACCCCCGGCCTGAACGGCCTCGGCGCGCTCGAGCAGGGTGCGCTGGAGGGCAGCAACGTCAACGTGGTCGAGGAGCTGGTGAGCATGATCGAGACCCAGCGCGCCTACGAAATGAACGCCAAGGCGATCTCCACCACCGACTCCATGCTCGGTTACCTCAACAACAACGTCTGACGGTGCCGCGATGAACATTTCAAGCTCCCACCTGCGGCTGCTGGCCGTCGCGCTCTGTCCGGTCCTGCTGGCAGGCTGCGTCGCCGCGGGCGACATGCGGCCCTACCCCCCGCTTGCGCAATCCCGTGCCTACGGGCAGCCGATGGCGCAGGCGGGCGCCGGCCAGCAAGCGGCCGTCGCCGCCGCGGCCCCCAATGCCGGCGGGATCTACCAGGCCAACGCCGGCAATACCGGCGGGATGTCGCTGTTCTCCGACCGCCGCGCGCGGGGCATCGGCGATCTGCTGACCATCAATCTGGTCGAGAACACCACCGCCCAGACCGCCGCGAGCACCAGCGTCGGCAAGGAAAGCGACTTCAGCCTGGCGGCGCCCTCGGTCTTCGGCGCGCCGGTGACCATCGGCGGCCGCGACGTGCTCAGCGCCTCGGTCAGCGGCGGCCGCGACTTCGACGGCACCGGCCGCAGCGCCCAGAGCAACAAGCTGCAGGGCCAGCTGACGGTGACCGTGGTCGACGTGCTGCCCAACGGCAACCTGGTGGTCGAGGGCCAGAAGGACATGCGCCTGAACCAGGGCGACGAATTGGTCCAGATTCAGGGAATCGTGCGCCCGGCCGATATCGGTCCGGACAACACCGTGCCCTCGGGCCGGGTAGCCGACGCGCGGATCGCCTACGGCGGCCGCGGCGCGATCGCCCAGTCCAACTCGATGGGCTGGCTGAGCCGGTTCTTCAACTCGCGTCTGTATCCCTACTGAGCAGGACCACGGTGATGAGCAAGATCCACGGACGTGCGTTCCCAGCCGCCGGCTTTGCCGCGCTGCTGGTCTTCGCCACCCTGTTCGCCGCCCTGCCCGCGCAGGCCGAGAGGATCAAGGACCTGGCCAGCGTCGGCGGGGTGCGCGGCAACGCGTTGGTGGGCTACGGCCTGGTGGTGGGCCTGGACGGCAGCGGCGACCGCACCAGCCAGGCGCCGTTCACCGTGCAGAGCCTGAAGAACATGCTCAACGAGCTCGGCGTCACGGTGCCCCCGAACGTCAACCCGCAGCTGAAGAACGTCGCGGCGGTGGCGATCCACGCCGAGCTGCCGCCGTTCGCCAAGCCCGGCCAGACCATCGACATCACCGTGTCCTCGATCGCCAACGCGGTCTCGCTGCGCGGCGGCACCCTGCTGATGGCGCCGCTCAAGGGCGCCGACGGCCAGGTCTACGCGATCGGCCAGGGCAGCCTGGTGGTCGGCGGCTTCGGTGCGCAGGGCCGCGACGGCTCGCGGGTTTCGGTGAACGTGCCCAGCGTGGGGCGCATTCCCAACGGCGGCATGGTGGAACGCGCCGTCGCCGGCGGGTTCGAGAACGCCGGCGAGCTGACCCTCAACCTCAATCGCAACGACTTCACCACCGTCTCGCGGATGGTGCAGGCGTTGGACGCGGCGTTCGGGCCGGGGACCGCGCGCGCGGTGGACGGGGTCACCGTCTCGGTGCGCGCCCCGTACGATCCGAGCGCGCGGATCGGCTTCCTGGCCCAGGTCGAGAACCTCGAGCTGACCCCGGGCGTGGCCGCGGCCAAGGTGATCATCAACTCCCGCACCGGCACCGTGGTGATCGGTTCCCAGGTCCAGGTGATGCCGGCGGCGATCTCGCACGGCTCGCTCACCGTCACCATCACCGAGAGCGTCGACGTCAGCCAGCCCGGCGCCTTCGGCGGCGGCGATACCGTGGTCGCGCCGCGTTCCGAAGTGGGCGCGACCGAATCCGGCAGCCGCATGTTCAAGTTCGCCGGCGGCACCTCGCTGGACGAGATCGTGCGCGCCGTCAACGCCGTGGGCGCCGCGCCCGGCGACCTGATCGCGATCCTCGAGGCCCTGAAGCAGGCCGGCGCGCTGCGGGCGGAGCTGGAGGTGATCTGATGCGCATCAACGCGCCCATCGAGCTGCAGCAGGCCACCCGCCCCGATGCCGCGCGCATCGACGAGGTCGCGCGCCAGTTCGAAGGCGTGTTCGCGCAGATGCTGATCAAGAGCATGCGCGACGCCAGCTTCGGCGACGCGCTGTTCCCCGGCGAGAACCAGCTGTTCCGCGAGATGTACGACCAGCAGCTGGCCAAGTCGATGACCCAGGGCCAGGGCCGCGGCCTGGGCCTGGCCGAGGTGATCGCGCGCCAGCTGGGCGGCGGCACGCAGCCGACGTCGGATCCGGCCAGCGCCGCGCGCGCCTATGCGCTCACCGGCGCGGACCGCGACCAGCGCCCGGCGCCGGCGGCGCTGCCCGGAATGACCGAGCCGGCGGCGAACCAGTCCCTGGATCTGCCGGCCAGCCCCGTCGAGCAGGTGCTGGACCTGATCGCCGGGCGCAGCAGCGGCGCTACGCGCGATACCGCAGAACCCTCCACCGCGCGCGAGTGGATCCTGGCCGCCAGCGCGGCGCGTTCGCAGCAGGCCGCGCCGGCGGCCTCCAGAGCGCCGGCATCGCCCGCGGAAGCTGCCGCCGCCAGCCAGGCAGCGGCTTCGTTCCCGCCGCGCAGTCCGGAGCAGTTCGTGGCCAGGATCTGGTCGCACGCGCAGGAGGCGGCGCGCGAGCTCGGCGTGGATGCCCGCGCCCTCGTCGCCCAGGCGGCGCTGGAAACCGGCTGGGGCAAGCGCATGATCACCCGCGGCGACGGCGCCACCGCCAACAATCTGTTCGGCATCAAGGCGACCGGATGGAAGGGTCAGCGCGCCACCGTCAATACGCATGAATACACCAACGGCGTGCGCCACAGCGAGCGCGCCGATTTCCGCGCCTACGATTCGCCGGCCGAGAGCTTCGCCGACTACGTGCGCATGATCAAGAACAACCCGCGCTATCGCCAGGCGCTGCAGTCCGGTGGCGACGTGCGCCGCTTCGCCAGCGCCCTGCAGCAGGCCGGTTACGCCACCGATCCGTCGTACGCCGACAAGATCAGCTCGATCGCCAATGGCCCGACCCTGGGCCGGGCGCTGTCCGCCATCAGCAGCTTCGCCACGCGCTCCGGCGACGCGGTCCACGGCGCCGGGCGCCTGGTGGCCGGCGCCGTGGAAACGCTCGGCGACGCGGCGCGTCGTTGAGGTAGCCCAGCATGTCCAACGTCCTCTCCACCGGCACCAGCGCGTTGATGGCTTTCCAGCGGGCGCTGTCGACGGTCAGCCACAACGTCGCCAACATCAACACGCCCGGCTACAGCCGGCAGCGGGTGGACTTCGCCACCCGCAACCCCACCGACTACGGCTACGGCTACGTGGGCGGCGGCACCAAGATCGCGGACATCCACCGCGTCGGCGACTCGCTGGCCACGTCGCGCCTGCTCGACGCCGGCGGCGAACTGGCAAGGCTGCAGCAGCTTTCGGGACTGTCCAACCGCGTCGACAGCCTGGTGTCCAACAACGCCACCGGCATCTCGGGCATGTGGTCGAACTTCTTCGACTCGGTGAGCGCGCTGTCCTCGAACGCCGGCTCCACCGCCGAACGCGAGAACCTGCTGGCCCAGGGCAACGCCCTGGCGACCCGGTTCGCGCAGCTCGACGGCGAGTTCGACCGTCTCGACCGCGAGGTCGACGCCGGCCTGCAGTCCGCGGTCGGCGAAATCAACCGACTCGCCGCCGAGATCGCCCAGCTCAACGGCAAGATCGGCAGCAGCGGCGGGAAGGCGGCGCCCGACCTGCTCGACCGTCGCGACCTGCTGGTCTCGCAGCTGGTCGACTACACGGGCGGCACCGCGGTCTCGCAGGACGGCAGCACCATCAACGTGGTCACCGCCGGCGGCCAGGCGCTGGTGGTCGGTGCCACCGCGTCGCGGCTGGGCATCGTGTCCGATCCGTTCCAGCCGGGACGCCAGCAGCTCGCGCTGGAGAGCCAGGGCCAGCAGATCCGCCTGGACGAACGCGCCCTCGGCGGGCGCGCCGGCGGACTGCTCGAGTTCCGCAGCAGCGTGCTCGATCCGGCGCTCGCCGAACTCGGCCGCATCGCGATCGGCCTGGGCGACGCCTTCAACCGGGCGCATGCCGCCGGCATGGACCTGTACGGGCAGATGGGGGGCGCGTTCTTCGACCTGCCCTCCCCCGCGGTCAACGCCCATGCCGGCAACGCCGGCAACGCGGTGCTGCAGGCGTCGCTGGGCGACGTCGGCGGGCTGGACGGCCGCAACGTGGTGCTGCGCTTCGACGCCGGCGGCTGGAGCGCGACCCGCGCCGACACCGGCGCCAGCGTGCCGCTGACCGGCACCGGCACCGCGGCCGACCCGCTGCGCGTCAACGGGGTCGAGATCGAGGTGGGCGGTGCCCCGGCCAACGGCGACCGCTTCCTGCTGCAGCCGACCGCCGGTGCGGCCGGTGCGATCTCCGTGGCGATCACCGATCCTTCGCGCATCGCCGCCGCCTCGCCGGTCAAGGTCTCCGCCGACCTGGCCAATACCGGCACCGGCAAGCCCGGCAAGCCGGCGGTGGACGACGCCTCGCATCCGGACCTGTTGACGCCGGCCACCATCGAGTTCATCGACGGCAACCAGTACACCGTCGACGGCGCCGGGCCCTACGCCTACACCCCCGGGCAGACCATCAGCGCCAACGGCTGGCGCATGACCCTGGATGGCGCTCCTGCCGCCGGGGATGCATTCACGGTGGGCCCGACCGGCGCCGGCTCCAGCGACAACGGCAATGCCGCGCTGCTCGCCAACCTGGACGACGCACGCACCCTCAACGGCGGCACCGTGAGCCTCAACGGCGCCGTGGCCGGCCTCACCACCTCGGTGGGCTCGGCCGCGCGCCAGGCGCAGTACTCCGCCGAGGCCCAGCAGGTGATCCACGACCAGGCGCAGGCCGCACGCGACTCGGTCTCCGGCGTCAACCTCGACGAGGAGGCCGCCGACATGCTGCGCCTCCAGCAGGCCTACCAGGCGGCGGCGCAGATCATCTCCACCGCCGACACGATGTTCCAGTCCATCCTCAACGCGACGCGCCGATGAACGTCCGCATCTCAACCGGCATGATGTACAGCCAGTCGCTGGCCTCGATCCAGTCGAAGCAGGCCAGTCTGGCGAAGATCCAGCAGCAGCTCAGCACCGGCCAGCGCCTGGTCACCGCCAAGGACGATCCGGTCGCCGCCGGCGCCGCGGTCGGCCTGGACCGCGCCCTCGCCGAACTGGAACGCTTCGGATCCAACGCCGCCAACGTGCAGAACCGCCTCGGCCTGCAGGAGAACGTGCTGGCCCAGGCCGGCGGGATGATGGGCCGGGTCACCGAGCTGACCGTGCAGGCCAACAGCGCCGGGCTGTCCGACGCCGACCGCGCCGCCATCGCCAAGGAGATCGGCAGCATCCGCGACGGCCTGCTGGACCTGGCCAACAGCACCGACGGCAGCGGGCGGTTCCTGTTCGCCGGCGCCGCCGATGCCGCTGCGCCGTTCTCGATCGTCGGCGGCAGTGCCGCCTACGGCGGCGACCAGGTCCAGCGCCGCGTCGAGATCGCCCCGCAGATGTTCGTCGCCGACAGCCAGCCGGGCAGCGAAGTGTTCATGCGCGTGCGCACCGGCGACGGCCGCGTCGACGCCAGCCCCGGCGCGGCCAACACCGGCACCGGCCTGCTCGGCCAGTTCGCGCTGACCGACTCCACCGCCTGGAACGGCGGCACCCACACCGTCAGCTTCACCGCGGCGGACGCCTACGAGGTCCGCGACAGCGCCGGCACGGTAATCGCCAGCGGCGCCTATGTTGCGGGCGAAAGCATCGCCTTCGCCGGGGTGCAGATGCGGATCGGCGGAGCACCGGCGCCGGGCGACGAATTCTCGATCGGTCCGGCCGGCACTCGCGACGTGTTCGCCACGCTCGACCGGCTGATGTCGACGCTCACCGACGCGCCCACCAGCGACCAGCAGAAGGCCGCCCAGCAGAATGCGCTGCAGCAGTCGATGCGCGATGTCGCCACGGCGCAGGCCCACCTGGTCGACGCCCGCGCCGCCGGCGGCGCCCAGCTCGCGGCCATCGACACCGCCGCCGAACTGCGCGATTCGCAGGCGCTGACCATCGAGACCACCCTGTCGGGCATGCGCGATCTCGACTATGCCGAGGCGATCAGCCGCTTCAGCCTCGAGCAGACCGCGCTCGAGGCCGCGCAGCTCAGCTTCACCCAGATGCAGCGGCTGTCGCTGTTCAACATGATCCGCTGATCGATCGCGAGGTCGCGACTTCCGTCGCTCCAGGGCCTCTCCAGTTGCGGACCGACGGCGAATACGGCGCTCGAAGGCACGTCGCAGTGTCCCGGGCCGGCCCGCCCGCGAACAAACCTCAACTTTCCCCGTCACCTGCCGCCAGGCGATCACGCCGCCGGCTCGTTCGCCCGCATAACGCCTCCCGATAGCCGAGTCAACGATTTTCTTGCGCAATCCGCTAAAGGTTCGCCGCGAGGCGTCGTTAATGTCTCCAGCAGAGGACAGGGCCGAAACAGACGGCATCCCCCTGCGGAGCAACCGGCCAGGCCCTGTGACCCGCGCCGGATTCCCTTCACCAGGAGACCAGCATCATGTCCGTCATCAACACCAACACCATCTCGCTGAACGCCCAGCGCAACCTGGGCACCAACAGCGCCAGCCTGTCGACCACCATCCAGCGCCTGTCCTCGGGCCTGCGCATCAACAGCGCCAAGGACGACGCCGCCGGCCTCGCGATCTCGGAGCGCTTCACCACCCAGATCCGCGGCATGAACCAGGCCGCCCGCAATGCCAACGACGGCATCTCGCTGGCGCAGACCGCCGAAGGCGCGCTGGGCGAGATCGGCAACAACCTGCAGCGCATCCGCGAGCTCGCGGTGCAGTCGGCCAACGCCACCAACTCGTCTTCGGACCGCGCCGCGCTGCAGGCCGAAGTCACCCAGCTGCTGTCGGAAGTCGACCGCGTGGCCGACCAGACCAGCTTCAACGGCACCAAGCTGCTCGACGGCAACGCACCGTCGTTCGTGTTCCAGGTCGGCGCCAACGCCAACGAGACCATCACCGTGACCTCGCCGGTCGACGCCAACGTCGTCGCCCTCGGCGGCGCCGTGACGACCTCGACCGCGCAGTCCGCGGCCGTCTCCGGCCTGGGCACGGGTTCGGTCGCGGGCGGCTCGCTGACCGTCAACGGCGTCGACATCGGCCCGCTGTCGGCCGTCGGCACCGCTTCGCAGCGTGCTGCGCAGGTGGTCGACGCGATCAACAACGTGTCCTCGCAGACCGGCGTCAACGCCAGCTTCAACTCCAGCACCGGCGTGATCGAAGTGGCCTCGGAGAGCACCATCACCTTCGGCGGCACCGACGACGGCAGCCTGACCGGCTTCGACGGCGCCGGCGCGCAGGTCTCGACCGACGCCACCGTCACCGGCATCTCCGGCCTCGATATCAGCTCCTTCGCCGGCGCCACGCTGGCCATGAAGCAGGTGGACTCGGCGCTCGACCAGATCAACTCGGCCCGCGCCGACCTGGGTGCGGTGCAGAACCGCTTCACCTCGGTGGTCGCCAACCTCAACACCAGCGCCGAGAACCTGACCGCGTCGCGCAGCCGCATCCGCGACACCGACTTCGCCAAGGAGACCGCCGAGCTGTCGCGTACGCAGATCCTGCAGCAGGCCGGTACCGCGATGCTGGCCCAGGCCAACCAGATCCCGCAGAACGTCCTCAGCCTGCTGCGCTGATCGCGGAAGATCCGGACGGCGGGCCGCCACGGCCGCCGGCAACACCCAGGTCCCCTCCCTCGTGGAGGGGATCTGCTTTTCCGGGATCCGGTCCTCGGGGCGCCGCCCGCTCACCCGGTCGCCCCCCGGGCCCTAAAGAACACCGGTCCAGGGCCGCTATTGCTCATGAGCCGGCCCACCGGCAGGCGGCGATCGAACGATCGCCAGACGGGAGATCCACATGGCGGACTATTCATTCGGGTACGGCGGCATCGGCTCCGGCATCGACATCAGTTCGATGGTCAGCCAACTGGTGGCCGCCGACCGGGCCCCCCAGGACGCCCGCCTCAACAAGCTCGAATCGGCCGCCAAGTTCAAGCTCTCCGGCGTCGGCAGCGTCAGTTCGGCGTTCGATGCGCTGAAGACCGCGCTCGAGGCGTTGAAGAAGTCCGACGCGATGGGCGCCCGGTCGGTCAGCTCGGTCTCGGCCGACAGTACCGCCGGTACCGACAACGTGCTCGGCGCCAGCGTCGGCAAGGGAACGCCGGCCGGCCAGTACCAGATCGAGGTGCTGTCGCTCGCCAGCGCCCACAAGCTGATGGGCGCGGCAGTCGCGACCGGCACGCTGTTCGATGCCGGCAAGCTTTCGCTCAGCATGGGCGGCGAATCGGTGACCATCGACATCGCCACAGGCAGCAGCCTGGCCGACATCCGCAGCGCGATCAACGACAAGGCCGCCAGCCTCGGCGTTCAGGTCTCGCTGATGACCTCGGACGACGGCCAGCATCTGTCGATCGCGTCGACGAAGACCGGGGCCGCCAATGCGATCTCGCTCGCCTTCGTCGAAGGGGGCGGCGATCTGTCGGCCCTGGTCGGCGGAATGCAGCAGACCAACGCGGCCGCCGACGCGCGGGTGTCGATCGACGGCCTGGTCACCACCTCGGCCGGAAACGCGATCGCAGATGCCGTGCCCGGCATGACCCTGACGCTGAAGAAGACCGGCACCAGCACCGTCACGGTCGCCTCCGACGCGGCCGCCAGCCGCAAGCCGGTCGAGGACGTGGTCAAGGCCTACAACGCCGCCATCAAGGCGATCGCCTCGGCCACCTCGTACAACAAGGAAACCGATACCCCCTCCTCGCTCACCGGCGACGGGCAGATGCGCGGCGCCGCCGGCCAGCTGCGCGGGATGATGGCCGATCTGCTGGGCGGACTCGCCGCGCAAGGGCTCGACGCGAAGTCCATCGGCCTGCAGACCCGGGCATATCCTTCCAACGACGGCACCCTGGTACTCGACACCGCCAAGTTCGACGCCGCGATGGCGGCGAACCCGGGCAAGATCACCGCCGCGTTCACCGGAAGCGACGGCTTCGCCGCGCGGCTGGCCGGCGTGGTGAACGGCTACGTCGGCACCGACGGCAGCTTCACCCTGCGCACCAAGGGCATCAACGACCAGCTCAAGGACGTGGCCCGGCAGCGCGAGTCCGTGAACCTGCGCATGGAAGCCACGGCCAAGCGCTACCAGGCGCAGTTCGTCGCCCTCGACACTCTGATGGCGCAGATGTCCACCACCAGCAACTACCTCGCCCAGCAGCTGACCGCCCTGTCGGCCCAGCAGCGGCTCTGACGCATTCCCAGGAGCATTCCGATGTCGCCCCGTTCCCACGCCGCCGAGTACCGGCAGAACCACCTGGAAGGCAAGGTGATGGATGCCGACCCGCATAAGCTGGTGTCGCTGCTTTTGGCCGGCGCCTGCGACCGCATCCGCCTCGCCGAGGCCTGCCTCGAGCAGGGCGACCAGGCCCGCAAGGGCAAGGCGATCGGCGAGGCCTGCGCCATCGTCGGCCACCTCGACGGGTCCCTGGACCACGAGGCCGGCGGCGAAGTCGCCGGCAACCTGTCTGCGCTCTACGACTACGTGGTGCGGCGCCTGACCGCCGCCAACCTGCACAACGATGGCCAGGGCCTGCGCGAATCGCTATCGCTGCTGGCCGAGGTCGATGCCGCCTGGAACGCGATCCCCGCCCAGCAGCGCCAGTTGCAGCCGAACGGAGGGGCGGCATGAGCGAACCGACGCTGGGCCATCTGCAGGCCGGTCTGGACGCGCTGGCCGAGGCGCTCGATCAGGACGATTTCGCTCCGGCCGGATCGCTGCTGGCGCAGTATGATCGCGACCTGCGCGCCTACGTCGAGACGGTCGGAGGCAACGCCCCCCTCGGCGCGCTGCGTGCCATGCTGCAGATGCAGAACTCCCTGGCGGCGCGCATGCAGGAGCGGCAGCGCGGCATCGCCGCGGAGCTGCGCGACATGCGCCAGGCGGGACATGCGGCGCGGGCCTATTCGGAGCTCGGATGATGAACGCAAACGGGGTGTCCGCGGTCCAGGCCGAGCAGGACCTGTTCGGCGACGCCCTGAGCTGCGAGCTGTACCTGCCCGCTCAGCTGGTCCCGGGACCCGCGCCCGGCAGGCTGCCGCAGGCCGAGGCGCTGCTGGCCGGGCTTGCGCAGGTCGAGGACCTGCGCAAGGACGACTCCGGGGAGGAGCGCGGCGAGCTGCCGCTGCTGGCCCAGCGCATGGACGCCAAGCTCGACCTGATGCTGATGCTGATCGGACGCATGGTCAGCCGTTCTTCCGACGCGCTGCCCCTGCGCGCGCTGCGCTGGTCGCACCGCGGCGCGCGCCTGGATGCGCCGGCCCGGTCCGGCATCGCCGCCGGCGATGCCGGCGTGCTGCACCTGCAGCCTTCGGAGTGGCTGCCCGACCATCTCGAGCTGCCGGTGGCGGTGCTGGCCGAAACGGCCGCCGACGGCGGCATGCAGCGCGTCTGGCTGCGCTTCGGAGAGTTCCCGGCGGGCCTGTCCGACGCGCTGGAGAAGCATCTGTTCCGCCTGCACCGCAAGCAGATCGCCGCCAGCCGCCGTTGAAGCCGGGCCTGGGCCGGCGGCGCCGCGATTCCCTATCGACCCCGCCTCGGCTATGGTGGCCGCGACCACGATAGGACAGCCGACCGGACCCGTGCGCGTACTGATCGTCGACGACCACACCCTCGTCCGCGCCGGCCTGAGCCGGCTGCTGCAGGGTTTTGCCGGCGTCGACGTCTGTGCCGAGGCCAGCAATGCCGAGCAGGCGGTGGACCTGGCGGCGCTGCACCGTCCCGAGATCGTGCTGATGGACCTGTCGCTGCCCGGGCGCAGCGGCCTGGACGCGATGAGCGCGATCCTCGGCGCGCTGCCCGCCACCCGCGTGGTGATGATGTCGATGCACGACGACGCCGCGCACGTGCGCGATGCGCTGGAGCGCGGCGCAGCCGGCTTCGTGGTCAAGGACGCGGCGCCGATGGAGCTGGAACTCGCGCTGCGCACCGCCGCCGGCGGCGAGGTGTTCCTCAGCCCGCGGCTGTCGTCCAAGATGATGGCACCGCTGTTCGGGCGCGAGAAGCCGGTCGGGGTGGCGGCACTGTCGCCGCGCCAGCGCCAGATCCTGGCGCAGATAGGCCGTGGCCTGAGCAGCAAGGAGATCGCCGCCGACCTCGGCATCAGCGTCAAGACCGTGGAGACCCACCGCGCGCGGATGATGGAGGCGCTGGGCTGCCGCCGGGCCACCGACCTGCTGCTGCTGGCGGCCCGCCACGGGCGGGAACTGGACTGACTGGCCGGACTGAATGGGGCGCGCCGGAATTCCGGCGCCGGAAATCCGTGCCCATGTAGGGGTGGCCCCTACACGCGTCGGGAAATTGACGACGCGCGTCGGGAACGTCCCGATTCAACTCCCGTCGCCACCCCCGCAAGATGCGCTCTACGGGCACCGCTCCACCGGTGCCGACCGGGAGCCACCATGAAAGGCAGCCAGATCCAGTCGCAGCAGCTCGGCCAGCAGCTCAACCTGACGCCGCAGCTGCTCCAGGCCATCCGCCTGCTGCAGCTCGACAGCATGCAGCTCGAACAGGAGGTCCGCCAGGCGCTGGAGCTCAATCCGCTGCTCGAGCTGCAGGAGGAGGCCGAGGCCCAGGCCGCGCCCGACGCCGACCGCTCCGTCGCGGACGCGGTCGCGGTCGAGGTCGCCGCCTTCGACGAACTGCCAGAGTCGTCGATGTGGGACGTGCCCGGCGCCGGCTGGCGCGAGGGCCAGGACGACGGCATGGCGCGGATCGCCGACGGCGGATCCAGCGATCCGCAGGTGCGGATCCTCCAGGATCTCGCCCTCGAGCTGGCCCCGGCCGAGCTGGAGATCGCCGCCTTCTGGCTCGAACACTGCGACGACGCCGGCTACCTCGACGCCGATCCGGTGGCGCTGGCGCAGCGCGCCTGCGCGCGCTTCGACGTCCCGGCCGCGCGTATCGAGGCGGTGCGCCAGCGCCTGCTGCACGGCGAGCCGGCCGGGATCGCCGCGGCCAGCCTGCAGGAATGCCTGCAGGCGCAGCTGGCCGCCCTGCCCGGGCCGGTGGCCGGCCGGCCGCTGGCGGCGCGGATGCTGGCCGGCTGCCTCGACCTGCTGGCCGCCCACGACCACGCCGCCATCGCCCTGCGCCTGGCCGCGGACGAGCAGGACGTGGCCGAGGCCGCCCGCCTGGTGCTGGCGCTCGATCCCCGCCCCGGCGAGGCCGGCCGCCCCGACGGCAACGCCGTGGTGGTGCCCGACGCGGTCGCCTGGTTCGCCGATGGCCAGTGGCGCGTGGCGCTCAACGGCGCCACCGCTCCGCGCGTGGCCGTCAACCCCATGTACGAGCGCGCCCTCGCCGGCGGCGGCGACGAGGCCGGCAACGGCCAGCTGCGCGCCCTGCTGCAGGAGGCGCGCTGGCTCAGCCGCGGACTGGCGATGCGCTACGACACCCTGCTGCGCACCGCGCGGGTGATCGTCGAGCGCCAGGCCGGGTTCCTCGAGCGCGGCGACGAGGCGATGGCGCCGCTGACCCTGAAGGAGGTCGCCGACGCCATCGGCATGCACGAGTCCACCGTCTCGCGCATCACCACCGGCAAGTACCTGCAGACCCCGCGCGGGACCATCGAGATGAAGCGCTTCTTCGCGGTCCGCCTGGAGGGCGCCAACGTCTCCGGCACCGCGGTGCGGGCGATGGTCAAGCGCCTGATCGACGCCGAGCCGCCGCAGCGGCCGCTGGCCGACGACGCCATCGCCGAGCTGCTGGCGCGCAACGGCGTGCACATCGCCCGCCGCACCGTGGCCAAGTACCGCGACCAGCTCGCCATCGCCCCGGCGCGCCAGCGCCGCCGCGGCGCCCCCCGACCGCTGATGGCCCAGGCGGGCTGAGGACACTACCGGATGAACGACATCACCGTACTGCTGGTCGACGACCACGAGGGCTTCATCAACGCCGCGCTGCGCCACTTCCGCAAGGTCGAATGGCTGCAGGTGGTGGGCACCGCCGGCAACGGCCTGGAGGCGATCGAGCGCTCGGAGGCGCTGCGCCCGGCGGTGGTGCTGATGGACCTGGCGATGCCGGAGATGGGCGGCCTGCAGGCCACCCGGCTCATCAAGGCCCAGGACGATCCGCCCTACATCGTGGTCGCCAGCCACTTCGACGACGCCGAGCACCGCGAGCACGCGATGCGCGCCGGCGCCGACAACTTCGTCAGCAAACTCTCCTACATCCAGGAAGTCATGCCGATCCTGGAAAGCCTGCACAGAGGTGAAGCGTCATGAGCGAGCCCCGCATCCTGGTGATCGACAACGACGCCGAGCGCGCCGAGCGCGTCTGCACCCTGCTCGAGTTCATGGACATGAAGCCGCGCTGGGTCGCGGACATCGCCGACATCCCGACCGAGCGCCACCGTCCCGGCGACTGGATGGCGCTGCTGGTCGGCGGACTCGAGGATGGCGACGCCGCACGCGGCTTCTTCGCCTGGCTGTCGGCATCGACGCTGCCGCCGCCGGTGCTGCTGCTGCAGGACGAGCCGGCCGCGTTCGCCAAGGCCCAGGGCCTGCACGAGGCCGGGATCTGGGCGCTGGACCAGCCGCTGCGCCACGCCCAGCTGGAGGCGCTGCTGCGCCGCGCCAGCCTCAAGCGCCTGGACGCCGAGCACCAGGCCGGCGTCGACCAGGGCGGCGGCCCCACCGGCGACAGCGCCGCGGTGCAGCGCCTGCGGCGGATGATCGACCAGGTCGCCGGCTTCGACACCACCGTGCTGGTGCTGGGCGAGTCCGGCACCGGCAAGGAGGTGGTGGCGCGCGCCGTCCACCAGCAGTCGCCGCGCCGCGACGGCCCGTTCGTGGCGATCAACTGCGGCGCGATCCCGCCCGAGCTGCTGGAAAGCGAGCTGTTCGGCCACGAGAAGGGCGCCTTCACCGGCGCCCTGACCGCCCGCAAGGGCCGCTTCGAGATGGCCGAGGGCGGCACCCTGCTGCTCGACGAGATCGGCGACATGAGCCTGCCGATGCAGGTCAAGCTGCTGCGGGTGCTGCAGGAGCGCTGTTTCGAGCGCGTCGGCGGCAACCAGACCATCAAGTGCAACGTGCGGGTGATCGCCGCCACCCACCGCAACCTCGAGGCGCGGATCGGCGACGGCCAGTTCCGCGAGGACCTGTTCTACCGCCTCAACGTGTTCCCGATCGAGATGCCGTCGCTGCGCGACCGCCGCGACGACCTGCCGGCGCTGGTGACCACCATCGCCGCGCAGCTCGGGCGCAGCGGCCGGGGCGAGGTGCGGTTCGCCTCCGAAACCCTGACGGTGCTGGCCGGCTACGCCTGGCCCGGCAACGTGCGCGAGCTCGCCAACCTGGTCGAACGCCTGGCGGTGCTCAACCCCGGCGGCCTGGTGCGGGTGCAGGACCTGCCGCAACGCTATCGCGAGCACGTCGCCGACGCGCCCGCGCCGGCGCCCGCCGCGGACGCGGAGCCAGTGCCGGCCGCGGCTGCCGCGGGAACGGCCGCCGGCCTGCCCGAGGACGGCATCGACTTGCGCGACCACATGGCCCGGATCGAGCTGACCCTGATCCGCGAGGCGCTGGAGCGCACCGAGGGCGTGGTGGCGCACGCCGCCCAGCTGCTGGGGCTGCGCCGCACCACCCTGGCCGAGAAGCTGCGCAAGTACGGGATCGAGCGCGAGAGCGGCGAGCTGGCCGAGGCCTGAGGCCGCGCCGTCATGATCCCGGCGCGGTCGCGGCACGCGAATTGCATCGTCCAGCGCGACGCCACCGTGTCCCGGTCAACCCATGAGCTACTCGGTCGATTCCGTCCTCTCGCAGATCCGCAGCTACCAGACCCAGATGGGCCAGGCCGTGCCGCCACGGGTGGCCGATGCCCCTCGCGGCGACGCGATCGGCGGTCTCGCCGGGGTCGGCGCGCCGGGCCAGGCGCAGCAGCCGGGGCGCGCCAGCTTCGGCGAGACCCTGCGCGGGGCGATGGAGGGGGTGAACAACGCCCAGCAGCGGACCGGCGAACTGGTCCGGGCGTTCGAGCTGGGCGAGCCGGGCGCGGACCTGGCCAAGGTGATGGTCGCCGCCCAGCAATCGCAGGTGGCATTCCGCGCCACCGTAGAAGTGCGCAACCGACTGGTACAGGCGTACCAGGACGTCATGAACATGCCGCTGTAACCGACCGGATCTGATCGCACATGGCCATTTCGCTTTCCAGGGACACGCTCGACGCCGGCAAGACCGGCGACAAGGCGGTGCAGATGCTCGACCGGCTGCAGCAAATGCAGCTGGCGCAGCGCCTGGGCAAGATGCTGCTGCTCGCCGCCGCCGTGGCGATCGGGCTGATGGTGTTCTTCTGGTCGCAGAAGCCGCAGTACACCCCGCTGTACGCCGGCCTGGACGCGCAGGCGACGTCCGAGGCCGCCGACCTGCTGCGCGCCGCGCAGATCCCGTTCCGCCTCGACCAGGCCAGCGGCGCGATCTCGGTGCCGGAGGAGCACGTCCACGACGCCCGGCTGAAGCTGGCCGGGTCCGGCGTGGCCGACAACGGGCGCCTGGGCTTCGAGCTGATGGAGCGCGATCCCGGCTTCGGCGTCAGCCAGTTCGTCGAGACCGCACGCTACCAGCACGCCCTGGAAACCGAGCTGGTGCGCACCATCGGCACGTTGCGCTCGGTGCGCGACGCCCGCGTGCACCTGGCCATCCCCAAGCCCAGCGCCTTCACCCGCCAGCGCGAGGTGGCCAGCGCCTCGGTGGTGCTGGACCTGCGCAGCGGCGCCCGCCTGGAAGGCAACCAGGTCGACGCCATCGTGCACCTGGTGGCCTCCAGCATCCCCGACCTGGCCCCGGAACGCGTCACCGTGGTCGACCAGAGCGGCCGCCTGCTCAGCAACTCCGGCGGCGACAGCGAATCGGCGCTGAGCGCGCTGCAGTTCGAGCAGGTGCGGCGCCAGGAAACCTCCTTCAACCAGCGCATCCGCGAGCTGCTCGAGCCGATGACGGGCCCCGGCCGGGTCAACGCCGAGGTCACCGTGGACATGGACTTCTCGGTCAGCGAGGAGGCGCGGGAGATGTTCAACGCCGACCCGGCCAAACTGCGCAGCGAGCAGGTCAGCGAGAACTCGACCGCCGGCATCGACGGGCCCGAGGGCGTGCCCGGCGCCGCCAGCAACGTGCCCGAGGCCGCGCTGGCCGCCGGCGCGGAAGCCGCGGCCGAGGCCGCGGAACCCGCCGCCGCACCGCGCGACGTCTCGCGCAGCGCCACCCGCAACTTCGAGCTCGACCGCACCCTCCAGCACACCCGCCAGCCGCCCGGCCGCATCCGCCGCGTCAGCGTCGCGGTCCTGGTCGACCACGTGCCGCGCGCCGGCGCCGAGGGCAAGGCCGAACTGCAGCCGCTGAGCGAGCCAGAGCTGCAGCGCATCGAGGCGCTGGTGCGCCAGGCGGTCGGCTTCAGCGAGGAGCGCGGCGATACCGTGTCGGTGATGAACGCGCCGTTCGTGCGCGAGCAGGCCGACGACGTCGACACCGGCGGCAACTGGTGGCAGGAACCGCAGGTGCGCGACATCGCGCGGCTGGCGGCCGGTGCGCTGGTGGTCGTGGCGCTGCTGTTCGGCGTGGTGCGCCCCGCGGTGCGGCAGATCAGCGACCCGGGCCCGGGCAAGCGCAAGGCCGCCACCGAGCAGGCGAGCGTGGTCGAGGACGAGGTGCCCGGCCTGGCGGAGGACACGGCGAAGATCGCCGCGACCCAGCCGATCGCCCTGCCCTCCGATGCCTACGACGATCGCCTGCGTCATGCGCGCGAGGCGGTGAAGACCGATTCCAAGCAGGTCGCCCAGGTGGTGAAGGGATGGTTGGGCAATGAAGCCGCAGTCTAGTACCTCCGACATGACCGGCGTGCAGCGCGCCGCCGTGCTGCTGCTCTCGCTCGGCGAGGCCGATGCCGCCGAGGTGCTCAAGCACATGGCCGCCAAGGAAGTGCAGAAGCTCGGCCTGGCGATGGCCACCATGAGCGGCGTGACCCGCGAGCAGGTGCTCGGGGTGATGGACGACTTCAAGGGCGAGCTGGAGCGCCAGACCTCGCTCGGCGTCGGCGCCGACGACTACATCCGCAACGTGCTGATCCAGGCGCTCGGGGCCGACAAGGCCGGCGGGCTGATCGACCGCATCCTGCTGGGGCGCAACACCACCGGGCTGGACACGCTCAAGTGGATGGACCCGCGCGCGATCTACGATCTGGTCCGCAACGAGCACCCGCAGATCATCGCCATCGTGCTCTCCCACCTGGACAGCGACCAGGCCGCCGAGACCCTGCAGCTGATGCCCGAGCGCACCCGCGCCGACGTGCTGCTGCGCATCGCCACCCTCGACGGCATCCCGCCGAACGCGCTCAACGAGCTCAACGAGATCATGGAGCGGCAGTTCGCCGGCAACCAGAACCTGAAGTCGTCCAATGTCGGCGGGATCAAGGTGGCCGCCAATATCCTCAACTTCATGGACTCGGGCCAGGACCAGTCGATCCTGGGGGCGATCAACAAGGTCGACCAGCAGCTCGGCCAGCGCATCCAGGACCTGATGTTCGTGTTCGACGACCTGGTCGATCTCGACGACCGCGAGCTGCAGATCGTGCTGCGCGAGGTCAACGGCGAGCGCCTCGGCATCGCCCTGCGCGGCGCCGACACCAAGGTCCGCGACAAGATCACCAAGAACATGTCGCAACGCGCGGCCGAGATCCTGGTCGAGGACATGGAGGCGCGCGGGCCGGTACGGCTGTCCGACGTCGAGGCGGCGCAGAAGGAGATCCTGGCGATCGTGCGGCGTCTGTCCGACGAGGGCGCCATCGCCCTGAGCGGCGGTGCCGCCGAGGAGCTGGTATGAGCGCTGCGGTGCGCTGGCTGGCGCCGGCGATGGATGCCGCGCCGGATCCGGCCCGGTTCGAGGAAGAGATCCCGCGGCCGCCGAGCCTGCAGGAGATCCAGCAGATCGCCGAGGACGCGCGCCGCGAGGGCCACGAAGCGGGCCTGGAAGCCGGGCATGCGGAAGGCTATGCCCAGGGCCAGGCCGAAGTGCGGCGGCTGACCGCGCAGATCGAGGGCATCCTCGACAATTTCTCGCGCCCGCTCGCGCGGCTCGAGGACGAGGTGGTCGCCGCGCTCGGCGACCTGGCGGTACGCATCGCCGGCAGCCTGGTCGGGCGCGCCTACCAGGCCGACCCGATGCTGCTCTCGGAGCTGGTCGGCGAGGCGGTCGACGCCGTTGGCGGCGCCGGCCGCGATGTCGAGGTGCGCCTGCACCCCGACGACATCGCTGCATTGACCCCGGTGCTGTCGCTGATGCCGGCCACGCGGCTGGTCGCCGACCACGCCCTGGCCCGCGGCGACCTGCGCCTGCACGCCGAGAGCGTGCGCATCGACGGCACCCTGGATGCACGCCTGCGCGGCGCGCTCGAGACCGTGATCCACCGCGCCGGGGCGCGCGCATGAGCGCCGCCACGCCTGCCGCCGTCCGTAGCGGCACCGCGATCCCGGCCGACTGGCTGGCCGCGCGCAACCTGCGCCTGGCCACGCGCCTGGGCGCCACCGGTCCCGACCCGGCCGCCGGCCGCGGCCTGATCCGCGAGGGCATCCTGCGCCGCGCGGTCGGCCTGACCCTGGAGGCGGTCGGCTGCGAAGCGCCGCTGGGCGCCACCTGCCGGGTCGAGGTCGCCGACGGCGGCTGGGTCGACGCCGAGGTGGTCGGGTTCGCCGGCGAGCGGATCTACCTGATGCCCAGCGCCGAGCTGCACGGCCTGCTGCCCAACGCCAGGGTGGTGCCGCTGCGCCGGCGCGGCCGGGTCGAGGTCGGCGAAGGCCTGCTGGGCCGGGTGATCGACAGCGACGGCGTGCCGCTGGACGGCAAGGGGCCGCTGCGCTCGGAGGCCACCGTGGGCCTGGCCGGACAGACCATCAACCCGCTGGCGCGCGAGCCGATCATCCAGCCGCTCGACGTCGGCGTGCGCGCGATCAACGCCCTGCTGCCGATCGGCCGCGGCCAGCGCGTCGGCCTGTTCGCCGGCTCCGGCGTCGGCAAGTCGACGTTGCTGGGCATGATGACCCGCTACACCGCCGCCGACGTGATCGTGGTCGGCCTGATCGGCGAACGCGGCCGCGAGGTGCGCGACTTCGTCGAGAGCACCCTGGGCGAGGAAGGCCTGCGCCGCGCGGTCGTGGTTGCCGCTCCGGCCGACCGTCCGCCGCTGGCGCGCCTGCAGGGCGCCTACCGCGCCACCGCGATCGCCGAATGGTTCCGCGACCAGGGCCTGAACGTACTGCTGCTGATGGACTCGCTGACCCGCTTCGCCCAGGCGCAGCGCGAAATCGGCCTGTCGGTCGGCGAGCCGCCGACCACCCGCGGCTATCCGCCGTCGGTGTTCGCACGGCTGCCGGCACTGGTGGAACGCGCCGGCAACGGCGCCGCCGGGCGGGGCTCCATCACCGCCTTCTACACCGTCCTCACCGAGGGCGACGACCCCCAGGACCCGATCGCCGACGCCGCCCGCGCCATCCTCGACGGCCACATCCTGCTGTCGCGGCGGATCGCCGATGCCGGCCTGTACCCGGCGATCGACGTCGAAGCCTCGGTCAGCCGCGTGGTCACCGAGATCGCCGACGAGGCCTGGCGCGGGCGCATCCGTGCGCTCAAGCGCCTGGTTTCGGCCTACAACAGCCATCGCGACCTGATCGCCATCGGCGCCTACCAGCGCGGCGGCGATCCGGCCGTGGACGAGGCGCTGGAGCGCTGGCCCGAGATCATGGCCTTCCTCGGCCAGGACGTCGCCCACGCTGCCGACCTCGGCCACAGCCGCGACGCGCTCGCCCGCCTGCTCGAACCGGCGCCGCCCGCGGCGCCATCCGCTTCAACCGAGGAAGTCCCCGCATGATGCAGTCCCGCCGGATCGACCCGCTGCTGCTGCGCGCGCAGGAGCAAGAGGACGCCATCGCGCGCGATCTCGCCGAACGCCAGCGCGCCCTGGCGCTGCACGAGCAGCGCCTGGAGGAACTGCGCCGCTATGCCGACGAGTACGGCAGCAACGGCAGCGCGGCGACCAGCCCGGCGCAGCTGGCCAACCACCGTGCGTTCCTGGAGCGCCTGGAGAGCGCGGTGGAACAGCAGAGCCGCACCGTCGACAGCAGCCGCCGCACGGTCGAGGTGGAGCGCACCCGCCTGCTGCTGGCCAGCCGCGACAAGCAGGTGCTCGAACAGCTCGCCGCCAGCTACCGGACGCAGGAACGCCAGGTCGACGAACGCCGCAGCCAGCGCGAAATGGACGATCTCGGCGCGCGCCGCATGCGCGCGCAGGCGATCGCCGCCAACGAAGGAAACCAGTGATGAACATGCCCGGCTTCGATCCGGCCGCGCAGGCGGCCACCGGCGCGGCGCGCGGTCCCGGCGCGCACCGGGGCGGTAGCGGCGACGGTGCGCCCAGTCCGTTCGCGCGCATGATCGAGCGCGGACCGGAGCGGCGGCCGTCCGCCGGCGGCGACAACCGCGCGGCGCAGCAGCGCCCGCACGATCCGGCCCGAGCCGGTGCGCGCGACGATGGCCCCGGCGGCGCCGGCGACCCGGCACGCCCCGCTGCCACGCACGACGACGAGAGAGCCGACGAGACCGCAACCGACGCCGCCGCGGCCGCCAATGCCGCGCAGCCGTGGCCGCCGCAGGGGCTGGCAGCGCTCGGGCTGGTCGCCCTGGCGCCAGCCGGCGCGGCGGACGCGGCCGCCGGAGTGGAGCTCGACGCCGATGCCGCTGCCGTCGCGTGGGCGCAGTTGGCCGCGACCAACGCCGACGGCGATGCAGAGGCTGCAGTCGCCCCGGCAGTCCCCGCGCTGACGGCGCGGCAGCCCCCTGCGCCGGGCGTCCTCGCCGCCACCGCGCAGATGCAGCCGGCTCCACAGGCCGCGCCCGTTGCCGCCCCGGCGGCGCCCCCGGTGGCGTTCGAACCGCTCTTGCTCGCCGACGGCGGGGGGGATGGAGAGGCGCCGCCGCCCAGCTTCCTGGTCGCGCCGGCAACCCCGGTACAGGCGGCGCGCGAAGCCCCCGCGGCGCTCGCGCCGCCGCCCACCCCGACTCCGAACCTGCACGGCGACGACTTCGCCGAAGCCGTCGGCGCGCGCCTGCACTGGCTTGCCGACCAGAAGGTCGGCCACGCCCAGATCCGCATCACCCCGCACGACCTCGGCCCGATCGATGTGCGGATCCGCCTGGATGGCGATCGCGTCAGCGCCGATTTCAGCAGCGCCCAGGCCGAAGTGCGCCAGGCGCTGGAGGCGAGCCTGCCGCGCCTGCGCGAGATGCTCGGCGCCCACGGCTTCCAGCTCGCCCACGCCGACGTCGGCCAGCAGTCGCGGCACGACGGCGCCACCGCGCGTGAGCGGGGCGACGCTACCGGCGGCGGCGGCGGCGAGGATGGTGCGGCGCAGCCGCCATTGCCGGCGATGCCCGCTTCTCGCGGACTCGTCGACGCCTACGCGTGACGCACGCATCAGGCGGTCCCGCAGCGGCGGCCTCGGCGCACCGGCGGAAGGCCGAGGCGGCTCGTCCGTAGGAGCGGCCCATGGCCGCGAAGCCGCGGGAGGTTCCAGCCGGGGTGGCGGCGCTCCCGGGTGTCGCTGACCGCGCCGGCCTTCGCGTGCATGGCACGCTCCTGCAGGTACAGGCCTCTCCGTCCAGGTGGACGCCCACCCGTCGGCTCGAGCGACCGCGGCCCTGTAGGAGCGGCCCATGGCCGCGAAAGCCGCGGGTGGCTTCGTCCGAGTTGGCGGTGATTCCCGGCGTGGGCGACCGCGCCGGCCTTCGCGTGCATGGCACGCTCCTACACGGGAGGCCATCCGCCGTCGGCGCGCGCTGCGACGGCCGCCGCCGCGTCGGGATTCCGGCGCGCCGAACGCCTCCGGTACCGCGGCGCCTCCTGGGCGAGAACCCGAAAACGAGGATTTCCGCCCGCGGCCGCGGGCCGCCGGATTTCCGCCGCCGTCGCGGCACGCCGATTGCATCTGTCTGGCGTACCCCGCAACGAGACCCCGACGTGGCCGCAGCCGCAGACACCGCCAAACCCGAGACCGCCGCCCCGAAGAAGGGCAGCCGCAAGCTGCTCGTCATCGCCGCCGTCGCCGTGGCCGTCGCCATCGCCGCCGGAGCCGCCTGGTTCCTGTTCGCGCGCGGCGCCGGAGCCGACCCGGCCGCGGCCCTGCCCGCCCCGGCGCAGTATTTCCCGCTCAACCCGCCGTTCGTGGTCAACCTCTCCGGCCCCGCTAACGGCCCGCGCTACCTGCAGGTCGAGGTGCAGCTGATGACCCGCGACCCGGTCGCGTTCGCCGCGCTGGAGCAGCACGCCCCGGCGATCCGCGCGCACCTGCTGATGCTGTTCTCGCAGCAGACCAGCGCCGGCATCGCCGACCGCGCCGGCAGGGAACGCCTGCAGGCCGCGGCGCTGGCCGAGGTGCAGCAACTGCTCGAGGCCGAGACCGGCCGCCCCGGCGCCGACGCGCTCCTGTTCACCAGCTTCGTCACCCAGTAGGCACTCCATGAGCAACGACCTGCTCTCCCAGGACGAGATCGACGCGCTGCTCCACGGCGTGGACTCTGGCGTCGTCGATACCGAGCCGGAGCCCGCCCCCGGCGAGGTCGCCTCGTACGACTTCGCCAGCCAGGACCGCATCATCCGCGGCCGGATGCCGACCCTGGAGATGGTCAACGAGCGCTTCGTGCGGCTCTGGCGCATCGGCCTGTTCAATCTGATCCGTCGCTCCGCCGACCTGTCGGTGCGCGGCATCGAGCTGGTCAAGTTCGGCGACTATCTGCACCAGCTCTACGTGCCCACCAATCTCAACCTGATCCGCTTCAAGCCGCTGCGCGGTACCGGGCTGATCGTGTTCGAGCCCAAGCTCGTCTTCAGCGTGGTCGACAACTTCTTCGGCGGCGACGGCCGCTACCCCACCCGGATCGAGGGGCGCGAGTTCACCCCGACCGAAATGCGGGTGATCCAGCTGATGCTCAAGCAGACCTTCGCCGACCTGGCCGAGGCCTGGGCGCCGGTGCTGGACGTGCAGTTCGAGTACATCAACTCCGAGGTCAACCCGCACTTCGCCAACATCGTCACCCCGCGCGAGTACGTGGTGGTCAGCCGCTTCCACGTCGAGCTGGAAGGGGGCGGTGGCGAGATCCACGTCACCCTGCCCTACTCGATGCTCGAGCCGATTCGCGAGCTGCTCGACGCCGGCATCCAGAGCGACCGCATCGACCGCGACGACAGCTGGAACGAGATGCTGCGCGAGCAGCTGCAGTCGGCCGAGGTCACCGTCTCCAGCGTGCTGGCGAAGAAGCGCATCGACCTGCGCCAGCTCACCCGCCTGAAGGTCGGCGACATCCTGCCGATCGACCTGCCGCGTCACGTGCCGGTGTGCGTGGAGAACATCCCCGTGTTCACCGGAGAGTTCGGCACCGCCAACGGCAACAACGTCGTGAAGATCGTCGCCACCAAACCGCCCGGCACCGAGCCGGCGCGCCTCCCAGACACCCAGGAATCGCAAGCATGAGCCCCAACGACGCCATGGCGGCCAGCCCCGCCCAGTTCGACGACCTGCAGCCCGACGCCGGCGGCGAGGCCCAGGACCTGAGCCTGGACATGATCCTCGACGTGCCGGTGGCGCTGTCGCTGGAAGTCGGCCGCACCCGCATGCCGATCCGCAACCTGCTGCAGCTCAACCGCGGCTCGGTGATCGAGCTGGAGCGCGGTGCCGGCGAGCCGCTCGACGTCTACGTCAACGGCACCCTGATCGCCCACGGCGAGGTGGTCGTGATCAACGATCGCTTCGGCGTGCGCCTGACCGACGTGGTCAGCCCGAGCGAGCGGATCCGGAGGCTGCGGTGATCCTTGCCGCAGCCACGACCGCGGCGCCGGCCGCCGTCAAGGTCGGTGCCCACGCGCCCTCGGGCCCCGGCCTGGTCGGCGGGTTCTTCGCCCTGGTGCTGGTGCTCGGCCTGATCGTCGGCCTGGCCTGGCTGCTCAAGCGCATGCCGGGCGGCGGCTTTCGCCAGGCCGACGGGCTACGTATCGTCGCCAGCCTGCAGCTCGGCGCCAAGGAGCGCGCGGTGGTGGTGCAGGTCGGCGACGACCAGCTGCTGCTCGGCGTCGGGCCCGGCTCGGTGAGCACCCTGTACCGGCTCGCGCAGCCGCTGCCCGAGCCTGCGCCGGCGCAGATGCCGCAGTTCAAGAAACTTCCCGACTTCTCCCAGCTGCTGGCCCAGCGGCTGCGCAAGGATTCCTGACATGTTCCGCCGCTGGCCGATCGCCCTCTCCGGGCTGCTGCTGTTCGCCCTGCCGCTGCTGTCGCTGGCGGCGCCCGCCGCCGCGCCGCAGCTGCCGGCGCTGCCCGACATCACCGTGGCCAACATCGGCGAGCAACCGGTGAGCCTGCCGCTGCAGACACTGCTGGTGATGACGGCGATCACCCTGATCCCGTCGATGCTGCTGGTGCTCACCGCGTTCACCCGGATCATCATCGTGCTCGGCCTGCTGCGGCAGGCGCTCGGCACCGGCCAGACGCCCTCCAATCAGGTGCTGGTGGGTCTGGCGCTGTTCCTCACCGCGCTGGTGATGACCCCGGTGTGGGAGCAGGCGTGGAGCGCCGGGTTCGGCCCCTATCTCAACGGCGAGATCGACTTCCGCGCGGCCTGGACCCTGGGCAGCGAGCCGCTGCGCAACTTCATGCTGGCTCAGGTGCGCGAGACCGACCTGATGACCTTCGCCGGCCTGGCCGGCCACGACACCTACTCCGGCCCCGCCGACGTACCGTTCCAGGTGCTGGTGGCCTCGTTCGTCACCAGCGAGCTGAAGACCGCCTTCGAGATCGGCTTCCTGATCTTCATCCCGTTCATCATCATCGACCTGGTGGTGGCGAGCGTGCTGATGTCGATGGGCATGATGATGCTCTCGCCCATGCTGGTCTCGGCGCCGTTCAAGATCCTGCTGTTCGTGCTCGTCGACGGGTGGGTTCTTACCGTCGGCACGCTGGCGGCGAGTTTCAACTGAAGCTAGCGGGAATGGGGAATCGGGAATCGTGAAATCCAACGAATTCCACCATCTCCTTCCGATTCCGATCACCGGCTTCGCGCTCGTTTTCCGATTTTCCATTCCCGATTCCCGATTCCCGGCCCTTCGATGACTCCCGAACTCGCCCTCACCGAACTTCGCCTCGGCCTGCAGGTTGCGCTGTGGGTCGGCGGTCCGCTGCTGATGACGGTGCTGGTGGTCGGCGTGGTCGTCGGCGTGGTGCAGGCGGCCACCCAGCTCAACGAGCCGACCATCGCCTTCATCGCCAAGGCGGCGGCACTGACCGCGGCGCTGTTCGCGCTCGGCAGCTTCCTGCTGATCTATCTGGTCGACTACACGGTGACGCTGTTCCAGCGGATCCCGCACCTGATCGGCTGATGGACACCGCCACCGCCATGGCCATCGATGGCCAGCAGGCCTTCGCCATGATCGGGGCGCTGCTGTGGACGGGCCTGCGCGTCGGCGCGCTGCTGATGGCGATGCCGCTGATCGGCACCCGCGCGCTTCCCGCGCGGATCCGGGTGCTGGCATCGCTGGCGCTGGCCGCGGCGCTGGCGCCGATCCTGCCGCCGGTGCCCGACTGGACCGGCTTCGACGCGGCCACGGTGCTGACCGTCGCCCGCGAGCTGGCGATCGGCGTGGCCATGGGATTCATGCTGCGGCTGGTGTTCGAGGCCGGGGCCCTTGCCGGAGAACTGATCTCGCAGGGCACCGGGCTGGCGTTCGCGCAGATGAGCGACCCGCTGCGCGGGGTCAACTCCGGCGTGATCGGGCAGTGGTTCTACATGGCGTTCGGGCTGCTGTTCTTCGCCGCCAACGGCCATCTGGCGATGATCGCGCTGCTCGTGCGCAGCTACGAGGCGTTGCCGATCGGCGTCGGCCTGCCCGACACCCAGGCGATGCTGGAGGTGGCGCCTGCGTTCTTCTCCGCCGTGCTGCGCGGCGCGCTCGGCCTGGCGCTGCCGGTGATGGTGGCGATGCTGGCGTCGAACCTGGCGTTCGGGGTGCTGGCGCGCGCCGCCCCGGCGCTCAACCCGATCCAGCTGGGATTGCCCGTGGCGGTGCTGCTGGGCATGTTCCTGCTGGCGCTGCTGGCCGGCGAACTCGGGCCGCCGGTGCAGCGGCTGTTCGACCAGGCGTTCGAGGCCTCCGGTCGCGTCTACGCCCCCTGAGCCGCCCGCCATCGGCGGCGCGCCGCCCCGGGGCATGCCGCGACGGCACGGGCCTTGCACGGTGGAGTGACCCCTCCCCTCCCCTGCAGGACGCCCGGCGATGGCCGAGAACGAGAACGGCCAGGAAAAGACCGAACAGCCCAGCGAAAAACGCCTGCGCGAGGCGCGCGAGAAAGGCGATGTGCCGCGCTCGCGCGAACTGGGCACCGCCGCGGTGTTCGGCGGCGCGGTGCTGGCGCTGCTGGGCGGCGGCGGGATGATGGCGCGCGGCGCGCTGGAATGGATGCGGGCCGCGCTCAGCCCGGACCTCGGCCTGCGCGACGCGCCCACCGAAATGTTCGGCCACGCCGGGCTGCTGCTGCTGCGGCTGCTGCTGGCGATGGCGCCGCTGATGGCGGTGGCGGTAGTGGCCTGTTTCGCCGCACCGGTACTGATGGGCGGCCTGAACTTCGCCAGCAAATCGCTGGTGCCGGACTTCAAGCGTCTCAACCCGCTGGCCGGGCTCAAGCGCATCTACGGGCCGGAAGGCCTGGCCGAACTGCTCAAGTCGCTGTTGCGCGTGCTGCTGGTCGGCAGCGCCGCCGCGCTGTGCATGTGGCCCGGCGTGCACCTGCTGCGCTCGATGCTCAACCAGCCGCTCGAGCAGGCCGCAAGCAGCGGCCTGGGCTTCGCCCTGACCATGATGCTGGCCACCGCTGCGGCGCTGGCGCTGCTGGGCTCGATCGACGCGCCCTACCAGAAGTGGAACTGGCGGCGGAAGCTGAAGATGACCCGCCAGGAACTGCGCGAGGAAATGAAGGAGCTGGAGGGCAAGCCCGAGGTCAAGGGCCGCATCCGCCAGTTGCAGCAACAGATGTCGCAGCGGCGGATGATGGAGGACGTCCCCACCGCCGACGTGATCGTGGTCAATCCGACCCACTACGCGGTGGCCCTGAAATACGAGGGCGGCAGCATGCGCGCCCCCCGGATCGTGGCCAAGGGCGTCGACGAGATGGCGCTGCGCATCCGCGAGGTCGGCGAGCGCCACCGGGTGGCGCTGGTCTCGGCGCCGCCGTTGGCACGGGTCTTGTATCGGGAAGGCCAGATCGGCCAGGAGATCCCCGTGAAGCTGTACGCCGCCGTCGCCCAGGTGCTGTCCTACGTCTACCAGCTGCGCAACTGGCGCCCCGGCGCCGGCCCGCAGCCGCAGTTGAACGACGTCGAGGTCGACGAGCACGGCGGCGGGGCGGCGCCGCGATGAGCGCCGCCGCCCCGCCGATGGACGCCCGGCGCATCCTCGACATCCTGCGCCAGGGCCTGGGCGCGCCGCTGCTGGTGCTGGCGCTGCTGGCGATGATCGTGGTGCCGCTGGCCACGCCGGTGCTCGACGCGCTGTTCAGCTTCAACATCGCGCTGTCGCTGGTGGTGCTGCTGGCGGTGGTCTACGTGCAGCGGCCGCTGGACTTCAGCATCTTCCCGATCGTGCTGCTGGTGACCACCATGCTGCGGCTGGCGCTCAACGTCGCCTCGACCCGGGTGATCCTGCTCAACGGCCACGATGGCAGCGCCGCCGCCGGCAACGTGATCGAAGCTTTCGGCGAGTTCGTGATCGGCGGCGACTACGCGGTCGGGCTGGTGGTGTTCGCGATCCTCACCATCATCAACTTCGTGGTGGTCACCAAGGGCGCCGGACGCGTGTCCGAGGTCACCGCCCGCTTCATCCTCGACGCCATGCCCGGCAAGCAGATGGCGATCGACGCCGATCTCAACGCCGGCATGCTGACCCGCGAAGAAGCCAAGGCGCGCCGCGAGGAAGTGCGCCAGGAAGCGGACTTCTACGGCGCGATGGACGGCGCCAGCAAGTTCGTCCGCGGCGACGCCATCGCCGGCATCCTGATCCTGTTCATCAACCTGATCGGGGGCCTGGCGATCGGCGTGCTCAGCCACGACATGTCGATGGGCGACGCCGCCAGCACCTATGTGCTGCTGTCGATCGGCGACGGCCTGGTAGCGCAGCTGCCGTCGCTGCTGGTGTCCTCGGCGGTGGCGCTGCTGGTCACCCGCGCCTCGCGCAGCCAGGACATGGGTGGCGCGGTCACCGGCCAGGTGTTCGGCCAGTACCGCGCCTTGGCGATCGCCGCCGGCATCCTGCTGGTGGTCGGCCTGGTTCCGGGGATGCCCAACGTCGCTTTCCTGACGCTGGCGGCGCTCACCGGCTATGCGGCCTGGAAGATGCGGCGACGGACCCTCGACGCCGAGCAGGCCGCCAACGATCCGGCGCTGCCGGCACCGGAGCAGTCCGGCCCCGCGGAGCTGGGCTGGGACGAGCTGCGCCCGGTCGATCCGCTCGGCCTGGAGGTCGGCTACCGCCTGATCCCGCTGGTGGACAAGGCCCAGGGCGGCGAACTGATGGCCCGGATCAAGGCGGTGCGCCGCAAGCTCACCCAGGACATCGGTTTCCTGATTCCCCCGGTCCACATCCGCGACAACCTCGAGCTACCGCCGTCCGGTTACCGCATGCTGGTACACGGCGTGCCGGTGGCCACCGCCGAGGTCCATCCCGACCGCCTGCTGGCGCTCGATCCGGGCGGCGCGTTCGGCGCCATCGAGGGCGTGCCCGGCAAGGACCCGGCGTTCGGGCTGGACGCGGTCTGGATCCAGCCGCACCAGCGCAGCCACGCCGAGTCGCTCGGCTACACCGTGGTCGACCCGGCCACGGTGATGGCCACCCACCTGTCGCACCTGGTGCGCGAGCAGGCCCCGGAGCTGCTCGGCCACGAGGAGGTGCAGCAGCTGCTCGCCACCCTGGGCAAGAGCGCGCCGAAGCTGGTCGAGGACCTGACCCCGAAGGCGCTGCCGCTGTCGGTGGTGGTGCGGGTGATGCAGAACCTGCTGATCGAGCGCATCCCGCTGCGCCAGCTGCGCCGCATCGTCGAGTCGCTGGTGGAGCATGCCGCGCAGAGCCAGGAGCCGGCCCAGCTCACCGCCGCCGTGCGCACGGCGCTGGGCCGCTTCATCGTCCAGGAGATCACCGGCATGGCGCCGGAGCTGCCGGTGTTCACCCTGGCGCCGGCGCTGGAACGGGTCTTGCAGGATTCCGCACAAGGCTCCGGCGCCGCGCTGGAGCCCGGCCTGGCGGAACGGCTGCAGCAGAGCCTGGCCGACTGCGCGGGCAGGCAGGAAGCCAGCAACGAGCCGGCGGTGGTGCTGGTTCCCGCGACGGTCCGTGCGGCGCTGGCGCGCCTGGTCCGCCACAGCGTGCCCTCGCTCTCGGTGCTGGCCTACACGGAAGTTCCCGAGGACAAGCGGTTGAAGCTGGTCGGGACGATCAGTTGACAGGGCCGGGAATCGTGAATCGGGAATGGGGAATCGTCAGAGCGCTCCCCGCGAATAGGAAGAGAACAGTGATCGCAACCATAGCCAAGCAACCGACCCGAGGCGGGGTCCTCCACCGAAGTCCGGCGCGACCCGCTTGTTCCATTCCCGATTCCCGATTCCCCATTCCCGGCCCTACCTCATG
Organism: Luteimonas salinisoli; assembly: GCF_013425525.1. Lineage (GTDB taxonomy): Bacteria > Pseudomonadota > Gammaproteobacteria > Xanthomonadales > Xanthomonadaceae > Luteimonas > Luteimonas salinisoli. Next base: position 4,688 of record NZ_JACCKA010000087.1, on the reverse strand, counting down.
AAGATCAAACGCTTCGTCGCCCAAGACATGCGCACCGCGCTGCAGATGGTGCGGGCCGAGCACGGCCCGGACGCGGTGATCCTGTCCAATCGCCGCACCGACGACGGCGTGGAAATCGTCGCCGCCAGCAACTACGACGAGGCGATGGTGCAGCGGGCTCTCGACACGGCGCGCAGCGAGCCTGCCGCGCCGCAGGCCACGGCGCCGCAACGGGCGGTGTTTCCGCTCCCCGACACCGCGCCGGTGGACGCGTTCGCAGCGCTGCGCGGCAGGGACGCGGCGCCGGCCGCCGCGGCGATGCCGCAGCCCCGTCCCGCGCCGCCGCCTGTCCGCTCCGTGGATCCGGCTCCCGAATTCGCCGCCGCGCTCGCCGCTGCCCGTGTGCCCACGGCCGCAGACGTCGCCTCCGCTCCGGTGCACGCCCCGGCCGACGTCCCGGCGCCGGCCTTCGCCGATGTCCCGGCGGCGCCGGCCCCGCAGCCGGTCGAAGCAGCCGCGCCGACGCCCGTCGCTGCGCCCGCGCCGCCGCCGGTCTCGGCCGCGAGCGACGAGCAGCTGATGGAGATGCGCAACGAGCTGTCGCAGATGCGGCAGATGATCGAGCGCGAGATGGCGCGCCTGACCGACGAGCGGCTGCGCGGCTCGCCGGTGCGCGCCCAGGCGATGGAGCTGATGGACGACTACGGCTTCGACGCCGGGATCACCCGCGACGTGGCCCTGCAGATCCCCGCCGACACCGAGGCCCATCGCGGCCGCGGGCTGATGCTCGGGCTGATCTCCAAGCGCCTGCCGATCTGCCCGGTCGATCCGCTGCACGAGGCCGGGGTGATCGCCCTGGTCGGTCCCACCGGCGCCGGCAAGACCACCACCATCGCCAAGCTCGCGGCGCTCTACGCTTCCCAGCACCAGGCCCGCGACGTCGCCCTGGTGACCACCGACACCACCCGCATCGGCGGCCGCGAGCAGCTCTACAGCTATGGCCGCCAGCTCGGCATCGCGGTGCACGAGGCCGACAGCGAGGCCGGCCTGCTGCAGCTGCTGCAGCGCCTGCAGGACTACCGGCTGGTGCTGGTCGACACCGCCGGCCTCAGCCAGCGCGACCGCGCCCTGGCCGGTCAGCTCAACTGGCTGCGCGCCGCGCGCCAGGTCCGCACCCTGCTGGTGCTGCCGGCCAACTCGCACCACGCCGATCTCGACGAGGTGGTGCGCCGGTTCCACGGTGCCAGGCCCCAGGGCGTGGTGCTGACCAAGCTCGACGAGACCGGACGGCTGGGCAGCGCCCTGTCGACCGTGGTCGACCACGAGCTGCCCCTGACCTGGATCACCGACGGCCAGCAGGTGCCCGGCGATCTGCATCGCGCCAACGCCGCCCACCTGGTACTGCGCCTCGAGGATCTTCGTCGCGCCGCCGACCGCCCCAACTCCCCGGAGCTCGACCATGTCGTCGCCTGAGTCCCGTCGTTTCGACGCCCCCGCCATGCAGCCGATCCGCACCCTGGCGGTGACCGGCGGCAAGGGCGGCGTCGGCAAGACCAATGTCTCGGTCAACCTGGCCGTCGCCCTGGCCGAGCTCGGCAAGCGCACCCTGCTGCTCGACGCCGACCTCGGCCTGGCCAACGTCGACGTGCTGCTGGGGCTGTCGCCGCAGTACACCCTGGCCGACCTGGTCTCGGGGCGTTGCAGCCTGGAGCAGGTGTTGATCGAAGGCCCGGCCGGCCTGCTGGTGGTGCCGGCCGCCTCGGGGCGGCGGCACATGGCCGAGCTGCGGCCGGCCGAGCACGTCGGCCTGGTCAACGTGTTCAGCGATCTCGAGCGCGACCTCGACGTGATGGTGGTCGATACCGCCGCCGGCATCACCGACAGCGTGCTGACCTTCTGCCAGGCCGCGCAGGATGCGGCGATCGTGGTCTGCGACGAGCCGGCCTCGATCACCGACGCCTACGCCCTCATCAAGGTGCTGTCGCGCGAGCGCGGCGTGAACCGAGTGCAGGTGATCGCCAACATGGTGCGCAGCCAGAACGAGGGACGCGCGCTGTACGACAAGCTGTCGCGGGTCTGCGAGCGCTTCATCGGCGACGTCTCGCTGAACTATCTCGGTGCGGTGCCGCAGTGCGACTGGCTGCGCCTGGCGGTGCAGCGCCAGCAGGCGGTGGTCCGCGCCTACCCCGCAAGTCCGTCCGCGCGCGCGCTGAGCGAGATCGCCCGCCGCGCCTCCCGCTGGCAGGCGCCGGCGGCCCCGCGCGGGAACGTCGAATTCTTCGTCGAACGCATGATCAGGCAGGGAGCTCCGGCATGAACGTCGCCGCCCAGCAATACAAAGAAGTCCAGCGCGCCACCGCCGGCGACTACGTCGCCAGCCATTCGGAACTGGTGCGCCGCATCGCCCATCACCTCGCCGCGCGGCTGCCCGCCAGCGTCGAGGTCGACGACCTGATCCAGGCCGGCATGATCGGCCTGATCGAGGCTTCGCGCAGCTACGACGCCGACCAGGGGGCCTCGTTCGAGACCTACGCCTCGATCCGCATCCGCGGCTCGATGATCGACGAGATCCGCCGCGGCGACTGGGTGCCGCGCTCGGTGCACCGCCGCGCCCGCGAGGCCGCATCCGCGGTGCGCAGCATCGAGCAGGAAACCGGCCGCGCCGCCAGCGCGCAGCAGGTCGCGGCGCGCATGGACATGCCGCTGCCCGAGTACCAGCGGCTGCTGGAGAACGCCGCGCGCGGCCAGGTGCTGAGCCTGGATTCGCACATCGACGACCACGGCGAGGTCGAGACCAGCGCGCGCGGCGGCCCCACCCCGGAGCGGGCCCTGGAGCGCAGCGAATTCGGCCGCGAACTGGCCGGCGCCATCGGCCAGCTGCCCGAGCGCGAACAGCTGGTGCTGTCGCTGTACTACGAGCAGGAACTCAACCTCAAGGAGATCGGCGCCGTGCTCGGCGTGAGCGAGTCGCGCGTGTGCCAGATCCATGGCCAGGCGGTACTGCGGCTGCGCGGACGCCTGAAGGCGTTCGAGGCGACCGACGCCGGCCTCGGCGGCGACGACGACTGATCCTTCCTGCCTGCACCCCTTTCAGTACTGGAGCCTCAAGTGAACAAGAACATGCGCATCATGATCGTCGACGACTTCTCGACGATGCGCCGGATCATCCGCAACCTGCTCGCCGATCTCGGCTTCACCAACACCGCCGAGGCCGAGGACGGCCACAGCGCGCTGGCGGCACTGCGCCAGGCGCCTTTCGACTTCGTGGTCACCGACTGGAACATGCCGGGCATGACCGGCATCGACCTGCTGCGCGAGATCCGCGCCGACGCGGCGCTGCGCGCGCTGCCGGTGCTGATGGTGACCGCAGAGGCCAAGCGCGAGCAGATCATCGAAGCCGCGCAGTGCGGCGTGAACGGCTACATCATCAAGCCGTTCACCGCGCAGACTCTGGAAGAGAAGCTCTCGAAGATCTTCGAGCGGCTGGGGGCGGCCGCGTGATGGACACCGTCAACGAACATGCCGCCCTGATCGAGCGGCTCCGAACCGCGCTCGAGGCGCTGGAAAGCGGCGACGAGGCCGCGTGGCGCCGCGAGGTGGACGTCCTGGCCAAGGCGCGCGCGCGCCCGCTGGTGCGCGGACTGGGGCGCCTGGCCCGCGAACTGGACGAGGCGCTGGGCGAGCTGCCGGCCGCCGGGGCCGCCACCGCCGGCGAGCTCGACGACGCCTGCGCGCGGCTGGACCACGTGGTGGCGATGACCGAACTTGCCAGCCACCGCACCCTCGACCTCACCGAGGCCTGCCGCGGCCTGGTCGAGCAGCTGCGCCAGACCGGCCTTGCCCCGGCCCAGGAGGAACTGGTGACCCAGATCCGCGGGCAGCTGGGCGAGATGGCCCTGGCGCAGAGCTACCAGGACCTGACCGGGCAGATCATCCGCCGGGTGGCTTCGATCGTGCGCCGCGTGCACGAGGGCTTCGGCGCGCTGGGGCTTCCGCCGAAGCCGGACGCGGACGCCACCCGCGCCAGCGGCCCGGCCCTGCCCGGCGTCGACCGCCACGGCGTGAGCCAGGACGACGCCGACGAACTGCTGTCGGGGCTGGGGCTGTAGCGATGAGCGCGATCTCCCCGGACATCGCCGCGGACTTCATCGTCGAGGCGCGCGAATTGCTCGACCGGCTCGGCGAGCAACTGGTCGCGCTCGAGCAGGATCCGGGCGATCGCGAGCAGCTCAATGCCGTGTTCCGCGCCTTCCACACCCTCAAGGGCGGCGCTGGCTTCCTCGGCATCGAACCGATCGTGGAACTGTGTCATGCCGCCGAGGAGACCCTGGGCGCGGTGCGCAGCGACAAGGCGCGCCTGGAAGAGCGTCATTTCGATGCCGCCCAGCAGTCGATCGACTGGCTGCAGGCGATGCTGGACGCGGTCTCCGCCGGCGCGGCGCCGCAGCACGCGCCGCCGGCACTGATCGCGCAGTTCGGCCTGGCCGCTGCGCCGGCACAGCCGCAGGCGGCCGCCGCGTCGCCGTCGGGCGGCGGAGACCTGATCAGCGACGACGAGTTCGAGGCGCTGCTCGATCAGCTGCAGGGCGCGCCCGCGGCGGCACCGCCGCCTGCCCCTGCGCCGTCGGCGGACGCGATGATCGAGGACGACGAATTCGAGGCCCTGCTCGACCAGCTGCATGGCGGCGCGGCACCCGGCACCGCCCCCA
>NZ_JACCKA010000086.1 GCF_013425525.1 Luteimonas salinisoli | reverse complement strand
CGGCGCCGCCGGCGGCGAGCAGGCGCAACAGGGCGATGCGGTCCTCGTCCGCGCCGTGCCGGCGAACTGCGAGGGGTGCGGAGCCTGACGCGGGCGCGGCGTTCATCGCTCCAGCCTAGGCCGGACACGACGACGGCGCCCTAGGGCGCCGTCGCGTTGCAGCGTAGGATTTTCCCGAACCGAGGATGGCTCAGTAGGGCGCGTCCGGATGCTTCAGGTGATAGCCCACGCGGGTCGGCTTGATGCTGTCCATGATCAGGGCGTAGGCGACCTTGTCGTAGGTGCGGAACACCATGGCGTGGCCCGAGAACTCGTCCGGCAGCCGCACCTTGTTCTCGAAGAACACCGTGTCGGCATCGCGGTCGGGGCCCTTCTCGACGCGGTCGATGGTGTTGGTGCCTTCGCGCCAGAGCGAGAACACGGTGCCGTTGTCCACGCCCTCGCGCGCGCCCACTGAGATGGCGATCACGTCGCGCGGGCCGCCGGCGGTCATCATGTCGGCCACGGCCAGCACCCGCGCGCGGCCGTAGTCGGTCTGCTGCGCCGGCGGGTGCGGGAAGAACTGCAGGTCGTAGGGCTGCGGATCGACCTGGATCAGGCGGTCGCCGACGCGCACCTCGCGGCCCTGGTCGTCGAGCACCAGGGTGCTGGCCTGGATGCCGCCGACCTCGCCGCGGGTCACGGTGCCGGTATTGACCTGCACCAGCTCATAGCCCAGCACTTCCTTGCCCTTGTCCGGCATCACCACGTCCGCCCAGTACTGCCGGGTATCCAGGGTGCTGCGGCCGCGGAAATCGAGGTCGCGGGTGGAGAAGGTGTCGCAGCACAGGCCGCTGCGCGTCAGATGGTGGTAGCGGGTGGTCGGCCGCACCACGGCGAAGCGGTCGCCGGGGCTGGACGCGCCGATCCCGCGGACGTAGGCCACCTGCCCCTCGACGACGCGCAGCCGATCCTCCTCGAGCCCGACCACGTAGGGCAGGTGCTCGAACTCGTCGACCACGCGCAGGTCCTTCAGGAACGGCTCGATGTCCGACAGCGGGATCGCGTCGATCGGCGCGGCGTCCTGGCGTGGGCCGGGCTGCAGCGCCACCCGGTCCAGGTAGGCCAAGCTGATCACGTCGCCCGGATAGATGAGATGCGGATTCTCGATCTGCGGGTTCGCCTGCCAGATTTCCGGCCACAGCCATGGTCGTTCCAGGAACTTGCCGGCGATGCCCCACAGGGTGTCGCCGCGCTGGACCACGTATGTATCGGGATGATCGCCGCGTACCCCCTGGGCAGCGGCGTAAGTCGCAACGGTGAGCAACGATACGGCGCAAACCGTACGAAGCCCCCGAGAAAGGCGCTGAAGCATGCCGGCCATCTACCTGCTCCCCTTGGAGATTTCCCCTTGCAGCGCGGGCACTATAGCCCAGAAACGCGGGGCCAACGCAAGCCCGCCCGGCGTTACAATGACGCCAGCACCCACGGTTGTGATCCACGCCACCTTTTCCCCGCCATGTCCCAGCTGCCGATTCTCGAGTATCCCCACCCGCACCTGCGCAAGCCGACCGAGCCCGTGGCGCAGGACCGGATCGCCGATCCGGCGTTCCAGCGCCGCCTCGACGACATGTTCGAGACCATGTACGAGGCCCCCGGCATCGGCCTGGCCGCCCCGCAGGTCGACGTGCTGGACCGATTCATGATCGTCGACGTGACCGAGGGCAAGGACCAGCCGTTGGTGTTCGTCAACCCGGTGATCCGTGCCCGATCGGAGGAGCTGCGGGTGCACCAGGAGGGCTGCCTGTCGATCCCGGGCGTCTATGCCGACGTCACCCGTGCCGACGGCATCGAGGTCGAGGCCCTGGACCGCCACGGCAAGCCCTTCGCCATGCGCGTGGACGGCCTGCTGGCGACCTGCATCCAGCACGAGGTCGACCACCTCGAAGGCAAGCTGTTCATCGACCACCTGTCGCCGCTCAAGCGCGAGATGGCGCTGAAGAAGCTGGCGAAGTTGAGGAAGCGCGCCTGAGGCGCGCCGGGAATCGGGAGTCGGGAATCGGGAATCGGAACAGCGCTTCGCGGCTGCCAATCGGTCGCGGATAGGGCGCCCAGTTCTTTAGCCTTTACCATTCCCGATTCCCGATTCCCGATTCCCGATTCCCCACCATGAGAATCGTCTTCGCCGGCACCCCCGGATTCGCCGTGCCGTCGCTGCGCGCGGCGGCGAACAAGGCCGAGATCGTGGCCGTCTACACCCAGCCCGACCGGGCAGCCGGCCGCGGCCGCGCGCTGACGCCGTCGATGGTCAAGCGCGAGGCGCTGGAACGCGGGTTCGAGGTGCGCCAGCCGCAGACCCTGCGCTCGCGCGCCGAGCGCGAGGCGCTGCGCGCGCTGCGCCCGGACCTGATGGTGGTCGTGGCCTACGGGCTGCTGCTGCCGCAGTCGATCCTGGACATCCCCGAAGAAGGCTGCTGGAACGTGCATGCCTCGCTGTTGCCGCGCTGGCGCGGCGCGGCGCCGGTGCAGCGCGCGATCGAGGCCGGCGACACCGAGACCGGCGTCTGCCTGATGCGGATGGAGAAGGGGCTGGATACCGGGCCGGTGCTGCTGTCGCAGAGCATCGACATCGGCGAACACGAGACCGGCGGCGAACTGCACGATCGCCTCGCCGTGCTCGGCTCGCAGGTGCTCGGCGACGGCCTGGGCCTGCTGCGCGCCGGTATCCGCCCGGTCGCGCGGCCTCAGCCGGAGGAGGGCGTCACCTACGCCCGCAAGCTGGACAAGGCCGAAGCGCGCCTGGACTGGACGCAGCCGGCGCAGGTTCTGGCCAACCGCGTGCGCGCCTTCAACCCATGGCCCATGGCCGAGGCCGAGGTGGCCGGTGAGCGGCTGCGGATCCACGCCGCGGTAGCGGTGCCGCTCGATCATCAGGCCGCCCCCGGCACGGTGCTGGCGGCCGGTCGGCACGGCATCGACGTCGCCTGCGGCGAGGGCGCGCTGCGCATCCGCACCCTGCAGCGCGCCGGCGGCAAGGCCATCACCGCCGCCGACTACCTCAACGCCCGCCGCGACCTGCCCGCATGAGCGACGGAGCGGGGGCGCGAGTCGTCGCCGCCCGCGTCCTCGACGCGGTCCTGCACCGCGGCCGCTCGCTGCGCACCGAGTTGGCGACGGCGCTGCCGACGCTACCCGACCTGCGCGACCGCGCTCTGGTCGAGGCGATCTGCTTTGCCGCGCTGCGCCAGCGCGCGCGCTACGACACCGCGCTGGACGCCTGGATGGCGCGCCCGCTCGCCGCCCGCGACCGCCCCCTGCGCGCGTTGCTGCACGCCGGTTTCGCCCAGCTCGATCCACTGGGGCTGCCGCCGCACGCCGCCGTCGCCGCCACCGTGGAGGCGGCACGCAGCCTGGGTCGCGCGCACCAGGCGGGCATGGTCAACGCGCTGCTGCGGCGCGCGCAGCGCGAGGGTCTGCCGCCGGGCGATCCCGCCGCAGCCTGGCCGGACTGGCTGCAGGCCCGGCTGCGCGCCGACTGGCCGGAGGACATCGATGCGATCTTCGCCGCCAGCGCCACGCCCGCGCCGCTGTGGCTGCGCGTCAACCGCCGCCATGGCGACCGCCACGCCTATGCCGCGCGCCTGCGCGAGGCGGGCATCGAGGCGGCCGCCGCCGAAGGGCTCGACGACGCCCTGCGCGTGGATGCGCCGTTGCCGGTGGCGGCGCTGCCCGGCTTCGCCGAGGGCGCGGTGTCGGTGCAGGACGCGGCCGCGCAGCGGGTCGTCGACGTGCTGGCGCCGGCGCCCGGGGCGCGGGTGCTCGATGCCTGCGCCGCGCCGGGCGGCAAGGCCGCGCACCTGCTCGAGCGCGAGTCGAGCCTGCGGCTGACGGCGCTCGATGTCGACGCCGCGCGCCTGCAGCGCGTCGGCGAGACCCTGGCGCGGCTGGTGCCAGACGTCTCCGCGGTGCTGCAGGCGGCCGATGCCGCCGAGCCGGCGCGCTGGTGGGACGGCGTGCCCTTCGATGCGGTGCTGCTGGACGCCCCCTGCTCGGCCACCGGCATCGTGCGCCGGCAGCCCGACGTGCTGCTGCACCGGCGCGCGCGCGACCTCGCTGCGCTGGTCGCGCTACAGGCGCGGCTGCTGGACGCACTGTGGCAGGTGCTCGCCCCGGGTGGCGCGCTGGTCTACGCCACCTGCTCGATCCTGCGCGAGGAGAACGCCGATCAGGTACAGGCCTTCCTGGCCCGCACCCCCGACGCCCGCGCCGAGGATCCCGGCGCGGCCTGCGGCCGTCGCGACGGCCCTGGCCGCCAGCGCCTGCCCGGCGAGAAGGGCATGGACGGATTCTTCCTCGCGCGCCTGCGGCGGCTGCCGGCGGGCTGAGGCCGTGCGCCCGGTCAGGCGCGGGACGGGAGCCCCCGCCATTCCTCCACCACCCTGCGTGGATCGATGTCGGACACGCGACTGTCCGCGCCCCGCTCGCCGCCGAGCACGGCGATCGGGCCGCCGCCGATCGGCCGCCACAGCGCTGCCGGCGCGGCGCCGAACAACACCACCAGCGGGCAGCCCAGCGCGGCGGCGGCATGTGCAGGCCCGGTGTCCACGGAGACCATGCTGTGCGCCTGCTCCAGCAGCGCGAACAGCCGTGGAATCGGCAGGTCGTTGGCGAGATTGCGCACCTTCGGGTCGCCGTCGGCAGCGCTCCGGATGTCCTCCAGCACCGCGTGCTCGGGAGGAGAGCCGCAAAGCAGCACGTGTGCTTCCGGCAGCGCCTCCAGCACCGCCCGCGCCACCGCCGCCCAGTGCTCCGGGGCCCAGTGTTTGGGGTGGTCGGCGGTCATCACCTTGCCGCGCTTGTGGGTGCGCTTGTTGCCGGGCTGGAACAGTACCAGCGGACCGGTCAGGCCTTCGCTCTCCAGCCACCGCGCAAGCGCCTCGCGCGACGCCTCGGGCACCACCAGCCGCGGCAGGCGAAACGGCGCGGGATCCACTTCGGCCACGGCATGGCGGCGGGCGGGATCGCGCTGGCCGAACAGCATCCAGCGGTCCGGCCACAGCATCGGCGTGGCGATCTCGTCGGGTGTCCGCTCGACCATGTCCTCCTCGCGCACGCCGCCGCGCAGCAGCAGGCGGCGGATTTCGGGGTCGGGGTCGCACAGGTAGACCGGGCCGCGTCCGCGGCCGCGCAGCCAGCGCACCAGCGCCCACTGGCTGGGGCAGAGCAGGTAGGGCGTCTTGCGACTGGTGACCAGCTGCAGGTGGCCGAGGGTGGGCTCGTGCGCCATCACCGGGGCGGTCCAGCCGCCGGAGCTGACCACGTCCACCTTGCTGCCGTGACGCGCGGCGACCAGGCGCATCAGCGAGGTCAGCATCACCATGTCGCCCATCGCGCCACAGCGAACGACCAGGGGAGGTGCTGTCATCCGGTGCTCTCCGACTGGACGGGATGGGCTTCGAGGGACATCTTGGGGATCCGTGGTTGCGGGTCGGCGGTGCGCCGACGGGCGGCGAGTGAGATCAGGGGCCGGCGAGTCCGCGATAGAACGCGCGGTAGCGATCGCGGAACACCGGCGGAGTGTGCCCGGCCCGCACCAGCGCGAATGCTTCCGCACGCAGGCGCTCCGCGAGCGTATCGTCTGCGAGTATCTCCAGCACGTGGCGCGCCAGCCCCGCGCTGTCGCCGGTCGGGACGACGAAGCCGGTGCGGCCGGAGTGCACGACCTCGCGGATGCCTCCGGCATCCGTAGCCACCACCGGCACGCCGGCGGCGAAGGCTTCGTACACCGTGAGCGGAAGCCCCTCGGTGACGGAGCTGATCAGCAGCACGTCCAGCTCGGCCAGCAGCTCCAGGCCGTCGCGGCGGTGGCCGGTGAAGACCACCGCGTCGGCGATCCCGAGTTCGGCCGCCAGGGCCTCCAGCTGCGCACGCTGCGGCCCGTCGCCCACCAGGAGGAAGCGCACCGGCATCGATCCGGGCTTCAGGCGAAGGATCTCCGCCGCGGTGCGCAGGAAGGTGGGCAGATCCTTCTGCGCCGTATGCCCGGCGAGATTGCCGACCAGGCGGGTGCCGGGCGCTAACCCGAACTCGCGATGCGCTCGGCCGTGTCGCCCGAGCGCGGCGATTGCGTCCACGTCCACGGCATCGTGGATGGTCAGCAGCCGCGAAGGATCGACCACGCCGTCGAAGACCCCCGCCACCGCGTCCGATACGCAGACGATGCGCGCGATCCGCCGGTTGGCGTACTTGCGGCGGCTCAGCGGGTTGCCGCCGATGGGATTGTTCCGCTTGCGGCTCAGCACCAGCTTCACGCATCGGGGCAGCAGACGCATCGCGAGGAGGCAGGCGTTGAGCGCGGAAGAATCGTGGGCGTGGATCACGTCGACGCGCTCGCGCCGGCAGGTGGAGACGATGGCCCGCACCGCATTAAGCAGCTTGAGACGCGTCTTGGCGTAGGTGACGCAACGCGCAGCGTCGTCGCGGCACTTCCCCGCCAGTACGGAATCGGCCGGACACAGGATCCACTGCTCGAAATCCGGGTCCGGCTCGAGCAGCCCGTAGAGCTGGTACATCTGGGCATCGCCGCCGCGCCATTCCGTGATGGTGGTGACGTGCAGGATCCGGAGCTTCATGGGCGAGTCCAGCAGGCGTGCCGGAGTTCCCAGCTCCAGGCGTGGCCGATGATGGTGTCCAGGTCGGCGTGGCGTGGCTGCCACCCCAACGTCTGGCGGGCACGGCGCGCGTCCGCCACGAGGCTCGGCGGGTCTCCCGCGCGGCGCGCCTGCAGCACTTCGGGGATCGGGTGGCCGGTTACCCGGCGCGCCGCCGTGATCACTTCGCGCACGCTGAAGCCGTGACCGTTGCCGAGGTTGAACCCTGTACTGGCGCTGCCTGCCGCGAGGTACCGCAGCGCCAGCAGGTGCGCCTCGCACAGGTCCTGCACGTGGATGTAGTCGCGCACGCAGGTGCCGTCCGCGGTCTGGTAGTCGTCGCCGTATATGGCGATGTGCGGCCGGCGCCCGGACGCCACCTGCAGGACCAGCGGAATCAGATGGGTCTCCGGGTCGTGGCATTCGCCGAGCACACCGTCCGGGTCCGCGCCGGCGGCGTTGAAATAGCGCAGGCACACCGATTTCAGCCCGTAGGCGGCGTCGTGGTCCGCGAGTGCCTGTTCGACCATCCATTTGCTGCGCCCGTATGGATTGATCGGCGCCTTGGGGTGATCCTCCCCGATGGGGACGTGTACGGGATTGCCGAAGATCGCCGCGGTGGAGGAAAACACCAGGCGGGTCGTCCCGTGCCGGCGCATCGCATCCAGCAGCGCCAGGGTGGCGACCAGGTTGTTGCGGTAGTAGCGCGCGGGCTCGCGCATCGACTCGCCGACCTGGATGGAGCCGGCGAAGTGCATCACCGCTGCGGGGCGGGTCCGGGCCAGTACCGCGTCGATGAAGGCGCTGTCGCCGACGTCGCCGACGTGCAGGGGCGCATCGACCACTGCCTCGCGGCGTCCGCCGCTCAGGTCGTCGACCACCTCGGGGGACAGCCCGCTGGCGGCGAGAAGCTTCACCATGTGCGAGCCGATGTAGCCGGCGCCGCCGGTCACCAGCACCTTCATGGCGTCACTCGGTTCGGGATGGGGGGGCTATCCGGGCGCAGGCACGAGGCGCGGCGATTCACCATCGCAGCCTCCTGCGCGCCACCGCGCCGCCGATGCGCGCCAACAGCGCGCGCGCCTCGGCCTCGGGCAGGTAGCGCATGCGCAGCGGCGGCGCCAGCGCGCCGGTGCCGGCGCTGTCCAGCCACAGCGAGGCCATGCCGAACCAGCGGTCCAGCGGCGACTGCCGCAGTTGCAGCGCCTGCAGCTTGCCGATCTCGGCGAAGCGCCAGTGGCGCGACCACCAACCTTCGCGTACCGCGACCAGCTGGTCGTCGAGCGCGTAGCCGGCGCGTCGCGCGTGCTGGCGGGCGACGAAGATCGCCCAGGGGATCCACAGCAGGCCGAGCAGTCCCCAGGCGCCGAAGTGCCAGCCGATCGCCGCGACCAGCACCAGGGCGACCAGGCATCCGCCCAGGGCCAGGCGCATCCAGGCGCGCCGGTGCAGCGGCTGCCAGGCTGCGGGCGGCCACGCCGCCTGCGGCAGCAGGTGGCCGACCAGGGCGTCGCAGGCCCGCGGGGTGGCGATCGGCGCCAGCTCGGCCAGGCCGCGCTCCTCGTTGCCCTGCTCCACCACCGCGGTATCGATGCGCAGGCTGCGGCGGCCGAGCAGGCGGTGCAGCAGGGTCTCCTGCAGGGTCCAGGCCTGGATGCGCCGGCGCGGCACGCTGTTGCGGCGGCGGGTGAGCAGGCCGCGGCCGGCGGTCAGGCGGCGGCCGTGCTGCTCCAGGCGGAAACCGTGGTACTGCACCAGGGCCAGCGCCACCGACAGCAGCCGCACCAGCGCCAGCGCCAGCACCACCAGGGCCGCGATACCCAGGCCGCGCGCCAGCCAGTCGGCACCGATGCTGTCGGCGTAGCCGGTCAGCCGGCGTCCCAGCCCGGTGAACGCGTCGGCGGCCACGCGGTCGGGCAACACTTGCCAGGACAGCGCGAAGGCGCCGGCCACGATCACCATGCCGCGGTTGGACACCAGCCCGAGCCGGACCACCTCCGGCGTCGGCAATGCCAGCAGCAGGTCGCCGTCGGGCCCCGCCTGCGCCGCCGCGCCGTCGCCGGAGACGGTCTCGCCGCGGCGCCGCACCAGCCGTTCCAGCGCCAGCGCCTCCTCCTGGCGCAGCACCTGCATCCGCGCCTCGGGCTTGTTGCCGCTGGCCGATTCCAGGCGTACCTCGGCGACCTCGAAGATGCGGTGCAGCAGCGACTGATGCACCGCCACGTCGTGGATGCGCGAGAACGGGATCTGCCTCAGGCTGCGCTCGAACAGGCCGCTGCGCACGAAGATGCTGTCGTTGCCGATGCGGTAGCGATAGGTGAAATAGCGCCACACCGACAGCGCCGCGATGGCCACCACCGCCACCAGCGCCGGCACCATCTGGTAGCTGCTGGCGCGTCCGCCGAACAGCAGCAGCGCGACCAGCGGTACCAGGAACTGGCGCAGCTGGGTCAGCAGCACGAACAGCCACGACAGCGGGTGCAGGCGGCGCTCGACCTCGGTGGGCAGCGCCGCCTCCGGTGCCGGCGCCCCGGCGGCGGGCTCAGGACTCGTCGTCATCGTGCTCGACCCGCTGGGCGAGATGATCGCGCAGGCGCTCGGCGTCGTCGGCGTCCAGGCCCTGCACGGTCACCGCGCTCTGGCGGGAGCCGGCGGTGTGGATCACCAGCGTGGACAGGCCGAAGCGCCGCTCCAGCGGTCCGCGGCGGATATCGATGTGCTGTACCCGCGAGCCGGGCACCCGGGTCTCGCTGCGCCACAGCCGCCCGCGGCGCAGGGCGAAACCGTCGTCGTCGAGCAGCCAGTGGGTGTAGCGGTACTTCTTGTGGCCCAGCCACACCGAGAACAGCAGGAACAGCAGCCAGCCCAGCGCCGCCGCCGCCAGCACCCGCGGCAGGTGCAGCAGCACCATGCCCCCCGCGGCCAGGGTGATCGCCGCCGGGATCAGCGGCCCGACCGCGCCGGCCAGCATGAACAGCGTGCGCGCCCGCCGCGGCAGCGGCTGCCAGCCCGCGTCGCCCTCCGGCACCGCGGGGCCGGCCGGCGCGCTCATGCCGAGGTCTTCGATGTCGATCATCCGGATGCCTTCTGGTAGGGATTGGGTTCGCCGCTGCCGGCCGGGCGCCAGCGCCAGCGCTTGTAGGTCCACTGGTACTGCGCCGGATCGCGGCGGGCGATGCGCTCGACCGCGGCGTTGAGCGCGGTGGTGGCCGTGCGCGGGTCCGGATCGGCGATCGCTTCCGGCGCGGCCTCGATCCGCAGCGCGAATGTCGGCTCCGGGCCGATACGCTCGCAGTAGGCGAACAGCACCGTGGCGCCGGTCCGGGCGGCCAGGCGCCCGAGCAGGGTCATGGTCAGCGCGTCCATGCCGAAGAACGGCACGTGCTCGCCGTCGCCGACCTTGGGCTGCTGGTCGGGAAGGATGCCGGTGACGCCGCCGTCCTTGAGCAGGCGCAGCAGCTGGCGCACCGCCGCAGGCCCTTCGGCGCGCACCTGGGTGACGTTGGCCCCGGCGCCGGCGCGCACGCGCCGCAGAAAGGCCTCGCCGATGGCGGCGTCCGGCGGCCGGTACAGCACCGAGATCGGCGTGCGCCAGGCCAGCCACTGATTGAGCAGCTCCCAGTTGCCGTAGTGCGGCGCGGCCACGATCAGTCCGCGCCCGGACGCCAGCGCGGCGTCGAACAGTTCCACCCCCTGGGTCTGGCGGATCAGGGCCAGGTTGCTTGCCGGCGGACGGGTCCAGAAGACCAGCGTCTCCAGGAACTGGCGTGCGGTGGTGCGCAGGATCTCGCGATGCCATCCCTCGCGCTGCCCGGGCAGCAGTTCCGGGTAGGCGATCTCCAGGTTGCGGCGTGCCACGAAGCTCTCCCGCGCATCCAGCCGCCGCCACAGCCACGCCAGTGCGTCGCCGATCCGGTACAGCACCGGCCAAGGCAGCCGGGCGAAGCCGGCGGCGAGCGCGTAGAGCAGGGCGGCGGCAGCGCGGGTCATCGCGCAAGTCTAGCCGGGAGGGCTGCAGGAAGCGGGGCGGGCGGGAAGGCGCGGCCGCGACCCCTTATCCTGCGGTGGCGGCGCACCCGCTTGTGCCTTCGATCCCGACACCCCATCGCCCGGTCCCGACGCCGACATCGCCGTCGACGTGCCGACCCCCGAATCACGAATCACGCTCCCACCCCATGCTCACCCTCATCCAGCGCGTCTCCCGGGCCAGCGTCGCCGTCGACGGTCAGATCGTGGGCAGGATCGGGCCTGGCCTGCTGGCGCTGGTCGGAGTGGAGCCGGGCGACTCGGCCGCCCAGGTCCGGCGCATGGCCGACCGCCTGCTCGGCTACCGGGTGTTCGCCGACGCGGAGGGGCGAATGAACCGTTCGCTGGCGGACACCGGCGGCGGCCTGCTGCTGGTGAGCCAGTTCACCCTGGCCGCCGATACCCGCTCGGGGATGCGCCCGGGTTTCAGCACCGCGGCCGCGCCGGCCGAAGCTGAACGCATCTTCAGCGAGCTGGCGGCGATCTGCCGGCAAAAGCACCTTCCCGGGGTGGAAACCGGCAGGTTCGGTGCCCATATGGAAGTCAGCCTGGTCAACGACGGACCTGTGAGCTTCCTGCTGCGGTCCTGAAGACCCCCGTCCCCCGCACCCCACGGCCCCCTTCCAAGGACGGCGGAGAGGGCGGCTGGTATAATTACGGGTTCACTTTTTTCCTCCTCCCTGGTAGCGCGATTCTATGGCCAACGAACGTCAGGCGGCGCCGCAGTCCGACATCAAGCAGCTGATCAGCAAGGGCCTGGAACAGGGCTATCTGACCTACGCCGAGGTCAACGATCACCTGCCCGACGACCTGGTCGATCCGGAGCAGATCGAAGACATCATCGGCATGATCAACGGCATGGGCATCGAGGTGCACGAGAGCACCCCCGATGCCGAGCAGCTGCTGCTGGCCGGCGACTCCACCGGCAACCGCGACGTCGACGACACCGCCGCCGAGGAGGCCGCGGCCACCCTGACCGCGCTCGACGCCGAGGGCGGCCGCACCACCGACCCGGTGCGCATGTACATGCGCGAGATGGGCACCGTGGAGCTGCTGACCCGCGAGGGCGAGATCGCCATCGCCAAGCGCATCGAGGAAGGCCTGCACCAGATGCTGGCTTCGCTGGCCAGCTTCCCGTGGTCGGTGCAGCTGCTGCTGGAGGACTACGAGCTGCACAAGGCCGGCAAGAAGCGCCTGGCCGAGATCGTGGTCGGCTTCAACGACCACCTCGAAGAGGAGGCCGCTGCCGCCGCTGCCGCCGCCGACGACAAGCCGTCCGCCAAGCCTGCGGCCAAGGACGACAGCGACGACGACGACTCCGACGACGACAGCGACGACGACGACGACACCGAGGAGGCCGGTCCCACCGGCCCCGACCCCGAAGAGGTCGCGCGGCGCATGGAGGAGCTGGCACAGCTGCACGCCAAGTTCCAGAAGACCTACGCCAAGCACGGCCCGACCCACAAGTCGGCGCTGAAGCTGCGCGAGGACATGGCCGCGCAGGTGATGACCCTGAAGCTGCCGCTACCGCTGGTCGACACCCTGGTGCGCAAGCTGCGCGAGGTGGTGGGCGAGATCAAGGACCACGAGCGCCGCATCCTCGACCTGTCCACGCGCGTGGCGAAGATGCCGCGCAAGGACTTCCTGCGCGCCTGGGAAGGCAACCAGACCAATACCGGCTGGGTCGACGAGATGCTCAAGCGCAAGCAGAAGTGGTCCTCGGGCCTGCGCGAGGTCAAGGACCAGATCGTCGGCGAGCAGGAGTCGATCGCCTCGATCGAGAAGGCCATGACCGTCACCCTGGCCGACCTCAAGGAGATCAACCGCACCATGGCCTACGGCGAGGCCAAGGCGCGCAAGGCCAAGAAGGAGATGGTCGAGGCCAACCTGCGCCTGGTGATCTCGATCGCCAAGAAGTACACCAACCGCGGGCTGCAGTTCCTCGACCTGATCCAGGAGGGCAACATCGGCCTGATGAAGGCGGTGGACAAGTTCGAGCACCGCCGCGGCTTCAAGTTCTCGACCTACGCCACCTGGTGGATCCGCCAGGCGATCACGCGTTCGATCGCCGACCAGGCGCGCACCATCCGCATCCCGGTGCACATGATCGAGACGATCAACAAGCTCAACCGCATTTCCCGGCAGATGCTCCAGCAGTACGGCCGCGAGGCCACGCCGGAGGAGCTGGCCAAGGAAATGGAGATGCCCGAGGACAAGATCCGCAAGGTGATGAAGATCGCCAAGGAGCCGATCTCCATGGAGACCCCGATCGGCGACGACGAGGACTCCCACCTGGGCGACTTCATCGAGGACACCAACGTCGAGTCCCCGGTCGAGGCCACCACCAACATCAACCTGTCCGAGACCGTCCACGGCGTGCTCGCCGGGCTGACCCCACGCGAGGCCAAGGTGCTGCGCATGCGCTTCGGCATCGACATGAACACCGATCACACCCTGGAAGAGGTCGGCAAGCAGTTCGACGTCACCCGCGAGCGGATCAGGCAGATAGAGGCCAAGGCGCTGCGAAAGCTGCGTCATCCCAGCCGCTCGGAGCAGCTGCGGAGTTTCCTCGACATCGACTGAGCCGCGGCGGCGCCGGCGCGCGCCGTCCCGCCGTGCGCTGTCACAGTACCCGACGCAACGGCCCCGCCCCCGCGGGCCGTTCGCGTTGGCGGCCTCATCGCATCCTGCCGCCACCGCAGGAGCGTGCCATGCACGCGAAGGCCGGCGTCGCCAGCCGGACCCGGAATCACCGCCCGCCCGCCCGGCCGGAGCCGCCCGCTGCCTTGGCGGCGATGGGCCGCTCCTACAGGGGCTGCGGCCCTGCGCGGCTGGGGCGGAGCTGCAGCCATGCTGCCGCCACGGTAGGCGGTAAGACACGCGCATTTTGCGCCGCAACGTGCCGGAACCCGGCGGGCGGTGCTAGGGTTTCGATTGGATCGATCCAATCGGCGGGGGTGGCGATGACAAGCGGAGCATGGCGCGTGGCGACGGGGCTGCTGCTGGGAATGGCCGCGGCGCTATCCGCCGCGGCGGACGAACGCGGTGAAGCGGCCTGGGCCGCGGTCGATCCCTTCATCGGCACCGGCGGCGAGGGCCACACCTTCCCCGGCGCGGTGGTGCCGTTCGGCATGGTCCAGCTCAGCCCCGACACCCGCATCCAGCCGCGTGCGCAGGCCTACGACTGGGCCGCCGGCTACCGCTACGACGACGACGGCATCGTCGGCTTCTCCCACACCCACTTCTCCGGCACCGGCCATTCCGACCTCGGCGACGTGCTGCTGATGCCGGTGACCGGCACGCCGAAACTCGAGCGCGGCGACCCCGACGTGCCCGGCAGCGGCTACCGCTCGCGCTTCCGCCACGACGACGAGGTGGCCGAGCCGGGCTACTACGCGGTCACCCTGGACGACTACCGCGTGCGCGCCGAACTCACCGCCAGCGCGCGGGTCGGCGTGCACCGCTACGCCTTCCCCGAGGGCGCGCCCGCGCACGTGCTGCTGGACCTGCGCACCAGCCTCTACGACTACCCCGGCAAGATCTCCTGGTCGCGGATCCGGGTGCGCGACGACGGCACCGTGACCGGCTTCCGCGAGACTCGCGGCTGGGCGCCGGGCCGGCAGCTGTACTTCGCGCTGCGGTTCTCGCGGCCGCCGCGTACGCACGCGCTGCACAACACCGAGCAGGACATCCCCTACAAGGGCTTCCCGCCTCCGGGCGCCGACGAGCCGGCGGAGCGCGCGCAGATCGAGGGCCGGCAGCTGGTCGCCAGCTTCGACTTCGGCAGCGCCATGGACGGTCCGCTGGTGGCGAAGCTGGCGATCTCCCCGGTCAGCGAGGCCGGCGCTATCGCCAACCTCGACGCCGAGGTGCCGGACTTCGACTTCGACCGCGTGCGCGCCGACGCGAAGCGGCAGTGGGCCGAGGCGCTTTCGGTGCTCGAGGTGGAAGCGCCGGAGGACGCCCGCACCGCCGCCTACACCGCGCTCTACCACACGCTGATGGGCCCCAGCCTGTTCATGGACAGCGACGGCCGCTACCGCGGCCCCGACAACGCCGTGCACCGGGCCGACGGCTTCACCCACTACTCGACCTTCTCGCTGTGGGACACCTATCGCGCGCTGCACCCGCTGCTGACCCTGGTGCAGCCCGAGGCGCGCAACGCCGATTTCATCCAGTCGTTGCTCGCGCACCAGCGCCACAGCCCCTACGGAATCCTGCCGGTGTGGTCGTTCCACGGCCTGGAGACCTGGTGCATGATCGGCTACCACGCGGTGCCGGTGATCGCCGACGCGTACCTCAAGGGCATCCGCGGCTTCGATGCCGACGCCGCCCTCGACGCCATGGTCGCCAGCGCCAGCTACGGCCCCTACGACGGCCTGCGCCAGTACATGGAGTTGGGCTGGGTGCCGATCGACGAGGAGGGCGAGGCCGCCTCGAAGACCCTGGAGTACGCCTACGGCGACTGGACCATCGCGCGCATGGCCGCGGCGATGGGCCGCGACGACGTCGCCAGCGAGTTCCGGCGCCGCGCCGGCAACTGGCGCAACGTCTACGACCGCGATACCGGCTTCATGCGCGCGCGCAACCGCGACGGCGGCTTCCGCGAGCCCTTCGACCCCACCGTCAGCGGCTACGGCAGCGACTACACCGAGGGCAACGCCTGGCAGTACTCCTGGTACGTGCCGCACGACGTCGCCGGCCTGGCCGCCGCGCATGGTGGCGCCGACGCGCTGCTGGCGCGGCTCGACGAGGTGTTCGAGGCCGACGTGGACCCGGCCGTGTTCGCGCACATGGAGGACATCACCGGCCTGATCGGCTGGTACGCGCACGGCAACGAGCCCAGCCACCACGTCGCCTATCTGTACGCCCACGCCGGCCAGCCCTGGCGCACCCAGGCGCGGCTGGCCCGGATCATGGACTCGCAGTACGCCGCGCGCCCCGACGGCCTGGCCGGCAACGACGACCTCGGCCAGATGTCCGCCTGGTACCTGTTCACCGCGCTCGGCTTCTACCCGGTGGCGCCGGGCAGCGGCGAATACGTCATCGGACGCCCGTTCCTGCCGCGCGCCACCCTGCACCTGCCCGACGGCAAGTCCTTCACCATCGTCGCCGAGGGCCTCGACCAGGGCCACGGCTACATCGCCTCGGCCACCCTCAACGGCGAACCGCTGCGCCGCGCCTTCCTCCGCCACGACGAGATCCTGGCCGGCGGCGAGCTCCGCTTCACCATGCAGGCCGCGCCGAACCGGGACTGGCCGGGTGCAGGGGCCGAACTGCCTTACTCGATGTCGGGAGAACGCTAGGGCACGGCGACCCCGCGGCCGTGGCCGCGGGCGCCGGATCCGCGTCCACGATGCCCGCTGGCGGACCGTAGTGGGTAAGATTCGTCCCACGGGCCTATAGCTCAATGGTTAGAGCAGGGGACTCATCGAAAGGTGCCGCCGCGCGGTAACGCGCGGACGGGAACGGGATGAATTCAGGGAAACCTCAGCGGCGCGCCTGGCGCGGACGGTGGCAACCCTGAGCCAAGCCGGCGGTACACCGCCGGAAGGTGCAGAGACTACCTGGGGGCTGCAGTGCCCTTGATCACAGGCTCGAGCGTCCCGCACCCCACCCGCCGCATGCCGGTGCATGCGGCGGAGGGTGAAGAGATAGTCCGCGCCGGGGGGAAACCTCCGGGCTACGCGAATCCCTTGGTTCCAGGTTCGAATCCTGGTGGGCCCACCACACTCGATATCCCCGTCGCTCGTTGCGGTCGACCCACGCTAGTGCGGCCATGAAGAATTGCTCGCGCCGTTCGACGCCGCGCTACCCCGCAGCTGGCGGCCCGCACCAGGCGGCAAGCGCGTCCGTAAGCCCTTGCCGTGTCCGCTCGCCCACCCAGGCCACGTAGCCGTCGGGCCTGACCAGGACCGCATCCGGGGCCGGCACCTCGCCCAGTGCCGGCAGCTCCCAACGGCCGGCATATTTGGCGTCGACCAGCTTCACCCGGTCCGCCCACGGTCCGAGGTCGACACCGCCGGCCGCACCCAGGTTCAGCAGCACTGGCTTGGCGTCGTGTAGCAGGTCGTAGACCCGCGATCGGCCGGCGGCGGTGGCCAGGTCCAGGTCGGGCATGCGCCGGCCAACCAGGGGATGGCCGGGGCCGAAGTCGTAGTGGGTGCCGAGGCCGGAGAGCATCGCGGCGAAGTGTCTGCGCGGCTGCTCCATGCCCAGCAGTTCGGCGACGGTCTCGCGCAGCGCGTTGGTGCGTTCGTCCGGGCGGCGCAGCGCCACCGCGGCCATGGTGGTGCGCAGCACCCGGGCGGCGATCGGGTGGCGCTCGGCGTGGTAGCTGTCGAGCAGCGCCTCCGGCGAGATCCCCTTTACCACCTGGGCCAGCTTCCAGCCGAGGTTGACCGCGTCCTGCACGCCGGTGTTGAGGCCCTGTCCGCCGTCGGGCGCATGCACGTGGGCGGCGTCGCCGGCCAGCAGCACGCGCCGGTCGCGATAGGCGGCGGCCTGGCGGCTGGCGTCGGTGAACCTGGAGATCCAGGCGGGGCTGTGCGCGCCGTAGTCGATGCCGCAGGCGGCGACGAGCGCCGTGCGCAGGTCCTGCAGGGTCGGCTCGCCGGTGGCGCCGGGATGCGCTTCGGTCACCATCACGCTGACCGGCCCGGCGTCGGCGTAGATCACCTCGCCGTCGCGGATCTCGTACTGCAGCCGGCCGAAGGCGTGCGTGCCGTAGGCATTCCGATGCACGCCGAACTCCGGCACCTGCGTCATCTCGACCTCGGCGATCAGGTGGCTGACGGTCGGGTCCCAGCCCGGGAAGCCGATGCCGGCGGCCTTGCGGACCCGGCTGCGGCCGCCGTCGCAGCCGACCAGGTACTGCGCCCGCAGCGTGCCGCCGTCGGCCAGCAGCACGTCGACGCCGCTTTCGTCCTGCGCCAATCCGGTGACCTCGCGCCCGCGCAGGATCGGCACCCCGAGCTCCTCCACCCAGCCGGCGAGGATGCGCTCGATGTGCTTCTGCCACAGCGCCAGCCCGTAGGGATGGCGGGTGGGAAAGCCGCCGAGGTCCAGGGTCACCGAGGCGAACCCGGCGACCTGCGCCACTTGGCCCTCGGCCAGGAAGCGGTCGGCGATGCCGCGCTGGTCGAGCACCTCGATGGTGCGCGCGTGCAGCCCGCCGGCGCGGGCGCCGGGCAGGTCCTGGCTGGTGCGCCGCTCGACGATCGCCACGTCCACCCCGGCTAACGCCAGCTCGCCCGCCAGCATCAGCCCGGTCGGGCCGGCGCCGGCGATCGCCACCGCATGTCCAGTTCCATTCATTTGCATGTCGCCGCTCCCATTGCGCTGTTCGTTCGGGATGGCGATTGGGCACCGGGACGGTGGGCTTGCCGCAAGTCCGCGGTGTAATAAGATGTTGGAACGGGGCAAGGCGGAATCGCGGCATCGAGGCGCTGCGGGCGCCCGTCGCTCGCGCCCGGTCGCGAAACGCCGCCACCCATGCACTTCCAGCGCGCCGCGCACCGCGCCGACGCGGGCGCGGGCAGCCAGGAGACCCGGATGTCGTTCACTGCCTGGATCGCCGGGCTGTCGCTCGTGCCGGCGTTGGCCATCGTTGGATGCGCAGGTGGTGGCCCGCCGGTGGCGGAGCGGAATACGGCAATCGCGCAAGGCTCGATCGCGCGGACGCCGGCGCGAGCGATCGTGCGCGCCAGGCGGGTGCCGGCGGGCGCGACCGCGCGGCCGGCTGGCCCCGCGTTCGAGTACGCCTATGCGCAACCGCAGTCGCCCGACCTGCAGCGGATCCACGTACGCGTGCGCGAGGCCGACCTGCTGCGCAGGCTGCCGGAGATCCAGGCGATCGAAGGGGTGTTCGCGCTGCCGCGGCGGCTGCGGTATGTCACTGCCGAGTGCGGCGAGTTCGGCGCCTTTTACCGGCCCGCCGCCGCCGAGGTGGTGCTCTGCTACGAAACCCTGCGTACCCTGTACGAGCGCGGCCAGGCGCAGCAGGCGGCAGGCGGCTTCGGCGCGGACCACCCGCTGCGCTACACCCGCGCCAATGTGCGCTTCATCGTCCTGCACGAAACCGGTCATGCGCTGGTGCACCTGCTGGACCTTCCGGTCACCGGCCGGCAGGAGGACGCGGTCGACCAGCTCGCGGCGATCCTGATGCTGCGTTTCGCCGCGCTCGATGAAACCCCGGCCGACGTGATCGACAACCTGCGCATGGCGGCGGACTGGATGCTCTCGCGCAGCACCGGCGCCTACGACCTGCACGCCTACGCCGCCGAGCATGCGCTCGGCGAGCAGCGCTACTTCAACCTGCAGTGCCTGATCTACGGTACCGATCCGGTCGAGTACGCCGGCATCGTCGGCGCCGGCGACCTGCCGGCGACGCGCGCGCGCGGCTGCCCGCGGGAAACCCAGCTGGCCAACCGCGCCTGGCTGCGCCTGCTGCTGCCGCACCTGGCGCCGCGCTACGAGATGACCGAAGAGGAGGCGGTGCGCTACTTCGAGCCGCGGCGGTAATGCCGGGATCGGCGCGCGGCGGCGCAGGCGGGCGGTTGACTTCGATCAATGCCGGCGCCACCCCGTCGGCGCAGTCTTGCAGGCAAGATGTTTCGGCCGGAGCCGGCAAGCCCCATCTCGGCGGCCGTGCCTGCCGGTACCCGAATGAACAGTTGCCGCGGGACAAGGAGCTCACCTTGAAGATTCCTGCGAACGCGTCGGGGGTGCCGAAGCCCTGGAGGCTCGGCACTGCACCCCTGCTGGCTGGCCTGATCCTGGTCGGCTTCGCGATGGGGTTGTCGGCGATCCCAGCCGCGACGTGGTGGAGCACCGCCGCGCTCAGTCTCGGCGCGGGCATCGCCGCGATGTCGCTCATGGCGATGGCCGCGGTGCTCGGTGCCCGCTGGAAGTGGATCGAGACGATCTTCGGCGGCCTGGACCGGGTGTACGAGACGCACAAATGGCTGGGCGTGTGGGCGCTGGTATTCGCATCGGTGCACCTGGTCTTCAAGGCGGGCAGTCCGGAGTGGGAGACCGCGGCCATCATCAGCCTGCCCGGCCCCGCCACGCGGTTGGTGCGGCAGCTGAGCTTCGTGGCGCTGATGCTGATCGTCATGCTGGCCTTGAACCGCAACATCCCGTATCGGGTGTGGCGCTGGTGGCACAAGCTGTCGGGGCCCCTGTTCCTGATCGTCGTAGCCCATTGGCTGAGCTTCAAGTCGCCGGTGGCGCTGCTCGACCCGCCGGGACTGTGGCTGGCCGGCCTGTCCGGGCTCGGCGTGGCGGCGGCGGGATACAAGTTGTTCCTGTATCCGTGGTTGTCGCAGCATGCCGAATACCGCCTGCAGGCGGTGTCCGCCAACGCCAGCGCGGTGCACCTCCAGCTGGCGCCGGTCGGCAAATCGATCCCCTTCGCCCCCGGGCAGTTCGCGTTCCTGTCGTTCAAGCGCCAGGGCCTGCGCGAGCCGCATCCCTTCACCATCGCCAGCGCCGCCAGCGCGGGCGGCAGCATCACCTTCATGGTGCGCTCGCTGGGGGATTACACGGCGCGTCTGGTGCAGGAGGCCGCGCCGGGCCTGGTGGCCGAGGTGTACGCGCCGTTCGGTCGCTTCCAGCGCCTGCCGCAGGGGGGCGCCGAGATCTGGATCGCCGGCGGCGTGGGCGTCACGCCCTTCATCGCCTGGCTGCACGAGGAGGGCGACAGGTTCGAACGGGTCACCTTCTTCCATTTCCACACTCCGGGGCGCGAACTCCCGGAGCCGGTCGACCTGCAGGCGCTGGCCGAGCGGCGTGGCGTCGCGCTGGTCGACGTCGCGACCGGCCCAAGGGACCCGGAGTTCCGCCGCCGCTTCGCCGAGGCGGCCGCGCCGGCGGGACCGGCGCATGTGCAGATCTCGTTCTGCGGCCCCAAGGGCCTGCTGGACGAGGTGCGCTCGCTGATGATGCGCGATGCCGGCATCCCTGACAGCGCGCTCCGCCACGAGCTCTTCGAGTTCCGCTGACCCACGCCGCGGATCCAATGAATCGCTTCCAAAACCCTAATAGGCGCTTAACTTCGCGCTAATCGGCCCTTAATCGGGCGAATCCAGCATGCCGTCCATGCACTGGATACGCCCGCACGCTTCCCTCGCTCCTCTTCCCGGCCGCTTCGCCAGCGTGGCGCTCGTCGGTCGCGACGATCCGGATCGCGTCGAGCTCGAGAACTTCATCGCCGGGATCTATCGCGATCGCTACGGGGCCCGCCTGCGTAGCTTCCTTCCGCACCTGCTCGCCTACCGCGATGGCGAAGGGCGGCTCTCCGCGGCGGTCGGCCTGCGGGCCGGCGGAGAAGGGCGGCTGTTCGCCGAGCAGTACCTGGACGGGCCGGTGGAGCGGGTCATGGCCTGGCGCGAGATCGCGCGGGTCGATCGACGCGCGGTGGCGGAAGTGGGCAACTTCGCCGCCAGCACCCCCGGTATCGCCCGCGAACTGATCCTGCAGCTCGCCATGCTGCTGCAGTCGGCAGGCATGGAATGGGTGCTCTTCGTGGCGACCCGGCAGTTGCGCAACGCGCTGCAGCGGCTGCGGCTGCCCACGATCGAGCTCGCCGAGGCGCGCGTCGAGCGCTTGCGGGGCGGCGGCGACTGGGGAACCTACTACGCATCGCGCCCCCGACTGGTCTGTGGAAACCTGGCCGAAGGCGTCGCCTACCTGGGCGCGACGCAGCCGGCCGAGGATCCGGGCGCGGCGCCCACGGTGTGCCTGGCGGGGGTGCGCTGATGCGGCCCATGGACGTCGTGCTGCGCGAGCCCGGGCGTCGCCGCGGTCCGCGCCTGATCGCCGAGCAGGGCGATCTCGGCGACCGGGAGCTGGCCGCGCGCATCGAGCGGATCGCCGAATGGCTCGCCCGCACCTGCACCCGGCGCGTCGCCAGCCGCCTGGACAATGGGCCGGGCTGGTTCGTGCTGGATCTTGCCATCCGCGCGGCGGGCGCCGTGCACGTCCCGTTGCCGACGTTCTTTTCCGAGGCGCAGCTGCGGTACGCCGTGGCCAGCAGCGGCGCCCAGTGCATCGTGACCGGTGCCCACGACGGCAGGCCGCCGGCGGCCGGGGCCCGCATCGACTTCCCGGAGTGGGAGCGACTCGCCTGCTGGCGGGTGGCGGGGGAGACCGACGCCGCTCAGCCGCTGCCCCTGCGCACCGCATGCGTCACCTACACCTCGGGCACGACGGGCCTGCCGAAGGGCGTGTGCCTGGATGCCGAGGCCCTGTTCGACGTGGCCGGCTCGCTGGTGGAAGCGGCCTCCGCCGTTCGCCCGCGGCGCCATCTTTGCCTGATGCCGCTGTCGACGCTGCTCGAGAACGTGGCGGGCCTGTACGCGGCGCTGCTGTCGGACGCCCAGATCGCCCTGCCGTCGCTGGCGGAGGTCGGCTACAGCGGTGCTTCCGGCCTGGACGTGCCCACCCTGCTCCGTTGCCTGCATCGCTACCGGCCGGAAAGCGTGATCCTGGTGCCGCAGTTCCTGCTGGCGCTGGTGGCGGCGGCGGAACAGGGCGCCCGGTTGCCCGCGTCGTTGCGGTACATCGCGGTCGGCGGTGGGCGCATCGGCCCGGGTCTGCTGGCGCGCGCCCAAGCGCAGGGCCTGCCGGTCTTCGAGGGCTACGGCCTGACCGAGTGCGCCTCCGTGGTCTGTCTCAACCGCCCCGAGGCGTCGCGCGACGGCAGCGTCGGGCAGGTCCTGCCGCATGCGCGGGTGTCGGTGGACGATGGCGAGATCCGCGTCGACGGCGCGAAGGCGCTCGGCTACCTCGGCGGCGAAACCATGCCCGCCGGACCGGTACGCACCGGCGACCTGGGACGCATCGATGCGGACGGCTTCGTGCACGTCACCGGCCGCAGCAAGCACGTCTTCATCACCGCGTTCGGCCGCAACGTCTCGCCCGAATGGGTGGAGAGCGAACTGCTGGCGCATCCGGCCATCGGCCAGGCCGTGGTGTGGGGCGAAGGCCGCGCCGACAACGTCGCCGTCCTGGTGCCGCGGCGCCGCGACCTGGACGACGCGCGAATCGCGCGCGCGCTGGCCGAGGTCAATGCCGGGCTGCCGGACTACGCGCGGATCGCGCGATTCGTCCGTGCCGATGCGCCCTTCAGCGCAGCGAAGGGCCTGTCCACCGCCAATGGCCGCATCCGGCGCGGCGCCGTCCTCTCCCGCTACCAGGCCGAGATCGATGCCTGCTACCGGCACCCACAGACCGTTCCCACGACCGGAGCCACCGCATGAGCTTTCATGACGACCTGACCGCGCAGACCGCGCGCGACCGCGACCGCCTGCTTGCCGTCCCGATCATCCAGGCGGCGCTCGCCGGCAGGATCGCGCGGGACGACTATGTCGCCTTCCTCGAGCAGGCCTACCACCACGTGCGCCACACCGTACCGCTGTTGATGGCCTGCGGTGCGCGCCTGCCCGCGCGGCTGGAATGGTTGCGTACCGCCATCGGCGAGTACATCGAGGAAGAGATGGGACACCAGGAGTGGGTGCTGGACGACATCGCCGCCTGCGGCGGGGACCGCGCGGCAGCGTCGTCGTCGTCGCCCTCGCTGGCCACCGAGCTGATGGTCAGCTACGCCTACGACACCATCCACCGGGGCAACCCGGTGGGGTTCTTCGGGATGGTGCTGGTGCTCGAAGGCACCAGCGTCGCCCTGGCCACGCGCGCGGCCAACGCGCTGCAGGCTTCTCTCGAGCTGCCGCGCAACGCGTTCAGCTACCTGCTGTCGCACGGCGATCTGGACATCGAGCACGTCGGCTTCTTCAAGGGGCTAATGGACCGCCTGGACGACGAGGTGGACCGCGCGGCGGTGGTCCACGCCGCGCGCCGGTTCTATGTGCTGTACGGAGACATTTTCCGCACCCTGCGCGCCGATGGCGTGCGCCTGGCCGAGGCCGCGTGATGAAGCTCGCCGGCCGGACGGTGATCCTGACCGGTGCCAGCGGCGGCATCGGTGAGCCGCTGTGCGTGGCGCTCGCCGCCGCAGGCGCGAGCGTGCTGGCGGTGGGGCGCGACGAGGCGAAGCTGCGCCGCCTGGTGCGGAAGGTGCCGGCCGGCGCCCTGCAGTGGGTCGCCGCCGACCTGACCCGCGACGACGGCCGCGCACGCGTGGTCGATGCCGCGCGGGCGCTGCGGCCTGCGCCATCGGTGCTGGTGCTCGGTCATGCCCAAAGCGCCTTCGGCCTGTTCGAAGATCAGGGCGCCGAGGCGATGGCGCGGCTGCTGCAGACCAACCTGGTGGCGCCGCTGCTGCTCCTGCACGCGCTTCTGCCGGTGCTGCGCGGGCAAGATCGGGCCGCGGTCGTGGTGCTGGGATCCACCTTCGGCAGCCTCGCGTTCCCCGGATTCGCCGCCTACAGCGCGAGCAAGTTCGGCCTGCGCGGCTTGACCGAGGCGCTGGCCCGCGAGTACGCCGATACACCGTTGCGCTTCCAGTACCTCTCGCCACGTGCGACACGCACGCCGTTCAACACGCCGGCCGTCGATGCGCTCAACGCCGAGCTCAAGGTCGCCAGCGACGCGCCGGCCGATGTCGCCCGCCAGCTGGTCGCCGCCATCGAGCGTGGCACGTCGCGGCTGCAGGTCGGGTGGCCGGAGAAGCTGTTCGCGCGGCTCAACGGGCTGCTGCCGGGGCTCGTCGACCGAAACCTGCGGGCAAGCCTGCCCGCCGTCCGCCGGCATGCGCGACGATCACCACAGCCCGCTACGGAGAACCTCCACCATGAACCCGTTTCACAGTAAGTCCATGCTCCTGCTGATCCTCATCTCCACCGCGGTGCTGGTCGGGGTCGCGCTGGCGGCCGAACCGGGCACGCCGACGATCGAGCAGATCCGCGACCGTTGGGCCGAGATCAGCTACCAGCTGCCCAAGGCGCAGCGCGAGTCTGCCTTCGAGGAGCTCGCGCGGCAGGTGGAGGGGGTCAGGCAGGCGCGGCCGCGCGACGCCGAGGCGCTGATCTGGGAGGGCATCGTGCTGTCCAGCCTGGCCGGGGAAAAGGGCGGCATGGGCGCGCTTGGCCTGGTCAAGCGCGCGCGTGCCGATTTCGAGGCGGCCCTGGAGATCGCGCCCGATGCGCTGGATGGCGCCGCCTACACCAGCCTGGGCGCGCTGTACTACCAGGTCCCCGGCTGGCCGCTCGGATTCGGCGACGACGACACCGCGCGAACCCTGCTGCGCCAGGGCCTGGCGATCGACCCGGACGGCATCGATGCCAACTATTTCTACGCGGATTTCCTGCGGGACCAGAAGGACTGGCGCGGCGCCAAAGAGGGCTTCGAGAAGGCGTTGGCAGCGCCCGCACGTTCCGGCCGCGAACTGGCCGACGCCGGGCGCCGGCGCGAGGCGCAGAGCAAGCTGCAGGAAGCGGCCCGGCGCCTTGCGGACTGACCTGGGGCGCACCACACTCCTGCGATGCGCATCCTGCTGGTCGAAGACGACCTTCTGCTGGGGGAGGGGATCTGCACCGCGCTACGGCGCGGCGCCTTCGCGGTCGACTGGGTGCAGGACGGGACCAGCGGTGTGCTGGCCATGCGCGACGGCGAGTTCGATCTGGTGGTGCTGGACCTGGGACTGCCGCGGATGGACGGCATCGAGGTGATCCGGCAGGTCCGCGCCGTCGGCAACCAGGTGCCGATCCTGGTGCTCAGTGCGCGCGAACGACCGGCCGATCGCACTGCCGGGCTGGACGTCGGCGCGGACGACTATCTAGGAAAGCCGTTCGATACCGCCGAGCTGCTCGCGCGCGTGCGCGCGCTGATCAGGCGCAGTTCCGGGCGTGCGCAGCCCACGCTGGAGGCGGGAGCGCTGCAGCTGGACCCGGCCACCCTCGGTGCGACCTGGAAGGGCCGAAGCCTCGACCTGACCCGGCGCGAGTTCGCGTTGTTGCGGGTGCTGATGGAACAGCGCGGCCGTCCGCTGGCGCGGGACACGATCCAGAGGCATCTGTACGGCTGGAACGAGGACGTCGCCAGCAACGCGGTTGACGTGCACGTGCACCAGTTGCGCCGCAAGCTGGAGCCGGCGGCGATCCGCACGGTGCGCGGGATCGGCTATGCGCTCGGCGACCTGACCGGGAGCGTGTCTTGAACTCGATCCGCGGCAACCTGCTGCGTTTCCTGCTCGTTCCGCTGGGGCTGCTGATCGCGGTCGCCGGCTGGTTCAGCTACAAGGCCGGCCTGCAGGAGGCAGGCGAGATATTCGACGCTCGCCTGGTGCAGTCCACGCGGGTGCTGGTGAGCCTGGTCGACGAACCGTTGAGCGAACTCAACGCCTACCCGGGGGAGCCGCTGGTGCTGCGCGGCTGGCACGGGGAGGCGCATGGCGTGGGCGAGGCGCTGGCCTTCGATGATGGGCACGCCTACGAGAACAAGCTCGCCTTCCAGGTGTGGGACGCCGACGGCCGCCTGTTGCTGCGTTCCGACAGCGCCCCCACGACCCCATTGGCCGGCCGCGCGCCGGGCTACGCCGATGTCGCGGTCGATGGTGCGCACTGGCGCGTGTTCACGCTGCGCTCGCCGCAGGGGCGGTGGTTCCAGTCGGCGGAACTGTCCGACATACGGGAGGAACTGGCCGCGGATATCGCCGGGGGCACGCTGCTGCCGCTGCTGCTGTCGGTGCCGCTGATGATCCTGGCCATCTGGTGGAGCGTGGCGGCGGCGACGCGCTCGCTGCGGCGAATGTCGCACGAGATCGGACAGCGCGAGCCCGAACGCCTGGTGCCGCTGGACCCGGCCCAGGTGCCCCGCGAGGCGCGGGGCCTGATCGTGGCGATCAACGGCCTGCTGCAGCGGCTGGATGCGGCGCTCGCGCGCGAACGCCGGTTCGTGGCCGATGCGGCGCACGAGCTGCGCACGCCCATCAGCGCATTGAAGGTGCACGCGGACAACGCGCGCCAGGCGCATGGCGACGGCGAGCGGCTCCAGTCCGAACGGCTGCTGGCCGAAAGCATCGAGCGCGTGGAGCGGCTCGCCGCGCAGCTGCTCTCGCTGAGCCGCGCCGAGAATCCCGGCGGCATGGAGGAGCGCACCAGGCTGGACCTGGATGCCCTGGTCAGGGCGGAAGTGGAGGAGCTGCGGCTGCTGGCGGACCGGAAGGGACAAGTGCTGGCCATAACCCTGGAAGGCGCTCAGGTCAGGGGAGACGAGTTCACGTTGGGATTGCTTGTGAGGAATCTGGTCGAGAATGCGGTGCGCTACACGCCGGCGGGCGGCTCGATCGAAGTGAGCACGTCCAGGGCCGGCGCCCACGCGATGCTGTCGGTCGAGGACAGCGGTCCCGGGATTCCCGAGGAGGACCGGGAGCGGGTGTTCGACCGCTTCTACCGCCGGCTGGAGAGCGGCCACGACGGTAGCGGGCTGGGCCTGGCGATCGCCCGGGAAGCGACGGCCTCGC
Source organism: Luteimonas salinisoli (assembly GCF_013425525.1). GTDB lineage: Bacteria > Pseudomonadota > Gammaproteobacteria > Xanthomonadales > Xanthomonadaceae > Luteimonas > Luteimonas salinisoli. Next base: position 111,082 of record NZ_JACCKA010000086.1, on the reverse strand, counting down.
ACGGGGGGAGCATACGCCTCGACCGGTCCGACCGCCTCGGCGGCCTGGCGGTGCACGTTCTGCTACCCGCCATGAGCTGATCCGACCCGGCTGCGCGCCGGCGCCGGGCGCGCTCCGATTCACGGCACTAGCTGCGCTTTCCGCAGTAGATCTCGTGCAGCGTCGCCACCACCCGCCGTGCCGGGCCGTCGGCCAGGGAATACAGCACCGCCTGGCCGCTGCGGCGGGTGGTGACCAGACCGTCGCGGCGCAGCACCGCCAGGTGCTGGGACAGCGCCGACTGGCTGAGTTCCAGGCCTTCGTTGAGCTCGCCCACCGAGCGCTCGCCCTCGGCCAGCATGCAGAGCACCAGCAGCCTGCTGTCGTTGGCCAGCGCGCGCAACAGCTGCGCTGCCTCGCCGGCATGGCTACGCATCGCCGCGGCGTCGATGCCCGGGGCGGGAAGTGCGGTAGGGGCGGCGGTGGCGGGGCGGCGGGGCATGGCGGTCAGCGATTGTGGACCGGCAGCCCGGCCTCGGTCCACGCGACGATCCCGCCGGCGATCGAGCGCACGTCGCTGAAGCCCATGCGCTGCAGCGCATCGGCGGCCAGGGCGGCGCGGCCGCCGGTGCGGCAGTAGACCAGCAGGGGGCGGTCCTTCCGCGCCAGCGCCGGGTCGGCGACGTTGGCGACCGCCGGGTGCGCTTCCACCTCGAACTCGAGCACCCCGCGCGGAATGTTGATCGCGCCCGGCAGGTGCCCGGTCTGGAATTCCGCCGGCTCGCGCACGTCGACCAGCACGCAGCCCTCCGCGGCGGCGGCCTGCTGCGGGGCGATCTCGCGGATCCGGCTGCGGGCTTCCTGGACCAGGTCGCTGGCGGACAGGGTCATGGCGGGTCTCCAAAATATTAGTTGACGCTAATATTAGAGCTATCTAAACTCTTGCGCAAGCGGCCGACACCCCCCGGGTTGACCGGGATCAACACCCGGTCCGCCCCGCGGCCCGAGCATGGGCGGCAACCACAGGAGCACACGCCATGGCCAACATCGTCGTCGTCGGAGCCGGACTGGGCGGCATGAGCGCCGCCTACGAACTGCGCGAGACCCTGGGCAAGGACCACGCCATCACCGTGGTCGGGCTGGGCGACCGCTTCAGCTTCACGCCGTCCAATCCCTGGCTGGCCGTGGGCTGGCGCAAGCCCGGCGACATCACCCTGCCGGCCGGCGAATGCCTGGCCCGGCGCGACATCCGCTTCCTGCCCGAGCCGGTCGCCAGCATCGCGCCGGCGGACAACGCCGTGGTCACCGCCGCCGGCGAGCGCCTCGTCTACGACTACCTGCTGATCTGTACCGGCCCGAAACTGGCCTTCGACGAAGTGCCCGGCCTCGGCCCGGATCAGGGGGGCCATACCCATTCGGTGTGCACCACCCCGCACGCCGAGCAGGCCTGGCAGGCCTACCAGGCGTTCCTGGACGATCCGGGCCCGGTGGTGGTCGGTGCGGCGCAGGGCGCCAGCTGCTTCGGCCCCGCCTACGAGTTCGCGATGATCCTCGATGCCGACCTGCGCAAGCGCAAGCTGCGCGACCGGGTGCCGATCACCTTCGTCAGCAGCGAGCCCTACGTCGGCCACATGGGCCTGGGCGGCGTGGGCGACTCCAAGGGGCTGATGGAATCGGAAATGCGCCAGCGCCACATCCGCTGGATCGTCAACGCGAAGATCTCCGCGGTCGAGCCAGGCGCGATGACGGTGGTCGAACATGACCAGGCCGGTCAGCCCGGCCAGCAGCACGAACTGGCGTTCAAGTACGCGATGGTGCTGCCGGCGTTCCGCGGCGTCGACGCGGTGGCCGCGGTGGAGGGGCTATGCAACCCGCGCGGCTTCGTGATCGTCGACAAGCACCAGCGCAGCCCGGCGTACCCCAACATCTTCGCCGCCGGCGTATGCGTGGCGATCCCGCCGGTCGAGGCCACGCCGGTGCCCACCGGCGCGCCGAAGACCGGCTTCATGATCGAGTCGATGGTGACCACCATCGTGCGCAATATCGCCGCCGAGATGAAGGGCGAGGCCGCCGACTACGAGGGCACCTGGAACGCGGTGTGCCTGGCCGACATGGGAGACACCGGCGCGGCCTTCGTGGCGCTGCCGCAGATCCCGCCGCGCAACGTCACCTGGACCCGCATCGGCCGCTGGGTGCACGCGGCCAAGGTCGGCTTCGAGAAGTACTTCCTCTACAAGATGCGCCACGGCACCTCGGAGCCGATCTACGAGAAATACATCCTCGGCGCGCTCGGCATCGAGCGGCTGAAGGAGACCCGGCGCAAGCCGGGCTGACCTTCCGACGATTTCCCCTTCTTCCCGCACAGGAGCAAACCCATGAACATCGATCGCGCCGTGATGGCCTTCGCCGGGCTGGTGATCCTCGCCAGCGCCGTGCTCGCCTGGCTGGTCTCGCCGCTGTGGCTGCTGCTCACCGGCTTCGTCGGCCTCAACCTGCTGCAGGCCAGCTTCACCGGGTTCTGCCCGGTGGCGATGCTGTTCCGCAGGCTGGGCATGACCGCCGGCAGCGCGTTCCACTGAGCCGGAGCCGCCAGGACATGACCAGGATGCGTACCGCCGCGATCGTCGCCGTGGCCTTCGGGCTGCTGGCCGGCTGCGGCGCCGATCCGCAGCGCGATTCGCTGCCGCCGCTGCCGGAGCTGCAGGCCCACGTGGTCGCCGCCGCCGATGCGGGCGGCGGCCGCGCCTGGGACGGCGTGGTCGAAGCGGTGCAGCAGGCCAGCCTGTCCGCGCAGACATCGGGCCGGGTCAGCGAGGTCGCGGTCGACATCGACGACCGGGTGGCGCGCGACCAGGTGCTGCTGCGGATCACCGCGATCGAGCAGCAGGCCGGCGCCGATACCGCGCGCGCGCAGCTGCGCGCCGCCGAGGCCGCCGCCGCCGAGGCCGAGCAGAACCACCGCCGCTACGCCGCGCTCGCGCCGAGCCAGTACGTGTCGAAGGCGCAGGTCGACCAGGCGCGGGCGGTGCGCGACTCGGCGCTGGCCGCGCGCGACGCCGCGCGTGCGCAACTGGCCCAGGCCGCCCAGCAGACCGGCTACACCGTGGTGCGCGCACCGTTCGCCGGCATCGTCAGCCGCCGCGAGGTCGAGCCCGGCGAGACCGTGGCGCCCGGGCAGCCGCTGATGACCGTGCACGCGCCCGGCGCGCTGCGCATCGAGGTCCAGGTGCCGCAGTCCGAGGCCGCGGCGCTCCGGGCCGCGGGCGCGGCACGCGTGGTGCTGGACGACGGCCGCACGGTCGAGGCCGAGGCGGTCACGGTGTACCCGTCCGCCGACCCGGCCAGCCACAGCACCACGGTGCGGATCGCGCTGCCCGCGCTGGACGATCCGCCGGTACCGGGCACCACCGCGAAGATCGTGTTCCCCGGCGTCGCCGCGCCCGGCGCGGCGGTCCCGGTGCAGGTGCCAGCGGCAGCGCTGGTGCAGCGCGGCGAGGTGAGCGCGGTCTACGTACTGCACGAGGGCCGCGCAATGCTGCGCCAGGTGCGGGTCGGCCGACGCCTGGGCGAGCGGGTGGAGATCGTCGCCGGCCTGCGCGCCGGCGAGACCATCGCCGTCGATCCGGTGGCCGCGGCGCAGGCGCTGGCCGCGCAGCGGCGGGCGGCGGCGGACGCATGAGCAGCCACGGCGACGCCGCGCGGGGGAGCCGCCTGGGGCTGTCGGGCTGGCTCGCTGCCACCTTCCAGGACAACCCGCTTACGCCGGTGCTGGCGCTGGCCGGGCTGCTGCTGGGGCTGCTGGCGGTGCTCACGACTCCGCGCGAGGAGGAGCCGCAGATCGACGTGACCATGGCGAACGTGTTCGTGCCGTTCGCCGGCGCCAGCGCGCGCGACGTCGAGCAGCTGGTCAGCACGCCGCTGGAGCAGAAGCTCGCCGAGATCGAGGGCGTCAAACACGTGTACTCGATCAGCCGCCCGGGCATGGCGGTGCTGACCGTCGAGTACACCGTCGGCGTCGAGCGCCAGCCCGCGATCGTACGCCTGTACAACCAGGTGTTCTCCAACCAGGACTGGATGCCCGAAGGGGTCGGCGTGGGCCAGCCGCTAATCAAGCCCAAGGGGATCGACGACGTGCCGGTGATGGCGCTGACGCTGTGGACCGACGATCCGGATCGCGGCGCGGCCGAGCTGGCCGAGGTCGCGCACGCGCTGGAGACCGAGCTCAAGCGCATCCGCGGCACCCGCGACATCTACACCATCGGCGCGCCGGACCGGGTGGTCTCGGTGACCCTGGATCCGGCGCGGCTGGCATCCTACGGGCTGGTCGCGGCCGACCTGGTGCAGGCGCTGCAGGCCGCCAACGCCGTGCACCAGGCCGGCGAGCGCGTCGGCCCCGAGGGCGCGGTGCCGGTCACCGCCGGGCGCTTCCTGGCCTCGCGCGACGAGGTGGCCGAGCTGGTGATCGGCGTCGATGGCGGCCGCCCGCTGCGCCTGTCCGACGTGGCCATGGTCGGGGAAGGCGGCGACCTCCCCGTGCGCTACGCCTGGCACGGCGCTCCCCCGGGCCGCCCCGGGCCGGCCGCCGGGGTGGCGCCGGCGGTGACCATCGCCATCGCCAAGCAGCCGGGCAGCAACGCCGCCGACATCACCGGCGCGGTGGCGCGTCGCATCGCCGCGCTCGAGGGCACCTTGATTCCGGAAGGGGTGGAGGTGACGATCACCCGCGACTACGGCCTCACCGCCACCGACAAGGCGCAGAAGCTGATCCAGAAGCTCGCGCTCGCCACCGGCTCGGTGGTGCTGCTGGTCCTGTTCGCGCTGGGCTGGCGCGAAGCGATCGTCGTCGGCGCCGCGGTGGTGCTGACCCTGGCGCTGACCCTGTTCGCCTCGAAGATGCTCGGCTTCACCCTCAATCGGGTCTCGCTGTTCGCGCTGATCTTCTCGATCGGCATCCTGGTCGACGATGCCATCGTGGTGGTCGAGAACATCCATCGCCACATGGCGCGCGGCGGCAGGACCCTGCGCGAGGCGATCCCGCCGGCGGTGGCCGAGGTCGGCGGCCCCACCATCCTCGCCACCTTCACCGTGATCGCGGCGCTGATGCCGATGGCGTTCGTGACCGGGCTGATGGGACCGTACATGCGGCCGATCCCGATCAACGCCTCGGTGGGCATGCTGCTGTCGCTGGCGATCGCGCTGATGGTGACCCCGTGGCTGTCGCTGAAGCTGCTGGCGCGGCACGCCCCGGCGGCGGGCGGGCACGCCGACGGCGAAGCGCGCCAGGACTGGCTGCACCGTCTATTCGCGCGGCTGCTGCGGCCGTTCCTGCACGGCGGCCGCGCGCCGCGCCGGCGTCTGCTGCTGTTCGGCGGCATGGTGGCGCTGGTCGGCCTGGCCGCCTCGCTGGCGGTGTTCCAGCTGGTGGTGCTGAAGATGCTGCCGTTCGACAACAAGTCCGAGCTGCAGGTGGTGGTGGACTTGCCGGAGGGCCGCACCCTGGAGGACACCAACGCCCTGCTCGCCGAGCTGGCCGCGGCGGTGGACGAAGTGCCGGAGGTGCTCGACTACCAGGGTTATGCCGGCACCTCGGCGCCGATGAACTTCAACGGCCTGGTCCGGCAGTACTTCCTGCGCAGCGGCAGCAACGTCGGCGACCTGCAGGTGAACCTGGTCGACAAGCACGACCGCGAGCGCCAGAGCCACGCCGTGGCGCGCGCGCTGCGGCCGCGGCTGGCGGAGATCGGCGAGCGCCACGGTGCCTCGGTCAAGGTGGTCGAGGTGCCGCCCGGCCCACCGGTGCTGGCGCCGCTGGTGGCCGAGGTGTACGGCCCGGATTACACGCGCAGCCGCGCGCTGGCGCTGGCGCTGGAGCGGCGTTTTCGAGACACCGCCGGCATCGTCGACGTCGACACCAGCGTGGAGGCCGACGCGCCGCGCGAGACCCTGGTGGTCGACCGGGTGCGCGCCGCGCGGCTGGGGGTGCCGCAGGCGGCGATCGCCGAGGCGCTCGCGCTGGCGGTGTCCGGCCACGACGCCGCGTGGATCCACGACGGCGCGTCCAAGTATCCGCGCGCGGTGCGCCTGCGCCTGTCCGCGTCGGACCAGGCCAGCACGGCCGGGCTGCTGGCGCTGCGGGTCCGCGGCGGCGCCGGCCAGCTGGTGCCGCTGTCGGAGCTGATCCGGGTCGAGCGCGAAAGCTGGGACGGCGCCATCCACCACAAGGACCTGCTGCCGGTGGTCTACGTGACCGGCGACGAGGCCGGGGCGCTGGACAGTCCGCTGTACGGCATGTTCGACCTGGTCGGGCAGCTGCGCCGCGAGCCGGTGGGCGGTGAGTGGCTGGAGCAGACCTTCATCGCCCAGCCCGCGGACACCAGCAGCGGATTCGCGGTGAAGTGGGACGGCGAGTGGCAGATCACCTACGAGACCTTCCGCGACATGGGCATCGCCTACGCCGCCGGCATGGTGCTGATCTACCTGCTGGTGGTGGCGCAGTTCCGCAGCTACCTGGTGCCGCTGGTGATCATGGCGCCGATCCCGCTCACGGTGATCGGGGTGATGCCGGGTCATGCGCTGCTCGGCGCCCAGTTCACCGCCACCAGCATGATCGGCATGATCGCGCTGGCCGGCATCATCGTGCGCAACTCGATCCTGCTGGTCGACTTCATCAACCACGAGCTCGCCCGCGGCCGCGCCCTGGCGGACGCCGTGGTCGACGCCTGTGCGGTGCGCGCCAGGCCGATCGCGCTGACCGCGGTGGCGGCGATGCTGGGCGCGATGTTCATCCTCGACGACCCGATCTTCAACGGGCTTGCGGTGTCGCTGATCTTCGGCATCCTGGTGAGCACGGTGCTCACGCTGGTGGTGATCCCGCTGCTGTATTACGTACTGCTGGCGGCGCAGGCGCGCCGCGCCGGCACCCCACCCCCCGTCGAAGGAGCACGCGCATGAGCGAAGACCAGCCGATCAAGGTGATCCTGGAACAGGAGGACGGCTACGCCTTCCGGATCCGCTTCGAGGGCGACGCGCTCGAGCCGCTGCTCGGCGACGAGCCGCCGCCGCTGGGCGAGGGCCGCGGACCCAACCCGGCGCGGCTGCTGCTGGCGGCGATCGCCAACTGCCTGTCGGCGAGCCTGGTGTTCGCCCTGCGCAAATACAAGAACCAACCGGGCGCGGTGCGCGCCGAGATCACCGCCGCGCCGGTGCGCAACGCGGAAGGGCGCTGGCGCATCCCGCAGGCCGAGGTCGAGATCCGGCTGGCCGAGGGCGAGGAAGCGCATGAACACCTGGAGCGCATCCTCGAGCAGTTCGAGCAGTTCTGCATCGTCACCCAGAGCGTGCGCGAGGGCATCGACGTCGGGGTGACCGTGCGCGATGCGCATGGCAACGTGCTGCTCGGCGACAGGAGCTTCGAAGCCGGGGCGTGAGCCCCGCCCCGGCGCTCACCGGGAGCCGGATGCGTCGGCGCGCGGTCCCGGCGGGTCGCTGCCGCTACTCCGGCGGCGACGTGTCCAGCAGATCCACGCTGTCGCGGTACTCCGGCACCCGTGCATCCCAGCCGAGCTCGCGCTCGATGCGCTTGCGCAGGGCGTCGGCCGCGTCGGGTTCGCCATGGGTCAGGAACACCGCGCGTGGCGGCCGCGGCGCGGCGCGCAGCCAGGTCACCAGCTCGGCGGCATCGGCATGAGCGGAGCCAGCCGCGAGCTGCGCCACCTCCGCCTTGACCTCGACGTCGCGGCCGTAGATGCGCACCGTCTCCGCGCCCGCGGCCAGGGCCGCGCCGCGGGTGCCACCGGCCTGGTAACCGCACAGGGCGATCGCGTTGCGCGGATCCCCGGCGAAGGCGAGCAGATGGTGCAGGACCCGGCCGCCGGTGACCATGCCCGCCGCCGAGACGATCACCATCGGCCCCTTGCGGCGGTTGAGCGCCTTGGACTCCTCGACCGAGGACACGATCCGGGTCAGCCGCTGCATGGTGTCCAGGGCGGCGTCGTCCAGCCGGTGCTGGTCGGAGAACTGGTGGTAGAGCGCGGTGACCTTCGAGGCCATCGGGCTGTTGAGGTAGAGGGGCACCTCGGGGATGTCGCCATCCGCGATCAGCTGGGCGATGGTGTGCAACAGCAGCTGCGCCCGGCCCACGGCGAAGGCCGGGATCACCACCACGCCCTGCCGCGCCAGCACCCGCCGCAGCAGTGCAAGCAGTTCCTCCCGCAGGGTCTCGTCGGGGTGCAGGCGGTCGCCATAGGTCGATTCGCAGACGATCCAGTCGCTCTCGGCCGGCGGCTGCGGCGCCGCCATCACCGCGTCGTCGCTGCGGCCGATGTCGCCGCTGAAGGTGACCCGCGTCTCCGCGTGCGCCAGGGTGACCGCCGAGGCGCCTAGGATGTGGCCCTGGCCGCGGAACATGGCCTGCACGCCGGGAACCGCTTCGAACGCGTGGTCGGCCGGCATCGCCCGCAGCTGGCGGAGGCTGCGGTTGGCGTCCTCCTCGGTGTAGAGCGGCATCGCCGGATGGTGTTTGGACGAGCCGCGGCGATTGGCGTAGCCGGCTTCTTCCTCCAGCAGCCGGCCCGAGTCCGGCAGCAGGATGCCGCACAGCGCGCGGGTGGCCTCGGTGCACCAGACCGGCCCGCGGAAGCCGGCGTAGACCAGCCGCGGCAGGTAGCCGGAATGATCCAGGTGCGCGTGCGTCAGCAGCACCGCGTCGATCGACGCCGGGTCGACCGGGAACGGCGCCCAGTTGCGCAGCCGCAGCGGCTTGTAGCCCTGGAACAGGCCGCAGTCCACCAGGATTCGCGCATCGCCGGTCTCGACCAGGTAGCGCGAACCCGTCACGGTGGCGTTGGCGCCCAGGAAGGTGAGCCGGAAGTGGGCCGGCGCGGCCGCGTCCGCGACGCTCAAGGTGTCCACCAAACAGCGGCGTGTAGTGGTGGCCGCTTCGCAGCCGGGCCGTGAGTTGCGTTTCGTGTCTCGCCCATGTTGTCCCCATCCGATGGCTCTGCGATCCATTATGCCGCCGCAGCGGTCCCGAAGCCGACCGCGCGGCCGCTGCGGTGCACGGTTTATTGATCCAGGTCAAACCCCGTCCCGGCGGCATCGGGCAGCCTCGGATGCGTCCCCCTGCCCTGGAGTCGTCATGACCGTCGCGCTGCCGTTCCACGACCGCGAAGACGCCGCCTGTCGGCTCGCTGCGGCGCTTTCGCGCTATCGCGGTGCCCGGCCGCTGGTACTGGGGATCCCGCGTGGCGGGGTGGCGATCGGGCGCATCGTCGCGGCTGCGCTGGAGGGCGAACTCGACGTCGTCCTCGTGCGCAAGCTCCGCGCGCCGGACAACTCGGAGTTTGCGATCGGCTCCGTGGACGAGAACGGCCGGGTGTTGCTGGATGAAGTCGCCGCGCGCTGGAGCGGCACCGGCCACGCCTACGTGCAGTTGGAGGCGGCGCGCCAGCTGCGGCTGATCGGCGAGCGGCGGCTGGCCTGGCGCGGCGGGCGTGCCCGCATCCCCCTCGCCGGTCGCACGGTGATCGTGATCGACGACGGGCTGACCAACGGTTCGATCATGGCCGCAGCGCTGCGCCTGGTGCGCGCGGCAGCGCCGGCGCGGCTTGTCTGCGCGGTGCCGGTGGCGGCCCACGAGAGCCTGCAGCAGGTGCGGCGCCTGGCCGACGAGGTCGTGTGCCTGGCGGCGCCGTGGCCGTGCGGCGCGTTGGGCCTTTACTACGAGGACGTCGACCAGGTCGAGGATGCCGACGTCGCCGTCGCCCTGGCTGCAGGCAGGGCGGAACCGGGCCGCTCCGCCGCCCGGAGGCTCGATCCTGGTCAATATCGCGCGCGCCAGGGCTAGATGCGCATTTTCGCGGCCGGCTCCGGCGGGCCGCTTCCCCCGAGACGCAACAGGAGCATCGCCATGAGTACGCTGACCCGCTGGAATCCCTTCCGCACCCTGTCCCGGTTCGACCCGGCGCCCGGAGGCCTCGACGATCTTTTCCGCGGCATGTCGCTGCGCCCGCTGCTGCGCGAGTTCGAGAACGCTGCCGTGGACATGCGCATGGACGTGCAGGAGGCCGACAAGGCCTACCAGGTCTCCGTCGAAGTTCCCGGAGCGAAGAAGGAGGACATCGAGATCTCGGTCGAAGGCAGCCAGGTGTCGATCCAGGCCGAGGTGCGCGGCGAGGAAATCCGCGAGGACCATCGCCAGGTCCACACCGAGCGTTACGCCGGCCGTTCGACCCGTTCCTTCACCCTCCCGCAGGAGATAGACGTGGAGGGCTGCACGGCGCAGTACGAGGACGGCATTCTTCGGTTGACCCTGCCGAAGAAGGCCAACGGCGCCGCCACCCGGATCGCTGTGGACTGACGCGCGCGACGGCAGTCGGATCAGGCCGAACAGGACGTGGGCATTTGCCGTCATGACACTGTCGGATCGAGTGGCGGCGCGCCCACGGGCAAGGGGCATGCCTGCCCCGGATACGCGGCCGGTTCACCGGGCCTTGCCGTTGAATCGGGCATGCTGTTACGCATGTGATCCAGGATCATGCGGCCGGCCGCAAGAGAGCCGGCGGCGCCATCGCCGCGTCGCCGGGCATGCCGGCCGCCTGGACCAGAACCGGGCCAACCTCTGCCCTCCGCCCTTCAATCCACGCCGCCCAGGAATGCTGCTATGTCCACCCACCCCGAAGAGACTCTCCGACACGATGCCCGCGCGCTGCTGCTGCGAGTGGATCGGATGATCGACGCCGCCGCCGACGAAGGCGGCCTGCGGGCACGTCGGTTGATGCGGCAGTTGCGCCGGCAGCGCACGGCGCTGCAGTTCCGCCTTGCCGACGCCGGCGACGCCATGCAGGTCCACGGCCGAATCGCGGGCAGGCATGCGGTGGACGCGGCGCGGCGCTACCGCTGGCAGCTGGTGGCGGTCGCCGCGCTGTTGGCCGTTGCCGCCGTCGCCCTCGGAGTCGCGCGGCGCGAGCGCTCCGACCACCGCTGAGGTAGTGCCCCCGCGTCGGACCTTCTCCTCATGGGCCGCTCCCACGGCTCATCGCCGGAGGAACCCGCCCTCGTAGGACCGTGCCATGCGCGCGAAGACCGATGCGGCTGGTAATACCCGGAAACGCCGCCACGCCGAAGTGCCGCCGCGCTGAAACGACCGGCATGCCCGGGGTCACGGCCGGTCCGGGCCGACGATCCCGCGGCTTTCGCGGCGATGGGCCGCTCCTACGGAAGAGTGCGGCCGTTGCCGGTCTCAGCCTGCGCGCGGCTCGGCGGCCGGGCCGGCTTCGCAGGCCAGGAAACGCGAGCGCTGCAGCCACGCCTGGTCGGGATAGTAGGCGAACAGCAGGTGACCGCCCTTGAGGGTGTCGATCACCTGCCGCGCGGCCACCGGGCGCAGCGCCGGGCAGCCGAGGCTGCGGCCCAGCCGGCCCTGCTTGCGTGCCTGCTCCGGATTCACGTACGGCGCGCCGTGCATGACGATGGCGCGCGCGCGCGCGGCGTCGTTCACCCCCGGCTCCAGCCCGTCCATGCGCAGCGAGTAGCCGTTGCCGCCGTGGTAGGTCTCCGAGGTCGTGAACAGGCCGATGCTCGACTGGTAGCTGCCCTCGCGGTTGGAGAACGCGCTGGGGAGGTTGTCGCCGCTGTTGCGGCCGTGGGCGACGTGCTCGACGTACAGCAGGCGCGGCTGCGCCAGGTCGAAGACCCACAGCCGCGGCTCGGTCGAGGGGCGCGAATAGTCGATCAGGGCCAGCCGCGCATCGGCCGTGGCCGCGCCGCTGCGCACCGCGCAGGAGCGCGCCCGCAGCGCCAGCTCCAGCACGTGCGGATCGGCATCAGGAGCCGCCGCCCGCAGGACGCCGAGGAGCGCGGTACCGCTTCCTTGGAGGCCCCGCCGCGGCGCGTTGTCGGGCGCGGCGGCGGCGCCCGGTGCGGCCGCAAGCGCCAGGAGTAGGAGGAGTGGGCGATACATGGGGGGAGTCTAGGGGCGCGCCGGGTCCGGCGTCGACTGCGCCGCCGGCGATTCGTTCAGCAGCACGGTGACGTCGGCGCGTACCGCCGCCAGCGGCTCTGCGGTGACCAGCACGGTCGCGCCGGGCGCGAGGGCGTCGTAGACCTGCCGCGCGAAACCGGGATCGACCCCCAGACGCGCCTCCGCTGACGGCTCCACCGGGACCGGCGCCGCCGGCGTGCCGGCTACCGGCACCTGCAGCCAGCGCAGCGCCGGCCGATCCGGCAACAGCGCGCTCGGCCCCGGCCCGGCCCCGGCCAGCAGTTGGTAGGCCCGGCTGCCGGCTTCGTGCGGAGCGGGCATCGACACCGGCGCGCGGCCGATCTCGACGCCGTTGCGCAGCACCACCAGCATGCCGTCGTGGGTGCTGACGATGATGCTGAGCGGCCCCTGGGGAGCACGTTCAGGATGCCAGGCCGGTCTTCCGGCGGAGTCGCTTGCGGCGCCCGCCTCCGCGGCGGCATCGGGCGACTGCGCCAGCCCCGGACCGGCCAGGCTTGGCGGCTGGGCGCTGTCGGCCACCACCACCACGGTGCCCCGCGCGGTGATCGAGAACAGCCGCTCGGAGAACTGAAGCGGCAGGCGGATGCAGCCGTGCGAGGCGGGGTAGCCGGGCAGGGTGCCGGCATGCAGGGCGATGCCGTCCCAGGTCAGCCGCTGCATGTACGGCATCGGCGCATCGTCGTAGAGGTTGGAGTAGTGCTCGCGCCGCTTTTCCAGGATCGAGAACACCCCGGTCGGGGTTTCGTGGCCGCTGCGACCGGTACTGACCGGCGTCGTCGCGATGCGCACGCCGTTGCGGTACACCCAGGCGCGCTGCTCGGACAGGCCGATCACCACCAGCACGGGGCCCTCCGGCGCCAATGCCGGCTCCCAGGTCGTGTCGTCGGCGGCCGGAGCCTGTGCGCCGCCAGGCGCTGCGAGCGCTGTCAACAGCAGCGCGCCGAAGCAGCGTAGCGCCCAGCGGCGGCACGCGCGCTGCGGCTCCCGGCGGTGTCCGGGGAAGGGGACGGACTGCGAGCTCGGGTCGGGCATGGTGCTCCTACCGGAAGGGTCGATGTCGTTCCATGGTGTACGCCGCAGCATGATCGTCCGTTGACCGAGATCAATCCGGGGGGGCGCCGAACGTGGCCCAATGCTCCCGAGATCACGAAAAAGGGGCCGCAGCCATGTACAGGGACATCGTCCTTCCCATCACCGGATCCCCCGGGGACCGCGACGCGATCGCCTTCGCCGTCGATTTCGCGCGCGATCTCGGAGCCCACCTGACGGTCCTGGAGATGGTGCACCTGCCGACGCCTCCGGTCGGGCCGTTCGGCGCGGTGCCCGATCTGGCGATCGGGCAACTGTATGAGCGCCTGCGCGCGCAGGGCGAACTCAACGTAGCCCGCTACGGGGCCCAGTTGGAGCGGGCCGGGGTCCGGCACGAGGTGCGATTGGTCGAGTCGCTGTTCCTGGGGCCCGAACGTTCCGCTTCGCAAGTCGCGCATCACTACGGCCTGGTGGTGCTGGCCGGACCGCACGGCGACACCGTCGAGGGCGTGCCGGCGCACCGGTATTTCGGCGAATTGCTGCTCCAGTCGGGCCGCCCGGTGCTGGTGGTGCCGCCGGGCTGCGCCACCCGCATGCCGGCCAGGCGCGTGCTGCTGGCCTGGCGCCCGCGGCGCGAGGCGGCGCGGGCGATGCACGACGCCATGCCGCTGCTGGCGCAGGCCGAACGGGTCGACGTGGTGGTCGTGGACGCGGACGAAGCCCGCGACGGCGGCCTCCAGTCGGGCGCCGATGTCGCCCATCACCTGGCACGCTACGACATCGACGCCAATGCGGTGGAGCTGCCGTCCGGCGGGCGCACGGTGAGCTCGGTGCTCCTCGAGCACGCCCGGCAGATGCCCGCGCAGCTGATCGTGGCCGGTGGCTACGGCCACTCGCGCACGCGCGAGTGGGTGATGGGCGGGGTGACCCGCGAACTGCTGATCTCGGCACCGGTGCCGGTGCTGTTTTCGCACTGATCCAGTCGCGTGTCTCGCGGCCCCGCGGGCGCGAGACGTGCGGCGCCTACAGCTCCAGCTCGTGGATCACCTGGTGCGAGTCGTCAGGGTCGGTGCGGCTGCGGAAGCCCAGGTGCACCGCGAGTTCGGCCATGGTCCGGTCCGCGGCATCGTCGATCGAGTACATGCTGCGGATGCCGCGGGCGCGCGCGATCTCGATCAGGTGGCGCATCATCAGCGTGCCCAGTCCCTTGCCGCGCCAGTCCTCGGCCACCACCACCGAACACTCGCAGCGCAGGCCCTGGGCATCGGTGCTGTAGCGGCTGGCGCCGACGATCTTCTGCTGCGAGTCCTCGGCGACCACGGCAACGAACGCCACCTCGTGGTCGTAGTCGACGTGAACCAGACGCTCCAGCGCCCGCTCGATCGGATGGCCGAGTTCTCCGAGGAAGCGCAGCCGCTGCGCCTGCGAGGAGAGCGCCTCGACGAATGCACGCTGGGCGGGGCGATCCTGGGGCGTGACGGGGCGGATCAGGACGTGGCTGCGGTCGCGAAGCGTCTCCGACCAGCGCGGGTAGTCCGGACCGAGCGAGGGCGGAGGGGGCAGGGGCGGGGTGGACAGGGACATGGGCATCGATGCGCTCCGGGATACGCATGTCGACCATGCGCCGCGCCGATCATTGCACCGTCCCGGAAGGGGACGTTGACCTGCATCAAATCGCCGCATCGTCGGATGTCGCTGTTACAAACCGTTACAGACCGTTACCGCGCGCTGGTCGGCCGGCGGTCGGCCATCGTTAGGCTCATGTCCGTTCCCCGTGAGGAGACCCAGCGATGTTGCAGGCCGCATCCCCCTCGTTCCCCCCGCCGGTTATGCCTCCCACTGCGCTGGCCGTGTCGGCGGATTGCGATCCGGCGACCAACGATGGCCTCGGCGTGATGCTGGCGCGCCTGCCGCTGCAGCGCCGCCGGGTGCACGCCAGGCAGTATGTGTTCCGGGCCGGGCAGCCGCGTCAGGCGCTGTACTTCGTCCATGCCGGCTGCTTCAAGACCAGTCTGGTCAGTGCCGACGGGCGCGAGAAGATCACCGGGTTCCGCATGTGCGGGGACCTGCTGGGGCTGGACGCGATGGGCATGCCGGTCCATGCCTGCGACGCGGTCGCGCTGGACGTGGGCGAGGTGTGGGAGCTGCCGTGCGCGCTGCTGCGAAGTGCGGGCCCGCAGTTGTGCGACGCCGTGACCGCCATGTTGTCCGGCGAGATCCGCCGCGACTGGAACTGGATGCTGGCGCTGGGCACGCTGGGCGCCGAGCAGCGGGTGGCCACCTTCCTGCTGGATCTCGCGGCGCGGCTGGCGAGTATGGGCTACAGCGCGCGCCAGCTGACCCTGCGCATGACCCGCGCGGAGCTGGGGAACTTCCTGGCGCTGAAGCTGGAAACGGTGACCCGTGCGCTGTCGCGGCTGCAGGCGCAGGGCCTGATCGCCGTGGACGGCAGGCGCATCGACATCGACGATGTCGACGCGCTGCGGGCCGTCCTGGAGGCTCGGGCCGCCTGTCACTGACGGGCGGGGTAGCCCTGTCGACAATGTTCGGAGCGGGGCCGAACGTCGAGTCGTCCGGGCCCAGATAGGCCACCCGCAGCCGATGCCGCTCGGCCTTCCGATGGTGCCGGGGCGGCGGAGCTTGCCGACCTCAATCGGTTGCGCGGCGGGCGACGCCCGCGCCGGCGGCGTCCAGCCGGCGGCGTACCGCCACCGCGAGCTGCTCCCGGCGGAACGGCTTGCGCAGCAGCTCGAAGCCGGCGCCGAGGCGGCCCGCACGCTCCTCGTTACCGGAAACCAGCAGCACCGCCAGTCCCGGGTGTTCGGCCTGGGCGGTGCGCGCGAGCATAGGGCCGTCGATGCCGGTGCCGAGGGTCACGTCGCTCAGCAGCAGCGCGACGCCCGGCTCTTCGCGCAGCCTGCGCAGCGCTCCGGCGCCGTCGGCCACCGCCTCGACCAGGTAGCCTTCGGCTCGCAGGAACGCCACCGCGATTGCCCGCACGGCCTCGTCGTCCTCGACCACCAGCACCCGCTCGCCGCGGCCGTGGCGGGTGTCGGTCCCGCCCGACGACAGCGGGGGTGCCGCGTCGCGGGCGACCGGCAGGTAAAGCCGCACTCGTGTGCCCAGGCCGAGCGCGCTCTCGATGCGCAGGTCGCCACCGCTCTGTCGCGCGAAGCCGTAGACCATGCTGAGGCCGAGGCCGTTGCCGCGGTCGCGTCCCTTGGTGGTGAAGAACGGCTCCATCGCCCGCGCCAGCGTCTCCGGTGCCATCCCGTGGCCGTCGTCCTCGACCTCGATACGCACGTAATAGCCCACCGGCAGCGTCGGCCCGGCCAGGGAGGCGTCGACCAGCGCCATCTCGGCCGAGACGTTGATCGCGCCGCCGCGTGCCATCGCGTCGCGGGCGTTGAGGGCCAAGTTGACCAGGGCGGTCTCCAGCCGGGCCGGGTCGGCGTAGGCCGCCGGTAGCGAGGGCTGGCAGCGGCAGTGCAGCCGAACTTTCTCGCCCAGGGTGCGCCCGAGCATCAGCACGACATCGCCGAGCAGCGCGCCGACGTCCACCGCCTGGGGCAGCAGTCGCTGACGCCGGGCGAAGGCGAGCAGCTTGCCGGTCAGTTCGGCTCCGCGGCCCACCGAGCGCAGGGCAGTGGCGATCAGCTCGCGGCCCTGCTCAGCGTCCGGTTCGCTCTCCAGGAGCTGCAGGCAGCCCGACATCACCGTGAGCAGATTGTTGAAATCGTGGGCGATGCCACCGGTGAGCTGGCCGATCGCGTCGAGCCGCTGGGCATGCGCCAACTGCTCCTCGGCGTGGCGCTGGTGTAGGAACGCCGCCAGCAGATCCGCGGCCAGCTGCAGCAGGTGCAGGGCATCGTGGTCGAAACGGTGCGGCGCCGTGTCCAGCGCCAGCAGTGCACCGCTCACCCCCTGGCGTCCCCGCAGCGGCATCAGTGCCAGGCTCCCCGACGTCGGCATGGCCAGCGGGAGCGCACCCGGGGACTCCCCGCCTGCGCCGCAGTCGCCGATCACCACTGCGGTATCGGCCAACGGCTGTCCGTTCGGGGGCGGCACCTCGCCGCCGTCGCGCAGCGCATGCGCACGCACGTAGGTGCGTTCGCCCTGGCCGGCGGGGAACAGGATCGCCACGGCATCGACCCCGAGCGCCTCTACCAGCAGTCGCGGAAGCGCGTCCAGCAACGCCGATCCCGACTGAGACTGCAGTGCCAGCTGGCCGATCCGGGCCGCCAGCGCATCGTAGCGGGCCCGCACCTGCGACTGGCGCACGCGTGCGGTCCCCGAGACGTCACGGATGGAGGCCAGGTAGCGACGGCCGTCTGGGGTCTCGACCGGGCTGAGCGCGATTTCGACCGGGAACACGCTGCCGTCGCCGCGCTGGCCGACCAGGCTCTGGCCGGTGGCTCCCATCGGCCGCACGTGCGGGTCGGCCATGTAGCGTGCGCGGTGCTCGCGATGCCGCGCCCCGAGGGTCCCCGGCAGCAGCATCTCCACCTCCAGCCCGATCATCGCGGCCGCGGGGAAGCCAAACAGTTCGGCCGCGTTGGCGTTGGCCTGGACGACGCGGCCGTGGCCGTCCACCACGACCAGTGCATCCGGCAGCGCCTCGAACAGGCTCCCGGCAGGCAGCGCGTTCAGCTACGCCGCACCTCGGCGGCGAACAGGTAACCCACGCCGCGTACCGATCGAATCAGCGCCGGCGCGGATGGATTCCGTTCGATCTTGCGGCGCAGCCGCGCGATCGCGACATCGATGGCGCGATCGTAGGGGCCGGCCTCGCGGCCGTGCAAGTGGTTCATCAGCGCGTCGCGGCTCAGTACCTGATTGGGGCGCCCGGCGAGCGCCCACAGCAGCTCGAACTCCCCGCTGGTGAGCGGGATTTCCTCGCCGTCTTCGCTGCCGAGGCGCCGCGCGCCGGGGTCGAGCTCAAGACCGGCGAAACGCAGCCGGGTCGGTGCCGGCGGGGCGGGGCCGTTGCTGCGGCGCAGCGCGGAGCGGATTCGGGCCAGCAGCTCGCGCAGGTCGAACGGCTTGGTGACGTAGTCGTCGGCGCCCAGCTCCAGCCCCACCACGCGCTCGACCGCCTCGCCGCGCCCGCTGACCACCAGCACCGGGCCCTGCCAGCGTTGGCGCAGGTACTGCAGCAGGCCCAGGCCGTCCTCGTCCGGCAGGCCGAGGTCGAGCAGCACCAAGTCCGGCGCCCGTGTCTCCAGGGCGCGGCGCAACTCGCCGCCGCTCGCCGCCGCCTCCACCGCGAAGCCATGGCCGGCCAGGTAGCCGCTCACCAGCCGGCCGATCTCGACGTCGTCCTCGACTAAGAGCACGCGTGGATGCCTGTCGTCCAGAGGCGGAGGGAGCGATGCCATCGGCGGAGGAGTGCCGGGTGAGAGGACGGTATGCCCGAGGATCGCTCCAATCCGGCGCCGCCGCAACAATGCCTCGCGCCCAAGGTTGACCTCGATCAAGGGCCGGCCCGCGGCGCACCCGTATCGTGCGGGCAACGCACACGGAGACGGAAGATGATTCCCAAGACGATGAAGGCCGCGGTGGTGCACGCATTCGGCCAGCCGCTGCGGATCGAGCAGGTGCCGGTCCCGGAGCCGGGCCCCGGCGAGGTGCTGGTGAAGATGCTCGCCAGCGGCGTCTGTCATACCGACCTGCACGCCGCCGACGGCGACTGGCCAGTGCGGCCGAGCCTGCCGTTCACTCCCGGCCACGAGGGCGTGGGCACCGTCGCCGCGCTGGGGCCCGGCGTGACCGGGCTGGCGCTGGGCGAGACCGTCGGCATCGCCTGGCTGCACGATGCCTGCGGCCATTGCGAGCACTGCATCACCGGCTGGGAAACCCTGTGCGAGAGCCAGCACAACAGCGGCTACAGCGTCGACGGCAGTTTCGCCGAGTACGCCATCGGCGCGGCGCAGTACCTGGCGCGGCTGCCGGCCGGCGCGGATTCGATCGCGATGGCCCCGGTGCTGTGCGCCGGCGTGACCACCTACAAGGGCATCCGCGAGACCGAGGCGCGGCCGGGCGAATGGCTGGCGATCTCCGGTGTCGGCGGGCTCGGCCACATGGCAGTGCAGTACGCGGTGGCGATGGGGCTGCGCGTGGTCGCACTCGACCTCGGCGCCGACAAGCTGGCGCTGGCGCGCGAACTCGGCGCCGAGGCGGCGGTCGATGCGTCCGACGGCGACGCGGTGGAGCAGGTGTTGCGCATCACCGGCGGTGGTGCCCACGGGGTGCTGGTGACGGCGGTCTCGCCGCCCGCCTTCGACCAGGCGCTGCGCTTCGCCCGCCGGCGCGGCACGGTCAGTCTGGTGGGCCTGCCGCCGGGCGACTTCCCGACCCCGATCTTCGATGTGGTGCTCAAGCGCATCACCGTGCGCGGCTCGATCGTCGGCACCCGCCAGGACCTGGCCGAGGCGGTCGCGTTCGCCGCCGCCGGCAAGGTCCACGCGCATGTCGCGCGCTGCCGGCTCGAGGACATCAACGAGGTGTTCGCGCGCCTGAAGGCCGGGACGGTGCAGGGGCGGATCGTGATCGATTTCGCGCCCGAGGACTGAATAAGGGCGCCGCCGCGGCGCCGCTCTTCCAGGCGGCGCGCGGCGGCGGCCGTGCATAATGCCGGGACACCCGCATCCGGCTCCGACATGCTCGAAACGCTCGAACGCGACACCGCTCCCGATCCTCGCTGGAGCGTGATCTGGCTGCACGGCCTGGGGGCCGACGGCAACGATTTCGCGCCGATCGTGCCGGAGCTGGTGCGACCCGGCTGGCCGGCGCTGCGTTTCGTGTTCCCGCATGCGCCGGTGCGCGCGGTGACCATCAACAACGGCATGCGGATGCGCGCCTGGTACGACATCCGCGAGATGGACCTGGCCAACCGCGCCGACGAGCAGGGGGTGGCCGAATCGGTGGCGCAGGTGGAGGCGCTGATCGCACGGGAGATCGAGCGCGGCATTCCGGCGCAGCGGATCTTCCTGGCCGGCTTCTCGCAGGGCGGCGCCATCACCCTGGCGGCGGGGCTGCGTCGCGAGCTGCCGCTGGCCGGACTGGTGGGGCTGTCGACCTACGTGCCCGCGGCGGAGAAGGCGGCTGCCGCACTGACGGTCGCGGCCGTGCGGCAGCCGGTGTTCATGGCCCACGGCAGCCAGGATCCGATGGTGCCGTACGCGGCAGGCGAACAGAGCGCGGCGCTGCTGCGGCGGCTCGGCTTCGCCGTCGACTGGCATGCCTACGCGATGCCGCATTCGGTCTGCGCCGAGGAGATCCGCGACCTCGGCGACTGGCTGTCGGCGAGGTTCGCGGAGGCCTGACTTGAACGGGGCCCGCGCCAGCGAACCGTGGCTGCCGGACCTGTGCCGGCTGCCGCGGATGGCGGCGCTGCTGGGCCTGGCGCAGCTGGTGGTGGTGGTGGTGGCGCTGGTGCCGGACGGTTCCGCGCCCTGGAGCGCCGGACGGCTGCTGTCGGCCAGCGGTTACGCGCTGTGGCTGGCGCTGGCGGTGTCGGTGCTGCTGTGCAGCTCGCGGCGCACGCTGTCGGCGCTGCCGGTGCGGCTCGGCGCGGCGGCGGCGGTGGCGCTGGCGACGTTGGTGGCGGCGCTGGCGGCGGCGATCGTGCACGGCCTGTTCGCCAGCGTCGGCGAGGCCGAGACGTGGCCGGGATTCTGGCGCTTCGTCGGCGGTTCCGGCGGGGTGGTGGCGCTGATCACCGCGCTGGCGCTGCGCTACTTCTACGTGATCGACGGCTGGCAGGCGCAGGTCAGCGCCAGCGCGCGTGCCGAGGCCGACGCGCTGCAGGCGCGGATTCGCCCGCATTTCCTGTTCAACAGCATGAACATGATCGCCAGCCTGCTGCGCCGCGACCCCGAGGTGGCCGAGCGCGCAGTGCTGGACCTGTCGGACCTGTTCCGCGCCGCGCTCGGCGCCGGCGAGGGCAATTCCTCGCTGCAGGAGGAAGTGCACCTGGCCGAGCGCTATCTGGCGATCGAGCAGCTGCGCCTGGGCGAGCGCCTGCAGGTGGCCTGGGAGCGCAGCGAACCGCTGCCGTGGACCTTGCCGATGCCGCGCCTGGTGCTGCAGCCGCTGCTGGAGAACGCGGTACTGCACGGCATCTCGCGGCTGCCCGCCGGCGGCCGCATCGAGATCGGCCTGGCGGCCACCGCCGACCGGCTGCTGCTGCGGGTGCGCAACCCGTCGCTGCCACCGCAGGCCGACGGCCCGCATGGCGCCGGCCACGCGCAGCGCAGCATCGGCCACCGCCTGGGTTACGCCTTCGGCCCGCGCGCGCGGATGACCTCCGGCTGGGAGGGGGGCTACTATGCCTGCGAGATCGAGCTGCCGCTGGATTGAGGGCGCAGACGGGGAGGACAGCCGGGATGAAGGTCGTGATCGCCGACGACGAGCCGCTGGCCCGCGAGCGGCTGCGGACGCTGCTGGCGGAGCAGCCCGGGATCGAGCTGGTGGCCGAGGTCGGCGACGGCCACGCCGCGCTGCACGCCTGCGCCGAGCACGACGCCGACCTGGTGCTGCTCGACATCGCCATGCCGGGCATCGACGGACTCGAGGCCGCGCGTCATCTGGCGGCCTTCGAGCCGCGCCCTGCGGTGGTCTTCTGCACCGCCTACGACGCCCATGCGCTGTCGGCGTTCGAGGCCGCGGCGGTCGACTACCTGGTCAAGCCGGTGCGCCCGGAGCGCCTGCACGCGGCGCTCGAGCGCGCCCGCACCTTCACCATCGGCCGCGCCCACGACAGCGGCGGCGGCAGCCTGCATCGCAACCGCACCCACCTGTGCGCGCGCCTGCGCGGCAGCCTGCGCCTGATCCCGATCGAGGAGGTGTACTACCTGCAGGCCGAGGAGAAGTACGTCGTGGTCCACCACGCCCGCGGCGAGGACCTGATCGAGGAATCGCTCAAATCCCTGGAACAGGAATTCGGCGAGCGCTTCATGCGCATCCACCGCAACTGCCTGGTCGCGCGCCACGAGCTGGTCGAGGTGCGGCGCGACCACGACGGCCACGTCCACGCCGTGTTGCGCCACGTGACCACGCCGCTCGAGGTCAGCCGGCGCTGCGTGGCCCAGGTGCGCGAGGTGATCCGGCAGCTCTAGACGGGCCTCGGCGATTCCGCCTTGCGCTCTTCAAGAACGCGCCCGCATCGGCTCAAGCGGCCGGGCGGGGCGCTTTCNTTTCGACCAAGCGAGTATCGGGGAGCGACTCGAAAGCGCCCCGCCCGGCCGTCCCGCGCACGCCCCCACCGCACGGCTCGCCCCCGCTTCGCCCATCGCGCTTTCGCTCCCCATCACCCGCAGCGGCGATAATGCCCGCATGAGCCTGCTGCGCATCGCCACCCGCAAGAGCCCGCTCGCCCTGTGGCAGAGCGAACACGTCGCCGCGCGACTGCGCGCGGCCCATCCCGGGCTGGAGGTCGCCCTGGTGCCGATGAGCACCCGCGGCGACGAGGTGCTGGACCGCTCGCTGGCGGCGATCGGCGGCAAGGGGCTGTTTCTGAAGGAGTTGGAGCTGGCGATGCAGCGCGGCGAGGCCGACTGCGCGGTGCATTCGCTCAAGGACGTGCCGATGGAGCTGGAGCCCGGTTTCGCGCTGCCGGCGATCCTCGAACGCGCCGATCATGCCGACGCCTTCGTCAGCAACGCCCACGCCGCGCCGGCCGAATTGCCGCAGGGCGCCCGGGTCGGCACCTCCTCGCTGCGCCGCCACGCGCAGCTGCGCGCGCTGCGGCCGGACCTGCGGGTGCTGGACCTGCGTGGCAACGTCAACACCCGCCTCGCCAAGCTCGACGCCGGCGACTACGACGCCATCGTGCTCGCCTGCGCCGGCCTGCAGCGGCTCGGCCTGGAAGCGCGGATCCGCATGCGCCTGGACGCGCCCGCCTGGCTGCCGGCGCCGGCGCAGGGCGCGATCGCGGTCGAGTGCCGCGACGACGCCGGCGCCATCCGGGTGCTGCTGGAGACGCTGGACCACGCTTCTACCCGCTTGTGCGTGGAGGCCGAGCGCGCCATGAACCGCGCCCTGCACGGCAGCTGCCACGTGCCGGTGGCGGCGCTGGCGCGCCTGCGCGGCGACGCCATCGCCCTGGAGGGGCTGGTGGGCTCGGCCGCCGACGGCGAGCTGGTGCGCGCCGCTGCCAGCGCCCCGGCTGCCGAGCGCGAGCGGCTCGGTGCCGAGCTCGCGGCGGCGCTGCTGGCCGCCGGTGCCGGCCGCCTGCTGGCGGCGGCGGGCGCTACTTGAAGGTGTAGACCAGGTTGATCGTGGTCAGGGTGTCGGTCTTCTTCACCCCGGCCTCCTGGTCGACGTCGGAGTTGTGGCGCGCCTGCAGCGCCGCCTTCAGCGCCAGCGATTCGTTCATCGACACCGACACGCCGAGATCGTTCTGGGCGAAGGTGTTGTCCTGACCGGACTCCACCAGCAGCGAGTTGGTGAACTCGCTGTTCTCGGTCAGGCGGTGGCGGAACTCGAGCAGGCCGCGGACGATGAAGTCGCTCTGGATCTCGCCGCTGCTCATGCGCCGGGCGCGGCGGTAGCCGGGGCCGATCTCGGTCAGCAGGCGGGTGTCTTCGTTGCGGATGAAATGGTGGCCGTAGCCGAACGAGAACGTGCCCTGGTAGTCGTAGAGCGAGAAGTCGTCGCGCTCGTAGCGCGCCGCGCCGAACCAGTTGTGCATCTCGTTGACCTTGATCGCGGTGGTGCCGGCGACCTGGTAGCGGTTGGCGCTGGTGGTGTAGCGGGTCTCGGCCACGCCGTCGCCATCGAAGTCGCTGGTGATATCGGCCTTGGCGCGCAGCGCCGACAGGGTGAGCTGGTGCTTGCTGCGCACGTCCTCCTGCGAGAACAGCAGCCGCGTGTTGAGGTTCTCCGAGCGCCGGTTGCCGCGACTCATGGCGAAGCCGAGCTCGCCGGTGAGGTTCCAGATCGGTTCGTCGCCCAGCGGCGGAGAGGTCTGCGCGCGCGCTGCGGCAGGCGCCGCGGACAGCGCCAGGGCGGCGGCGAGCAGGAGCGGCAGGCGGCGGGAATCGGTCATGCAGGGGTCCTGTGGATGCACGAAGCGGGGAGATGGGCCGGCGGGCGACGGCCCGGGGTCAGAACGCATAGCGCAGGCGCAGCGCGCCCGAGCGGCGGGTCAGGCCGTCGCCGCCGTCGGCGGCGGTGTCGTGCCACATCTCGATGCTCGAGTGCAGCACCAGGTGCGGGCGCAGCTGCCAGTCCAGGCCGATCGACTGGCGCAGGTAGGCGTTCTCGCGGCCGGTCTCGACCAGCAGGCGCTGCTTGAGGCGCGCATGGTGACCGAACTGCCGCGACACGGTCAGCCCGCCGCGCGCCACCGGGCCCGGCACTGCGGTGCCGTTGTCGACATAGGGCTGGATGCGGTAGCCGGTGCCGACCTCGATCCGCAGCTGGGTGTCGCGCTCGCGGATCGCGTCCAGCCGGTAGCTGGTATCGACGCGCCAGTTCCGGGCATAGGCCAGGACGCGGTCGCGAGCGCTGGCCGGCGCGTACAGTCCGATCAAGCGTCGGTTCAGCCAGCGCGCGGCGCGCGGCTGCGGCACCGGGAGATGCTGGCGCGCGCCGGGCGCAGTCGGCGGCGGCAGTGCCCGCGGCCTGCGACCGGTCCATTCGGCATCCGGGCATACCAGCGCATAGCAGGGCGCGCGCAGCGAGATCCGCCGCGCGGCCACGGCCAGGGCCGCCGACAGGTGCGGCGCCTCGATCCGGGGGACCGGCTGGGTGAATACGGGGAGCCCGGCCAGGGCGAGCCACCAGGCCGCCAGCATCGCAATGTCCTCGTGGAAACGATTCCAATAATTATGCCGCGGCCGCCCGCCATGCCCAACCGGCGGCCGCGACGGCCTCAATAATAGAGCGTCACCACGTGGCGGGCCTGGGCGAAGAACAGCCAGCGCTCGACGAAAGCCGCGCCCAGCAGCGCCGCGGCAGTGGCGCCCAGCAGCGGGGCCGCGGGGAACGCGGCGGTCGCAGCCAGCAGCCAGGCCGCGGCCGGCGCGACCAGCAGCAGCGCCGCGGCGAGCAGCCGCAGGCGCAGCGCATGCCGCCGCGCCACCGTGAAGGCCATTTCCCGGGTGACGAAACTGGCCTCGGTGTGCGGGCGCTCGAACACGTCCACCTGCCGCCCCGGCAGGCCCACCGCGTCGCCGCGGGCGGCAGGCAGCCCCTGGCGGTCGATCTCGCGCCAATACAGCCACTTGCAGGCCAGCAGCAGCGCGCCGACCGCGGTCAGGGTGGCGGGCATGGCGGCGCCCGGCCCGGCCGGTGGCAGCAGCAGCACCATCAGCCAGAACAGCAGCGCCAGGCCGGTGAGCAGCGCGAACAGCAGGTAGACCGGCACCACCAGCGGATGGCGCCAGGCCGGGATCGGCGGCAACGAGGCGTAGATCATCGCCGTGCAGGCGACGGTGGCCAGCGCCAGCGTCGTCAGCAGCAGCCCGCACGCGCCCAGGGCGATGGCGCGCTCCGGCCCGGCGGGCGCCCACAGCAGCAGCACGCCCAGCGCCAGCGCCGGCAGCGCGGTGGCCAGCGCCAGCAGCCCCTCGCGCGACAGCCACGAGGTGCGCCACTGCGAGAGCGCGCGCCATGCCCGCAGCGGACGGCCGAGATGGGCCAGCGAGCTGAGCAGCCCGGCGGTGCTGAGCGCCAGGCCCAGCAGCAGCGCCCACAGCTGCAGCGGGTACAGCACCGGCATCACGTCGGCGCGTGCGTGCAGCAGCAGCACCGACAGGCCCAGCCAGGCCAACAGCCCGTAGCCGGCGCCGGACAGCGTGGTGAAGAAGATCACCGAAAGCGCAGGATGCATCGTCGGTTCCCCCGGCGGACGATTCCGCGCGACATCGTACATGCGGGCGCTGCCAGCGGCCCGGCACTGGTCCACAGGATCGGGCCGTCGTCGATGCGCGTGGCGACGGAGCGCTGCGACGCGCAGGAGCGGCCCATGGCCGCGAAAGCCGCGGGAGGCTCCGACCGGGTTCGCGGCGATTTCGGGCGTTGCCGGCCGCGTCGGCCTTCGCCTGCATGGCACGCTCCTACGGAGGTGCGCGCGACCCCTGTCGGGGCGGCCGATGGCCGCGAAGGCCGCCTGGATGGAGACCCGGTGACCGGGCGGCGCGCCGGCTCAACGCCTGAGGATGCGGTTCAACCAGTGCAGCGGCGTCGGCGCGGTGTCGGCGCGTGCGGGCGTGCCGGCGGCCTCGGCGTCTTCGCCGGCGCGGCGCGGGCGCGGTGGCAGGTAGCGGTTGACCGGGCGATAGCCCAGTTCCGGCATCAGCGCCACGCCCTGGCGTTCCGCCACCAGCTTCGAGACGTCGGAGTCGGGATCGCCGAGGTCGCCGAAATGGCGCGCCCGCGTCGGGCAGGCCTGCACGCAGGCCGGCACCCGCTCGCTCTCGTCGAGGTGCTCGTTGTAGATCCGGTCCACGCACAGGGTGCATTTCTTCATCACCCCGTCGACCTCGGAGTACTCGCGCGCGCCGTACGGGCAGGCCCAGCTGCACAGCTTGCAGCCGATGCACTTGTCCTCGTCGACCAGCACGATGCCGTCGGCGGCGCGCTTGTAGCTCGCGCCGGTGGGGCACACCGTCACGCATGCCGGGGTCTCGCAGTGCAGGCAGCTGCGCGGGAAGTGCAGGGTGAGCGCGGGTTGGGCGGCCGAGGCGGCTTCGGCGGCGCTCCCGTCGGCGTCGTCCGCCGCCACTTCGTAGCTGTGCACGCGGTTCAGCCACACTCCCAGCGGCTCCTTGCCGTAGGGTTGCTCGTCGACCAGCGGGCCGGCGATGCCGCCGGCGTTCCACTCCTTACAGCTGGTGGCGCAGGCGTGGCAGCCGACGCAGGTGTCCAGGTCGATCACCAGGCCCAGCTTCTTCGGCGACGGCGGCGGCAGTGCGGTCATCAGGAGAACGGGAAATAGCGCGGGATCAGCAGGCCGGCCATGACCAGGAAGATCGCGTTCAGCGGCAGGCCCACCTTCACGAAGTCGGTGAAGCGGTAGCCGCCGGCGGTATAGACCATGGTGTTGGTCTGGTAGCCGATCGGGGTGAGGAAGCTGGTGGAGGCGGCGAACGCAACAGCGACCAGGAACGGCTTGCTGTCCAGCCCCAGGGTCTCGGCGGTGGCGATGGCGATCGGCACCACCAGTGCCGCCGAGGCGTTGTTGCTCATCACCTCGGTGAGGATCGTGGTCAGCAGGTAGATGGTCAACAGCGCCACCACCGGGCCGTAGCCGCCCACCAGGTCCACCGCGATACCGGCGATCCAGGCCGCCGCGCCGGAGTTCTGCAGCGCGATTCCCATCGGCAGCACGCCCGCCAGCAGCATGATCACGCGCCAGTCGATCGCGCGGTAGGCGTCCTCGGTCTTGAGCACGTTCAGCATCACCAGGGCGATGCAGCCGAAGATCGCCGCGGCGACGATCGGCAGCCAGCCCAGCGCCGCCACCGTCACCACGCCGGTCATCACCCCGATCGCCAGCAGCGCGCGCCCGAGCTTGGTGCGTTCCTGCACGCGCTCGCCCAGCACCAGCAGGCCGGGGTCGGAGCGCATCGCGGCGAGCGATTTCTCCGGGGCGTCGAGCAGCAGCACATCGCCCACCGCCAGCGGCACCCGGTCCAGCGGCTGGCGGATCGCCAGGCGGTGGCGGTGCAGGCCCTGCACGCGCACGCGGTAGGTGTGGCCGAAACGCACTTCGGCCAGGGTGTGGCCGATCAGGTGCGAGCCCGGCGCGACCATCGCCTCGGCGTGCAGGCGCTCGGCGGCGACGTCGCCGTCCAGGTCGCGCGCGACGTGGTCGTAGTCGAGCCTGAGCTTCTTGCGCGCCTGCTCGATATCGCGCCACTCGCCGCGCATCAGCAGGCGGTCGCCGGCCTGCACCTGCTCGCCGCGCGGCGAAGACACCGGCTGCTTGGCGCGGAAGATCTCCAGCATCACCACGTCGCCGGCGTCGTCGGGCAGCAGCTCGCTGCCGCGCCTGCCGATGGCGGGCGACTTCTCCCCGACCAGCAGCTCGACCACGTAGCGGCCGGCATGGCCGGTGTCGGACTGCTCCGGGATGCCCAGGTCCGGCAGCAGGAAGCGTCGCGCCACCATCATGTAGGCCACGCCGACGGCGACGAAGATCACCCCCATCGGCGCGAACTCGAACAGGGTGAAGCCGGCCTCGCCGGACTGCCGCGCCAGCGAGTCCACCAGCAGGTTGGTGGAAGTGCCGATCAGCGTGCACACGCCGCCGAACTGCCCGGCGTAGGACAGCGCGATCAGGTATTTCGACGGCGGCTGGCGGTTGGCCACGGTGGCGGCGATCACCAGCGGCAGGAAGACCGCCACCGCCGCGGTGTTGTTGATGAAGCCCGACACCAGCGCGGTCAGCAGCATCATCGCCAGCGCCAGCAGCCAGCCGCGGCGGATCTGCGCCAGTAGCTCGCCCAACCGGTACAGCGAGCCGCCGCGCTGCAGCCCGGCGCTGAGCACGAACATCGCCGCCACGGTAATGGTGGCCGGGCTGCTGAACCCCGACAGCGCCTCCTCGGTCGACACCAGCCGCAGCGCCAGCAGGCTGGCCAGCACCAGCAGCGCCACCACCTCGATCGGCAGCTTCTCGGTGACGAACAGGTACACCGCGCCGGCGATGACGGCGAAGGTCAGCCAGGCGTCGAACATCATGGTGCGCGATCCCCGTCCGGCGGCTGCCGCAGCCCGCCACCATAGCGCAGGGGGGCGTCGGTTGCGGCGGCGACCGGCAGCGGTGCGAACTGCGGGCGGCTGCGGTCGTCGGCGTCCGCGGCGGGGCGCAGGCGCACGCGCAGGTCGAACCAGGCCGCCTGGCCGGTGACCGGGTCGGCGTTGGCATAGTCCGCACGCGGGGTGAGGTCGGAGATCAGGTGGTTGAGCAGGAAGCCCCGGGTCGCTTCCGGCGCCTCGCCGGACAGTCCCCAGGCGCCGCGGCGCTTGCCGATCGCGTTCCAGGTCCACACCGTGTCCGGCTGCACGTTGGCGGCCAGGCGCGCCTGCACCGTGATCCGGCCGTGGTGCGACTCCAGCTCGACCCAGTCGCCGTCGCCGACCCCGTGGCGCGCGCCGGTCTCGGGGTGCAGGTACAGCCAGTTGCGCGACGCGATCTGCCGCAGCCAGGCATTCTGCGATCCCCAGGCGTGGTACATGAACATCGGCCGCTGGGTGATCGCGTGCAGCGGGTACGGGTGGGGGGAGTCTCCCCCGGGCGGGAGTGCGGCAGGGTCGCCCGTGCCGGGGTCGCCTCCAGTGTTGCCGCTGCGCTCGTCCGGCTGCGCGGCCGCGGTCTGGGCGGACTCGAAGGGTTCGTACCACAGCGGCAGCGGATCGAAGTAGGTTTCCACCCGCCCGCGGTGGGCCGCCGGCGGCAGGCGGTCGCCATGGCCCTGCGCGGCCAGGCGGAAGCGCTGCAGCGGCTCGGCGTACAGCTGCAGGGCGATCGCGTCCGCGGCGCCGACGAAACCCATGCCGCGCGCCCACTGCAGGTAGCCGCGGTTGGCCATCTTGAAGTAGCGCGCGTGTTCCGGGATCTCCTCGCGCCAATAGCCGCCGTGCTCGATGTAGCGCTGCAGCTGCAGCGGATTGGGCGCGCCCTTGCCGTGGGCATCGCCCTCGGCGCCGCGCCAGCCGGCCAGCAGCCCCACGCCGGGCGCGCGCTCGTGGCGGACGATGTAGTCGGCGTAATCGCGGTACGCCGGCGCGCCTGCCGCGTCGACCATCCCCGGCAGGCCCAGCCGCGCGCCCAGCTCGAGCAGCACCGACTGGAACCCGCGCACGTCGCGCGCGCGGCCGTCGGCGGCGGGCTGGGTGGCCGGATCGAACACCGGATGACGGATCGCATCGGCGGCGCCGTCGGCGTCGGAGATCGGCCGGTCCAGCAGCGAGATCGCGTCGAAGCGCTCCAGGTAGGTCGTATCCGGCAGCACCAGGTCGGCGTAGGCGACCATCTCGCTGGCGTAGGCGTCGGAATAGATGATGCGCGGGATGCGGTACTCGCCGTCGGCGTCGCGGTCGGTCAGCCACTGCATCGTCTCGCGGGTGTTCATCGCCGAGTTCCAGCTCATGTTGGCCATGAACATCATCAGCGTGTCGATCCGGTACGGGTCGCCCGCATGGGCATTGCGAATCACCGTGTGCAGCATGCCGTGCGCGGCCAACGGGTAGCTCCACGAGAACGCATGATCGATGCGCCGCGGCCGGCCCTCGGCGTCGACCAGCAGGTCCTCGGGTCCATGCACGAAGCCCAGCGGCGGGGCGTCCAGGCTGCCGTCCTCGCGCCGGCGGCTGCCGGGGCGGTTGGGCGGCGGCACCGGCTTGGGGTAGGGCGGCTGGAACCGGAACGAGCCCGGCGTGTCGACCGCGCCGAGCAGCAGCTGCAGCAGGTGCAGGGCGCGGCAGGTGTGGAACCCGTTGCTGTGCGCGCTGATGCCGCGCATCGCGTGCATCGCCACCGGCCGGCCCACCATCTCGTCGTGGCCGCGGCCCCAGGCATCGGTCCAGGCGATCGGCAGCCGCACCGGATTCTCGAACGCGGCCACGGCGAGCTCGCGGGCGATGCGGCCGATCGTCGCCGCGGGGATGCCGCAGCGTTCGGCGACCGCTTCGGGCGAATACTGCGGATCGAGGTAGCGCTCGGCGACCAGCTGGAACACCGGGACCGCGCTGCGGCCGTCGGGCAGGGTGTACTCGCCGGCCACCACCGGCGAGATGCCGGTGGCGTCGGCCGGCGCCGGTGCCCCGGCATCGCGGTCCCAGCACAGCGGACGCCCCTCGGCGTCGCGCGCGAACAGGCCGTCGCCGGCGCCGCCCGGGTCGCGCATCACCAGCCAGTGCGCGTCGGCGTAGCGCACCAGGTAGTCGAGGTCGATGCGGTCCATCCGCAGCAGCTCGTGGATCAGCGCGAACGCGAACAGCCCGTCGGTGCCCGGGCGGATGCCGATCCACTCGTCGGCGATCGCGCCGTAGCCGGTGCGCACCGGGTTGACCGCGACGATCTTCGCGCCGCGTTCCTTCAGTCGGCCCAGGCCCAGCTTGAGGGGGTTGGAGTCGTGGTCCTCCGCCACGCCCCAGAGCATCAGGTACCGGGTGTGCTCCCAGTCCGGCTCGCCGAACTCCCAGAAGCTGCCGCCCAGGGTGTACAGCCCGCCGGCCGCCATGTTGACCGAGCAGAACCCGCCGTGCGCGGCGTAGTTGACGGTGCCGAACTGCTGCGCCCACCAGCCGGTCAGCGCCTGCGACTGGTCGCGGCCGGTGAAGAACGCCAGTTCGTCGGGATTGCGCTCGCGGACGGGCTTCAGCCAGCCGGTGGCGATGCCCAGCGCCTCGTCCCACTCGATCTCGCGGAACTCGCCGCTGCCGCGCTCGCCGACCCGCAGCAGCGGCTTGGTCAGCCGCGCGGGCGAGTAGTGCTGCATGATCCCGGCCGCGCCCTTGGCGCAGATCACCCCGCGGTTGACCGGATGGGTCGGGTTGCCCTGCAGGTAGCGGATCTTGCCGTTGCGCAGCCACACCTTGATGCCACAGCGGCAGGCGCACATGTAGCAGGTGGTGGTCCTGACGTCGTCGCCCGGCGAGGGAGAGAGATCGAGGGCCGGCTCGTTGGGCGCGGACGCGGGCATGCGCCTATTGTGCCCGTGCGCCCGGGGCCCGGCGAGCGGCGCGCGCTCGCGCCCGGTGCCGCCGCGGCGATCCAGGCGGCCGCCGGGGCGCGGCGGATCAGTTCGGGCGCTCGATACGGATCGCCGGGTCGTCGAAGCGCGAATAGCGGATCGTGGTGGGGCCCTGCGCGTCGTCGCCGGCGACCTGCATCTGCAACGGATAGCCGTCGTCGCCGATCCACAGGGTGGCCGGCGGGTCGGCCGGATCCTCGTGGGTCATGCGGTACTTGCGCGCCGGCGCGCCGGCCACGCTGTCGGCCCCCAGCGATTCGAAGCTGGCGCGCTCCTGGCGGGCAGCGATCCGCCCGCGGTCGCGCATCTCCTCGAGCATGCCCTCCTGCAGCGGAAGCTCCATGGTCTGGCCCTGCATCCGCATGTACATCCGGTCGCCGACGATGGTCTGGGTGATGCCGTCGGGCAAGGTCATGCGGAAGCGGTCGGGAGCGACGTGCTCCAAGGTCATCGTGCCGGCGCCCGTCTCGATCTCCGCGACGTAGCTATCCGCCGCGAGCATCCGCTCCAGCGCGGCCATCACCTCGCCGCGCGGGTCGGACAGCGGGCTGGCCGCGGTGACCATGCCGGCCATCTTGTCGGCGAAGGTCGGTGCGGGCGCCGGCGCGGCATCGCCGGCAGCGGTCGCGCCGGCCTCGGTCGGCTGCGCGCCGCAGGCGGCGAGGAGCAGCGCGGACAGGGCGATGGTCATGGCGGATGCGCGTGCTGACATGTGGAAGGTCCCTTTTCGTCTGGATACCCGGCATACGGATTCCGAGGCGCGCGGAGGCCAGCTCACTGGCACAGCCGCCGCAGCCTGCGAATTTCCTCCTGCAGCAGTTCGCTGTCGCCACCGGGCGCCAGGCCGGCGAGGTTGCGGCGAACCCGTGGGCAGGGATCGGCCTCGTAGCCGGGCCCGTTCACCATTTGGCCGATGCTCTCGAGCACCTGCGCGGGCGACGGCGGGGGCGTCATGCGGAAGCGCTCCGGCGCCCGCGCCTGCGGTGCTGCCGGCCGCAGCGGATCGCGGCGGAAATCGTGATCGCCGGCCTGCGATCCCGCCCAGCGGCGCCCCTGCTCGAGCAGCGCGTGCGCAGACGGCATCGCCGCGTCGTCCGCATCGGGCCGCTGGGCGGGAGGCGGTTCGACGACCGTCATCGTGCGCGACGGCGGCGCGATCCGCGCCGTGTCGGCGGGTGTCGGCGGCGGCTCCGGCTCCGGCGCGGGCGCCGGCGGCGGCACGATCCAGTGGATGCGCAGCGCCGTCTCCGCGGCGCGGCGCGGCTCCGGCGGTGCCTGGGTGAGCAGCCACCAGCCCAGCGCGAGATGCACGCCGACTACCAGGATCGCGGAGAGGGAGCGGTCGTTCGCGGGGTCCTTGCGCATGGGTCGTCCCTGGAGGCGCGGGGAGTCTGCACAGGCTCCGGTTAAACCGCGGTTATCCGCTCCAGCAGTCCGCAGTCGCGCCGCGTCGGGCCCCGAGACGCGACCGGACGCTGCCCCGCGGCCCGTCTTGCCCCCATAATCGCGCCATGGACCGCTACGAACGCATTCTGTCCCTGCACCGCACCCTCAAGCACGCGCGCTATCCGGTGACGGTGGCGCGGCTGCAGGACGAGCTCGGCTGCTCGCGCGCCACCGTGTACCGCGACCTGGCCTTCCTGCGCGACGCGCTGATGGCGCCGATCGTCGGCGACGGCGAGGCCGGGTTCCGCTACGACGCCGAGGAAGGCAACCGTTTCGAGCTGCCCGGGCTGTGGTTGAACTCCGACGAGCTGCACGCGCTGCTCGCCGCCCAGCAGCTGCTGTCGCGTAGCGGCGGCGGGGTGCTGTCTAACGCGCTGGCGCCGCTGCAACAGCGCATCGAGAAGCTGCTCGACGAGCATTCGGCCGGTAAGACCTGGCCGGTCGAGCGGGTGCGGGTGATCCCGCACCACTCGCGGCGCATGGACGAGCAGGCGTTCCGCTTCGTCTGCTCGGCGGTGCTGGAGCGCAAGCAGCTCAGCTTCGAGTACCGCGCGCGCTCCACCGACGAGCGCACCCGGCGCACGGTCTCGCCGCAGCGGGTCACCCACTACCGCGGCAACTGGTACCTGGACGCCTGGGACCACGACCGCGACGGCCTGCGCAGCTTCTCGGTCGACCGCATCACCGCCGCGCGGGTGCTCGACACCGCCGCACGAGACATCGACGAGTCCGAGCTGGACCGGCACCTGGCCGGCAGCTACGGGATCTTCTCCGGTGAGCCCAAGGGCTGGGCGACGATCCTGTTCAACGCCCGCGCCGCGCGCTGGGTGGCCGACGAGCACTGGCATTCGCAGCAGCAGGGCAGGCACCTGCCCGACGGCAGCTACGAACTCAAGCTGCCCTACAGTTCGCCTCGCGAACTGCTGATGGACGTGCTGCACTACGGCGCCGACGCCACCATCGTCGAGCCGGCGTCGCTACGCGAGCAGGCACGCGCGCTGCTGGCGCTGGCGCTGTCCAACTACGAGCGCTGATGGCGGCCGCTGCGCCGGTCGTGCCCCGCCGCGAGAAGGTCGCGCTGGCGCTCGGTGCCGGCGGCGCGCGCGGGCTGGCGCAGATCGGCGTGATCGAGGTGCTGGAGGAGCGCGGGTTCGAGATCGTGGCGATCTCCGGCGCCTCCAGCGGCGCCCTGGTCGGCGGCATCCACGCCGCCGGCAGGCTGCGCGAGTTCGACGCGCGCCTGCAGCGGATGTCGCGACGCGACTTCCTGCGCCTGCTCGACCCGGTACTCGGGCGCTCGGGCATGCTGCGCGGCCGGCGCCTGGTCGAGGCCATGCGCGAGGTGGTGGGCGATCCGCTGATCGAGGAACTGCCCATCCGCTTCACCGCAGTGGCGGTGGACCTGCAGCGGCAGCGCGAGGTATGGCTGCAGACCGGGCCGCTGTGGGACGCGCTGCGGGCCTCGTTCGCGATCCCCGGACTGTTCCTGCCGCACCAGGTGCACGGCCGCGAGCTGGTCGACGGCGGCCTGCTGGCGCCGCTGCCGATCGCCGCCACGCGGCTGTCCGATGCCCACCGCCTGGTCGCGGTGGACATGCACGGCTGGCCGCGGCGGCCGCCGGGCGAGCCGGCCGCCAACGGGGCGGCCGCGCCCGACCGAACCGGGGCCGACGACGGGGCCGAGCCGGGGCCGGGCGAGGCGGGCGCGTTCGCCGGTGCCGGCGAAGCGGATCCGCCGGCGGCCGCCGGCTGGGGCTGGCGGCGTCGCCGCGACGTGCGCGACATGGGCCTGGTCGAGATCATGTCGCGTTCGCTCGACACCATGCAGGCGCAGATCTCGCGGGTGCAGCTGGCACTGGATCCGCCCGAACTGGTGATCCGGATCCCGCGCGACGCCTGCCAGTTCTACGAGTTCTGGCGGGCGAAGGAACTGATCGCCATCGGCCGCCACGAGGCCATCCGCGCGCTCGACGCCGCCGGGTACTGAGCCGCCCCGGCCATCGGGACGACGCTGGGGACTGTGGGAGCGACGGCAGTCGCGACGCCCGCACCGCCGCCGCGCCCGGATCGCAGCCCGTGCGACCGGCAACCGGCAGCCTGCGCCATCGACTCCAGGAGCGCGCCATGCAGACCGCAACGATGCCCCGATTCCCGCCCACCTCCGCCGTGCTGGCGACCCTGCTCGGCGGCGCACTGTTCCTCGGCGCGGTCGCGCTGCTGTCGCTGCCGCCGCTGCGGACCGGCGCCTTCGCCCTGGGCGCCGCGCCCCTGTGGCTGCTGGGCATGCCCCTGGCCAGCCTGGCGGCGCTGGCCATCCGTCACCTGGCGACCCTGTCGCGCCGCCGCAGCCCGGCTTCCTCCTCGTCGCCGGGCCTGCGGCGGCTGCGGCCTTCGGCCCCGCAGGCGCGCAAGCGCCCGGCCATGGCGCGCCCGCGGCTGCCCCGCGCGGCCTGAGGCGCACGCCCACAGGGGGCAAACGTGGGACACGACCATCGGCATAGCGGCGGGCGCCGGCGGCTGTGCTAGCGTTCGCGGTTTCAGCCGAAACCGTTTGCGGAGCCCTCGATGCCGAAACTGCCGTCTTTCTGCCTTGCCGCGGGTTTCGCCTTCGGCCTGGCCGCCGGCCATGCCGCCGCCCAGACCCAGGAGGCCGAGATGGCCGACCCATACCAATGGCTGGAGGACGTCGAGGGCGAGAAGGCCCTGGACTGGGTACGCGAGCAGAACGCGAAGGCCGAAGCCGAACTCGCCGACACCCCCGGCTTCAAGACGCTCGAGGCGGAGCTGCTGGCGATCTACGACTCCGACGAGCGCATCCCCGTCGTCGAGAAGATGGGCGAGTACTACTACAACTTCTGGCGCGACAAGGACCATGAGCGCGGCATCTGGCGCCGCACCACCCTGGAGGAGTACCGCAAGCCGCGCCCGCAGTGGGAAGTGCTGCTCGACCTCGACGCGCTCAACGCCGCAGAGGGCGAGAACTGGGTCTGGCACGGCGCCGACTGCCTGCGTCCGGACTACGAGCGCTGCCTGATCGCGCTCTCGCGCGGCGGCGCCGATGCCGACGTCACCCGCGAGTTCGACATGGCCGCGAAGGATTGGGTCGAGGACGGCTTCTTCCGTCCCGAGGCCAAGGGCGGCCTGCAGTGGATCGATCGCGACAACGTCTACGTCTACACCGACTTCGGCGACGGCAGCCTGACCAGCTCCGGCTATCCGCGCATCGTCAAGCAGTGGCGCCGCGGCACGCCGATGGAGCAGGCGGAGCTGGTGTACGAGGGCGAGCCCGGCGACATGTACATCGCCGCGGTCCGCGACCACACCCCGGGCTTCGAGCGCGACCTGGTCAGCCGCACCATCGCCTTCTACAACGACGAGCTGTACCTGCGCGGCGGCGACGGCGCGCTGGCGAAGATCGACGCGCCCAACTCCGCCAGCAAGAACATCCACCGCGAATGGCTCACCCTCGAGCTGCGCGAGCCGTGGACGGTCGGCGGGCGCGAGTATCCGGCCGGTTCGCTGCTGGTCGCGCGCCTGGACGACTTCATGGCCGGCGGCCGCGACTTCGAGGTGCTGTTCGAACCGACCGAGACCACCTCGCTGGCCGGCGTCACCTGGACCCGCAACCGCGCCGTGCTCAACGTGCTGGAGGACGTCAAGAACCGTCTCTCGGTGCTGACCCCCGGCGCCGACGGCTGGACCCGCGGCGAGTTCACCGGCGCCCCCGAATTCGGCACCGTCGCGGTCTCGGCCGTGGACGACGTCGAATCCGACGCGGTGTGGCTGACCGTCACCGACTACCTCACCCCCAGCACCCTGTCGCTGGTCGAGATCGGCGGGCGGCCGGAGCGGCTGAAGACCATGCCGGTCTTCTTCGATGCCTCCACCCACGCCATCGAGCAGCATTTCGCCGTCTCCGAGGACGGCACCCGGGTGCCGTACTTCCTGGTGCGGCCGAAGGATCTCGAACACGACGGCGACAACCCGACCCTGCTGTACGGCTACGGCGGTTTCGAGATCTCGCTGACCCCCGGCTACTCCGGCGGCACCGGCAAGGGCTGGCTGGAGCGGGGCGGCACCTACGCGGTGGCCAACATCCGCGGCGGCGGCGAGTACGGCCCGCGCTGGCACCAGGCCGCGCTGAAGGCCAACCGCCACAAGGCCTACGAGGACTTCGCCGCGGTGGCGCAGGACCTGATCGCGCGCGGCGTCACCTCGCCGCGGCGCCTGGGCATCCGCGGCGGCAGCAACGGCGGCCTGCTGACCGGAAACATGCTCACCCGGTACCCGGACCTGTTCGGCGCGGTGGTGATCCAGGTGCCGCTGCTGGACATGCAGCGCTATCACAAGCTGCTGGCCGGCGCCTCGTGGATGGCCGAGTACGGCAACCCGGACCTGCCCGAGGAGTGGGAATACATCCGCACCTTCTCGCCGTACCATCTGTTCGATCCGCAGGTCGACTATCCCCCGATCCTCCTGCTCACCTCCACCCGCGACGACCGCGTCCATCCCGGCCACGCCCGCAAGATGATGGCCAGGATGTCCGAGGCCGGGAAGGACGTGCGCTACTACGAGAACATCGAAGGCGGCCACGGCGGGTCCGCCAACAACCGGCAGGCCGCGCACATGGACGCGCTGTACTTCACCTTCCTGTGGCAGCAGTTGGGCGATTGACGCTGCGCTGACCTCGCCGGCGCACGCCGGCGGCCCCTCCATTGCGTTCCGTACTCCCGGACCCCATCCATGAAGCCCACTCCCTTCCTTCTCTCCTTGCTGCTGATGACCCAACAAGCGATCGCCACCGAAACGCCCGCGCCCCCCGACGCCGACAAGCGCCAGCACCAGGTCGAGGCCCCGCACGGCGCGGTGCGCGAGGACGAGTACTACTGGCTGCGCGACGACGCCCGCCAGGACAAGGATGTGATCGCCTACCTCGAGGCCGAGAACGCCTACGTCGACGCGGTGATGAAGCCCCTGGAGCCGCTGCGCGAGGCGCTGTACGAGGAGATCGTCGGCCGCGTCAAGCAGGACGACAGCTCGGTGCCGTACCGCGAGCGCGGCTGGTGGTACTACACCCGCTACGAGACCGGCAGGGACTACCCGATCCACGCCCGTCGCCGCGATGGAGAAGGCGTGGATGCCGCGTCGATCCAGCGCGCCAACGATGCCGGCGACACCGCCGGCGAAGAGGTCCTGCTCGAGGTCAACGACCTGGCCGAAGGCAAGGACTACTACAGCGTCGGCGACTGGCAGGTCAGCCAGGACAACCGCATGCTGGCCTATGCCGACGATACCAGCGGCCGCCGCCAGTACACCGTGCGCTTCAAGGATCTCGAGACCGGCCGCGTGCTGGAAGACGCGATCCCCGGCGTGTCCGCCAACCTGGTCTGGGCCGACGACAACCGCACCCTGTTCTACGTCGAGAACGACCCCGAGACCCTGCTGACCAAGCGCATCAAGAAGCACGTCCTGGGCACCCCCGTGGCCGACGACGTGCTGGTCTACGAGGAGGCCGACGACAGCTTCTACATGGGCATCGGCCGCACCCGCGACGACGCCTTCATCTGCATCCAGGTGCAGAGCACCGTGTCCTCGGAGATGCGCTGCGCCTCCGCCGCCGACCCGCGCGAGTTCGCGGTGTTCGCGCCGCGCCAGCGCGACGTCGAGTACGACGCCGACCACCACGGCGGCCGCTGGGTGGTGCGCACCAACCAGGACGCGCCCAACTTCAAGCTGATGACCGCGCCGAGCGACGCGCGCTCGCGCGAGCAGTGGCAGGAGTGGCTGGCGCACAGCGACGAGGTGTTCATCGAGGGCTTCGAGCTGTTCGACGGCTTCACCGCGGTCGAGGAGCGCTCCAACGCCCTGGAGCGGGTGCGGCTGATCAAGCCGGACGGCAGCGAGGAATACGTGCGCGCCGACGAGCCCGCCTACTCGATGGGCCTGAGCATGAACTCCGAGCCGGACACCGAATGGGTGCGCTACGGCTATACCTCGTTGACCACGCCCGCCACCACCTACGAGCTCAACGTCGCCACGGGCGAGCGCCGCGAGCTCAAGCGCCAGCCGGTGCCCGGCTACGACCCCGCCCGCTACGTCACCGAGCGGGTCTGGGCCGAGGCCCGGGACGGCACCCGCATCCCGGTGTCGCTGGTCTACCGCAAGGGCTACGAGAAGGACGGCAGCGCCGCGTTGCTGCAGTACGCCTACGGCAGCTACGGCGCCTCGATGGATCCGGGCTTCAACCAGGCCGTGGTCAGCCTGCTCGACCGCGGCATGGTCTATGCCATCGCCCACATCCGCGGCGGCCAGGAGATGGGCCGCAAGTGGTACGACGACGGCAAGCTGTTCAACAAGATCAATACCTTCACCGACTTCATCGACGTCACCGATTTCCTGGTGGGCGAGGGTTACGCGGCGAACGACCGCGTCGCCGCCTACGGCGGCAGCGCCGGCGGCCTGCTGATGGGCGCGGTGGCGAACATGGCGCCGGAGAAGTACGCGGCGATCCTGTCGCAGGTGCCGTTCGTCGACGTGGTCACCACCATGCTCGACCCGAGCATCCCGCTGACCACCAACGAGTACGACGAGTGGGGCAATCCGGAGCAGGCCGACTACTACGCGTACATGCTCTCGTACTCGCCGTACGACAACCTCAGCGCCCAGGCCTACCCGGCGATGTTCATCGGCACCGGCCTGTGGGATTCGCAGGTGCAGTACTGGGAGCCGGCCAAGTACGTCGCCCGCCTGCGCGACCTCAACACCGGCGAGGGCACCGTGGTGTTCCGCACCAACATGGATGCCGGCCACGGCGGCAAGTCCGGGCGGTTCCGCCGTTATCGCGAGCTGTCGGAGATGTACGCGTTCCTGGTCGACCGCCTCGGCGCGCACTGACGCCGGTTGCGGCACCCCACAGGAGCGCCGCCCCCGCACCGCAGGAGCGCCGCCCCCGTAGGAGCGGCCCATGGCCGCGAAAGCCGCGGGAACCTCCGGTCGGGTCGGCGGCGATCCCCGCCATGGCCAGCCGCGCCGGCCTTCGCGTGCATGGCACGCTCCTACGGATCCACGCCGTGTCGGGGATGACGGCCGATGCGCGGCGTCCCGTAGGAGCGGCCCATGGCCGCGAAAGCCGCGGGAGTCTCCGCCGGGGTTTGCGGTGATTCCCGGCATGGCCGGCCGCGCCGGCCTTTTCGCGTGCATGGCACGCGCTACGGATCCACGCCATGTCGGGATGAGCGTGTCGGTTGCGGCCGCGCGCGGCGGTCGCGGATATCATGCCCGGCATGGCCGAGCGCATCCGATTCCGCTGGGCGTGGTGGCTGCTCGCCTATGTCAGCCTGGGGTTGGGCGTGCTGGGCGTGATCCTGCCCGGGCTGCCGACCACCCCGTTCATCCTGCTCGCCGCCTGGGCGGCGGCCCGCGGCTCGCGGCGGCTGCAGCGCCGTCTGTTGTCGCACCCGCATTTCGGGCCGATGATCCGCAACTGGCGCCGCCATGGCGCGGTCGAACGCCGCAGCAAGCGCCTCGCCCTGGCCACCATGGCTGTCTGCGCCGTGCTCCTGGCGGTGCTCATGCCGCTCAATCCCGCGCACCGCTGGTGGATGACCGCCCTGCCGATCGCTTGCATGGCCATCGTCGGCACCTGGCTGTGGCTGCGTCCGGAGCCGCCAGCGCCGTCGTCGTCTTCGCGCCCATCGCGCGCTAGACTGCGGCCATGAACGCACGCACCTCGCTCGCCCTGCTGTTGTCTGCGCTGCTGCTCGCCGCCTGCGGTAACAAGGCCGACCTGTTCCGTCCGCCGCCGCCCGAAATCGATGCCGGAGAAGACGCGGCCAGCCCGGCCGACGAGGACGGCGCCGGGGAGGATCCCGATGCGGACGATGCCGCCACGCCTGCCGATGGCGCCGATGC
Source organism: Luteimonas salinisoli (assembly GCF_013425525.1). Lineage (GTDB taxonomy): Bacteria > Pseudomonadota > Gammaproteobacteria > Xanthomonadales > Xanthomonadaceae > Luteimonas > Luteimonas salinisoli. The sequence continues at coordinate 70,006 of NZ_JACCKA010000086.1, read as the reverse complement.
GGCGCCGCCATCGAGCCCCCTGCCGCTGCCGCCACCCGGTATCGAAGCCGGCGAGGGCGCCCCGACCGATGCCGGGACCGGCGCCGGTGCCGCGGCCACGCCGTCGGCGCCGGCGGACGCCGCCGACGCTGGCAGCGTCCCGGACGACGACGGCAATCCAGACGACGATGCCGGCGATGGTGACGGCGGCTGAAACGATGGCCGACGGCAAGCCGCGGACCGGTGCGGGGCTGCGTTTCTCCAAGATGCACGGTGCCGGCAACGACTTCGTGGTGCTCGACCTGCGCGATGGAACCCCGCCGCCCGGGCCCGCGCTGTGCCGTGCCCTGGCCGACCGCCACGCCGGGGTCGGCTGCGACCAGATCCTGACCATCGAGCCCGCGCGCAGCGCCGGGGCGGCCGCCGCCTACCGCATCTGGAACGCCGACGGCAGCGCCTCGCAGCAGTGCGGCAACGGCGCGCGCTGCGTGGCCGCCTGGCTGCTGCGCGACGGCGCCGCCACCGGCGCCGGCTTCGCGCTCGACAGCCCCGCCGGCACCCACGCCGTCTCGCGCCTGGACGACGGGCGCCTGCGCATCGCCATGGGTGTGCCCGAGTTTTCCCCGCAGGCGCTGCCGTTGGCCGGGTTCGGCCAGGCCGCCGACGACTACGTCCTCGATGTCGACGGCGCCGCCGTGCGCTTCGGCGCGGTGTCGATGGGCAACCCGCATGCGGTGATCGAGGTCGACGACGTCGACGCCGCCCCGGTCGCCACGCTCGGCCCGGCCCTGCAGGCAAGCGGCGCGTTCCCGGAGTCGGTGAACGTCGGCTTCGCCCAGGTCGTCGACCGGAGCCGCATCCGCCTGCGCGTGTACGAGCGCGGCGTCGGCGAGACCCGCGCCTGCGGCAGCGGCGCCTGCGCCGCCGCCGCGGTGCTGGTGCGGCGCGGCCGCGTCGACCGCGACGTCGCCGTCGAGCTGCCCGGCGGCACCCTGCGCATCGCCTGGCCCGCAGCCGACGCCCAGGTCACCATGGCCGGACCGGCCGCATTCGTCTTCGAGGGGGTATGGAACGCATGAGCAGCACCGTGGAAAAAATCGGCGCGCACGAGATCGCCGCCTGGCTGCGGCGCCACCCGAAGTTCCTGCAGCAGTTCCCCGACCTGGCGCTGAGCCTGGTGGTGCCGCGCGAGGACGGCCCGGCCGCCTCGCTGGCCAGCTACCAGCTGGAGGTGCTGCGCGATAAGAACCGCGAACTGTCGCGGCGGCTGCAGGACCTCTACGCCGTCTCGCAGGAGAACGAGCGCCTCGCGGTGCGCACCCACCAGCTCACCCTGGCGCTGATGAAGCAGGCCAACGCCGCCGCCACCGTGCGCGCGATGGCCGCGTCGCTGGCCGAGGACTTCAACGGCGACCTGGTGCGCATCGTGCTGTTCGCGCCGGTGCCGGGCCTGGACGATGCCGAATGGCTGCAGGTGGTGCCGCGCGAGGATCGCCTGCTGCAGCCGTTCGGCGACTGCCTGAAGAGCGGCGAGCCCCTGTGCGGCCGCCTGCATCCCGACAAGCAGGCGCTGCTGTACGGCCCGCGCGTCGACGAGGTGCAGTCCAGCGCGCTGCTGCCGATCGAGGGCGTCGGCCTGGTGACGGTGGGCAGCCGCGAGCCGAACCGCTTCTATCCCGGCATGGGCACCCTGTTCCTGCGGATGATGGGCGAGGCCTTCGCGGTCGCCCTGCGCCGATTCGATGGCTGACGTCGTGGCACCTGCGCCGGCCGCCGCCCGACACCGCCTGGATGGCCGGCGACGGGCGGCGTACCGCCCCGTGGTTCCGGCGTGGATCGTCGTGGCGTTCAGCGGTACGAAACGCCGGTCGAGCCATCGGCCCGCCGAACGATGAAAACGCAGCCGGCCCCGGCTGCCGCGGACCAGGCCCCCGGGGTGGCCACCGCCCCCGAGGTCGTCGAGTTCCTGCGCCATCTCGAGGTCGAGAAGCGCACGTCTCCGCACACTCTCGATGCGTATCGCCGCGACCTGCACGCGCTCGCCGCCTGGGCGCAGGGGCAGGGCATCGTCGATCTGGTGCGCGTCGACAATCCCGGCGTGCGCGCCTTCATCGCCGCCGAACACCGCCGCGGGCTGGCGCCCAAGAGCCTGCAGCGGCGCCTGTCCGCCTGCCGCAGCTTCTACCGCTGGCTGCTCCGGCACGGCCGCATCCAGGCCGACCCGAGCGCCGGCATCCGCGCCCCCAAGGCCGCGCGCAAGCTGCCGCAGGTGCTGGACCCGGACGAGGCCAAGGCGCTGGTGGAAGTGCCCACCGACGTCCCGCTGGGCCTGCGCGACCGCGCCATCCTCGAACTGTTCTATTCCTCCGGCCTGCGCCTGTCCGAGCTGTGCGCGCTGCGCTGGCGCGACCTGCAGCTCGACGACGGCCTGGTCACCGTGCTCGGTAAGGGCAGCAAGCAGCGCAGCGTGCCGGTGGGCTCGCATGCGCGCCGCGCGCTGGCGGCATGGCGCGCCGAAACCGGCGCCGCGGCGGACGCGCCGGTGTTTCCCGGCCGCGGCGGCGCGCCCATCACCCCGCGCGCGGTGCAGCTGCGCCTGCGCCTGCTGGCGCAGCGCCAGGGCCTGTTCAAGCGCGTGCACCCGCATCTGTTGCGGCACAGCTTCGCCAGCCACGTGCTCGAATCCTCCGGCGACCTGCGCGGCGTGCAGGAACTGCTCGGCCACGCCGACATCGCCACCACCCAGATCTACACCCACCTAGATTTCCAGCACCTGGCCAAGGTCTACGACGCCGCGCACCCGCGCGCCAGGCGCAAGCCCGAAGGCTCCTGAGTTACCAGGCGACGGCCCCCCGTAGGAGCGTGCCATGCACGCGAAAGCTGGCGCCGCCGGCAATCCCGCGAACGCCGCACCACCTGATGTCACCATCGATCGGCCGACGCGCCCGCGGCCTTCGCGGCCATGGGCCGCTCCTACAGGACCTCGCCGCAACCGAACGTTCGCCCCCGTAGGAGCGTGCCATGCACGCGAAAGCCGGCGCGGCTTGCACCCAGGGAAAGCCGCGCCCCTGGTATCACCTTCGCCCGGCCGGATGGTCACGCGGCTTTCGCGGCCATGGGCCGCTCCTACGGGCTTGCGGTCTGCGGCACGCCGCTTTCGCGCCGGCGCCAGCCGACACCCTTGCCCCGGCCCGGTTTGGCCCCCACACAGGGAATTCGACCCCCGGAGCGCCCATGGACCCAAGCCGCCACCCCGACGTCTTTCACGCCACCACCATCGTCTCGGTGCGCCGCGGCGAGCGCGTCGCCATCGCCGGCGACGGCCAGGTCACCCTCGGCAACACCGTGATGAAGGCCAACGCCCGCAAGGTGCGCCGCCTCGGCAAGGACGGCCAGATCCTGGCCGGCTTCGCCGGCGCCGCCGCCGACGCCTTCACCCTGTTCGAACTGTTCGAGACCAAGCTGGAGAAGCACGGCCAGCTGCTGCGCGCCGCGGTGGAGTTCGCCAAGGACTGGCGCACCGAGCGCCGCTTCGGCAAGCTCGAAGCCCTGCTGGCCGTGGCCGACCGCGAGACTTCGCTGATCATCAGCGGCACCGGCGACCTGATCGAACCCGAGGACGGCCTGGTCGCGATCGGCTCCGGCGGCCCCTACGCGCTGTCCGCCGCGCGCGCGCTGCACACCCACACCAACATGGACGCGAAGGACATCGCCATCGAGGCGCTGAAGATCGCCGGCGACGTGTGCATCTACACCAACCGCAACGTGGTGGTCGAAGAGCTGTGAATCTGGAGTCGGGAATGGGGAATCGAAAGAGCCCTCCGTCCCGCCCGCGACAGCCTTCGCGCTTCTACCCATTCCCCATTCCCGACTCCCGATTCCCATGAGCGAAGCGAACACAACCATGACCCCCCGCGAGATCGTGCAGGAGCTCGATCGCCACATCGTCGGCCAGCAGCAGGCCAAGCGCGCGGTGGCGATCGCGCTGCGCAACCGTTGGCGGCGGATGCAGCTCGACGACGAGCTGCGCAACGAGGTCATGCCCAAGAACATCCTGATGATCGGCCCCACCGGCGTGGGCAAGACCGAGATCGCGCGGCGCCTGGCCACCCTGGCCAATGCGCCGTTCGTGAAGGTGGAAGCGACCCGTTTCACCGAGGTCGGCTACGTGGGCAAGGACGTCGAGCAGATCATCCGCGACCTGGCCGACACCGCGGTCAAGATGTTCCGCGCCCAGGCCAAGCAGCGGGTGCGCACCCAGGCCGAGGAGCGCGCCGAGGACCGCATCCTCGACGCGCTGCTGCCGCGCCGCGAATCCGCGCCGCAGACCTTCGGTTTCAGCGCCCAGACCGCCACCGTCGACATCGGCGCCGAGCCCTCGCGGCAGGAGTCCGACACCCGCCAGAAGCTGCGCCGCCAGTTGCGCAGCGGCGAGCTGGACGAGCGCGAGATCGAGCTCGAACTATCCGCCAGCAGCGGCGTCGACATCATGACCCCGCCGGGCATGGAGGAGATGGGACAGCAGCTGCGGCAGATGTTCTCCAACCTGTCCGGCAGTCGGACCCAGAAGCGCAGGCTGACCATCCGCGCTGCGCGGCCGCAGCTGATCGAGGAGGAGGCCGGCAAGCTGGTCAACGAGGACGAGGTGCGCGAGGCCGCCATCGAAGCCTGCGAACAGCACGGCATCGTCTTCATCGACGAGATCGACAAGGTCGCCAAGCGTGGTGAGAACATCGGCGGCGGCGACGTCAGCCGCGAGGGCGTGCAGCGCGACCTGCTGCCGCTGGTGGAAGGCAGCACCGTCAGCACCAAGTACGGCTCGATCAAGACCGACCACATCCTGTTCATCGCCTCCGGCGCCTTCCACGTCGCCAAGCCCAGCGACCTGATCCCGGAACTGCAGGGCCGCTTCCCGATCCGGGTGGAGCTGGCGGCGCTGACCAAGGACGACTTCGTGCGCATCCTCACCGAGCCGCGCGCCGCGCTCACCCTGCAGTACGTCGAGCTGATGAAGACCGAGGGCGTGCAGCTGCGCTTCGAGCCCGAGGCCGTGGAGCGCCTGGCCGAGATCGCCGCGCAGGTGAACGAGCGTCAGGAGAACATCGGCGCGCGCCGCCTGCACACCGTGCTCGAACGCCTGCTCGACACTCTGAGTTACGAGGCCCCCGACCGCAGCGACAGCGTGGTCATCGACCGCGCCTACGTCGATGAGCAACTAGGCGGGCTGGTGGAGGATCCGGACCTGAGCCGGTACATTCTCTAGGTGCGGCCGCACGCCGGACGCAAGCACGGGCGCCCAGGCTCAGCGGCGCCATCCACCCGGTCCGAACCCGGTTCGCAGGTCGGCTGGGTTCAGGCGCCAATGGCAGCAATGCGCAAATTCCCGTCCACAAGCTCACTCATCCTGGCCGCTGTCGGCATTTCTGCGGCGGCCGGTGCTGTCCTTTGCACCTTTCCCGCGAATCCGCTCATCTGGCAGGCGGCCGCGTGGACACTCGTCGCGGCGCTGACGGGGCTGCTGGCACTGGTCCTCGTCTCCGGTTACGTTCTCGCGGTGGACCGGGCGGCACGGACCTGGCAGCGCACCGCCACGTTCCTGCTGGGCCTTGCGTGCCTGGTGCCGGTTGCGCTTGGCTTCTTCTAGGGCGTTGTCGTGCACGCCGACGTCGTGCCGTGGCGCCATCCTGCCAGACGGGAATTTCAGTTCGGGGAATGGCAGCGCAACGCCATTCTTGCACGCGCCTTCGAGCCTGCCTCGATCGATGCCGATCTGGCGATTCTGCTGACGAAGGCAAGACAACACAGCATTGCCCTGGTGGACTCGCGCCACGCCGGTGATCCCCGGCAACCCCAGACCTTTGGTCGCCGTCAGGTCGCCTCTTCCAGTAGTAGCATCCATCCTGAGCCATGGGCCCGGGGGAAGTGGAGATGCCGCCTAGCAACGACATGAGAGCCCTGGTCGCGCTTCTCGCAGCCTTGTTCGTTACCGCGGCGTTCCCAGCGAACGCGTGCTCGGTGACGCGTCCTCTTGCGAAGTTCGTCCCGGACCAGGAGGCTTTCGAAAGTGCGCACGACTTCTATGTCGCGCTGGATGTCCCCGCGCCGGTCGTGAAGGTCCGGGAGCTCGTTCGCGCATCGGCGATGGTGGCTGGTAGTTGCCGCAGTCTGACTTGGGTCACGCTGGAGGTGAGCGTCCCGCCGGGTTCGCCTTTCAGCCTCGAAGAACTCGGTTTCCTGTTCCGAGCCCCGAACGGACCCGAGCAGGACCGCTTCATGGCGTTCCCCAACTTTCCCATCGTGTCGTCGGAGTTCACGCATGACGGCGAAGCTTCCGTGTTCGCCTTCGCACTGACTGATCCTCCAGAAACCCGCGACAGCCCGTTCTCCCTTCAGCTCGAGGTACTGGCCATCAACGGCGGCCTCCAGATCGGCCCGCCGTCACTAGTCCATATTGGCAAGTTCTGACCAACACGTGCATTGCGGTACGCGACCATGTCGACTTTTACCATCACAGGCGTCTACACCCGGCCCCGGGGTACCGCTTCAGGTCGAGTGCAGCCGCTGCGCGGTTTGTCTTGCTACCCATGCCGGCATTCGCGTCGTGTCGCATCTGCCGCCCCCGCGCAAGCGCTGGCTAGCGCGCAATCGCGGGAGTGGCGTTCGTCCTCCGAAGCCTCCAGCATCCTCGCTCAGGCATCCGTCTTGTCGAACACTTCCTCGACACTGAGGCCGAAGGCGTCGGCGATGCGGAAGGCGAGCGGCAGCGATGGATCGAACCGGCCGTTCTCGATGGCGTTGATGGAGTTGCGCGAGACGCGCACGCGCTCGGCCAGTTCTGCCTGGCTCCACGCCTTCTCGGCACGCAGCACGCGGATTCGGTTTTTCATGTCGACGTCCGCCCGCCCGTCATGACGGTTCCCCCGGTCCTTCCATGCGGCGCTGCCAGATCGCGGATGCGACGATGACGGCAACCAGCTGCATGAGGACGACCAGGATGAGGCCGAGGAAAAGCGCCAGATGCACGGCGCCGCGATCTGGCGTGTCCGGCGACCCGGTGCTCAAAGTGTTCACCAGGTCGATCAGCCAGTTGGTCACCGGCGGTAGCAGCAGCAGCACGACCGTGGCGTTCGCGCCCCAGACCCAACCACGGGAGCTGGCGAATCCTGCGCTAGCGATCTGCACTTCATCCAATTGCCGCTGCAGCCGGTGAGAAATGAAAAGGGCGTAGCCCATCACGAAGATTGATGCCGCGGCGGTTAGCGCCAGGACGAGCGCATCGTCCTGCTGCTTCAGCCACGGGATCGCGGCAACGAAGCCGACGACCACGATGACGACCGGCGAAAGCCAAAGCGTGTACCGGCCGATCTTTCCGGGAGGGTGGATGGTCATGAGAGTGTTCCTTGGCAAGAGGGAGCGCGGACGAGCGTTGCGGACAGACAGCGCGACGGCGCCCCGACGGGGTGAGCGGAGGCAGCGGCCCGAACGGGCGAATCAGGAAGCGCTCGGCAGGTGCACCGCAAACTTCCCTAAACGCAAAGCTAGCTTGTCATATCCAAGTGCCAATGACAAGTGTTGTTTGCAACAGGACTGGAGCAGCGCCTAGTCGCGGCCACCCGCTGCGGTTTTCGGCCCCGAACGACCAGCTTCTCCGGTCCGCCAGCTCACCGCTGCACGGCAGCGTTCGCGGCACGGTGGTCAGGCCCTGGGTGCGTCACCAGTCTTCCGTTCGCTCGCCGCGCGGTGGATGAAGTCGAGCATCAGCGGCACGGCCGTGGCCGCATGCGTCTCGAGCAGCAGGTGGCCGGCGTCGAGGATGTGCGCCTCCATTCTCGGCAGCGCGCGCATCCACGACAGCACCTCGGCCAGATCGAAATAGATGTCGTGCCTTCCCCACACCATCAAGGCGGGCGGCTGCCAGCGCTCGAGGTACCTGGCGACGTCGTCGAAGCGTGCGGCGTAGTTCGCGTAGTCGTCGATCAGCGCGCGCTGGGTGTCCAGGTGGCCCGGCAGGTTCATCACCCGCCAGTCCTCTTCCCAGCGTTCGGCAGGGATCCGCTCGGCCACCTCCGGCGGGACGCCGGAAACGTAGGTGTCGCGGGTGCCTTCGAGGGTCAGGTGCGCGGTGACCGCCGCCGTGTTCTCCGCGTTCGGCTGCGACCAGTACTCCAACTGCGAAGCCCACCCCGGTCCCCATCCCGACCGGTGCGCGTTGGCGTTCTGGACGATGAGCCCCAGCACCTGCTCCGGCGCCTGCATCGCGATGTGCAGGCCCACCGGCGCGCCCCAATCGTGCAGGTAGATGAAGCGCGGCCCGACCCCGAGCCGCTCCAGCAGCTCGGCGATCGCCTGGCCCATGGCGGAGAACGAGACCGACGGAAGCACGTCGGACTGGCCGTGCCCGGGCAGATCCGGCGCGATCACATAGGCGGCCTGCGCCAGCGCTGGCACGACTGACCGGAACATTCGCGCCGAGTTCGGGGTCCCGTGGAGCAGCAGCAGGGCGGGCCTGGAGGCATCGCCCACCGTGGCGTACGCCAGCTCGGTGCCGCCCGACAGGCGAAGTCGCTTCATTTTCATACGCCCATCCCAGCCTGGATTTGAGACCATGGAAAGGGCGAAGGGGTTATCGATGGGTGAGAATCCCGGCAACGGCGTCTAACGAATCCAAGGTTGGCGAAGAGATCGACTCCATGAGCACTCGATCGAGTGATCCAGCGCGCCGTACCGACGACCAGCGCCAGCACTGGGACGGCGTCGCCGCCGGCTGGAAGCAGTGGTGGCCGACCATCGAGCAGGGCGCGCAGGCAGTGAGTGCGCGGATGCTCGAGTTGGCGGCGGTCGCGCCCGGCCAACGTGTGCTGGACATCGCCACCGGCATCGGCGAGCCCGCATTGCTGGCGGCAGCCCGTGTCGGCCCCCGGGGGCGGGTGCTGGCGACCGACTGCTCGCCCCGGATGCTCGCTATCGCCCGGGAGCGGGCCGCCGGGCTGGGCTTGGCGAACGTGGATTTCCTGGAAATGGATGCACGGGAACTGGAGTTTCCGGACGACAGCTTCGACGCCGCTCTCTGCCGCTGGGGCATCAGCTACCTGCCCGATCCGCCGACCACCGCGGCCGCGATCCGGCGCCTTCTGGTTCCCGGGGGATCGTTCGCCACGTCGGTGTGGCAGGCGGGGCCGAGGGGCCGCCCCATGGTGGGCCTTGCGATGGCTGCCGCCATCGAGACGTTCGACCTGCCGCCGCCGTCGGAGCCCGCCGTACCTGCTTCCGGCTCGGCAGAAGCCGCCCTGGCGCAGCAGCTGGTGCTTGCCGGGTTCACGGATGTACGCGTCGAGGAAGTCGCGCTGACATTGGAATTTCGGTCCGCCGACGACTGCACGCAATACCTGATGGACGTCTCGCCGCAGTTTTCCGCGCTGCTCCTCGGCAGAACGTCGACGGAGCTGGCGGAATACCGACAGAGACTCGGCGACCGGCTCCGGCAGTACACCACGGCCGATGGCAGCGTCAGGGTGCCGAACGTCGCGGTCTGTGCCGCCGGGCGCGCATAAGGCTGTGGCCGCAGGTTCGTCGCCGCGCATCCCACCTAAGCGCGAACCGCCTGGCACTGCTCGACACCCCGGATGGCACCGGCCTACGCTCGCACCTGAGGGGCCCAGCCAGCGCCCGCCATCGGGAGGCACCATGATCGTCACCATCGCCAACGTCACGGACTTCGACCAGTTCCTGCGGACCTTCTCGAACGAGGGCGTCGCGAAGCGGCGCGAGCACGGCTGCAAGGGTGCCCACCTCATCCGCGACCCCGACGACCCTCAGCGGGTGTGGGCGTTCTTCGACTGGGCACAGGAGGATTACGAAGGCTTCCTCGCCGATCCGGAAGTGCCCGCGATCGCGCGGAAGCTCGCGCTCCGGGAGCCGCCGGTGAAGGTCGGACCCGTTGCGGAATACGACGCTTGAGGCTGCTTCCTGGCAAGCCGCGGAGAAGCTCATTTGGCCAGTGATCTCGGCAATCGCATCATCAAGATTAACCACGCCGGCGAGCATGGCGCCATCTGTATCTATACAGGCCAGATTCTCATGGCTCGCCTCACTGCACGAGGAATGATCGGCGAGCTCACCGAGTTCCGGTCGCACGAACGCCGGCATCGGGACATCTTCCGCGCCGAGCTGCAGCGCCGGAGGCAGCGGCGCTGCCGTAGCTATTGGCTTTGCGGTCTCGGCGGTTTCGTGCTCGGCGCCACCACCGGCCTGCTCGGACCCAGCGCCATCGCGGCCACGACCGCCGCAGTAGAGAGCGTCGTACTCCGGCATCTCCAGCAGCAGCTTGTCGCTTTGCGTGACAGCGACTCGGCAGCCGCTTCCGCCATCTCCTCGATCGTCGCGGAAGAACAGCAACACCACGACCGCTCCGCAAGCCAGGTCCAAGCTGGTAGATTCTGGCCCAAGGTCCTCGTCCCCATGGTCTCCGCCGCCACTGAATCGGTCATCTGGCTGGGGATGCGGGCGTGAGGAATTGCCGTTAATCCGGGCAGACGCCGTGCCACGGTGCGGCCGCTCAATCCGTTCCGCTTCGCGGCCGGCCCGACCTCACCCGCTGGCTCCCAATGGAATCACGCATGACTCGACTCTTGCTATTACTCCTTCTGGGAGCGTCCTCGGCCGCCCACGCCATCGTCATTCGCGACGACGTCGACGATGCGGAGTATCGGATTCCCGCCGCCGAGTTTCCCGCGCTCGTGGACATGCCTGGCGACGGCCACGGCACGTTGATCGCACCCCGGTGGGCCGTGACCGCCGCCCACACCATCCCGCTGCATTTCGAACTCAAGCAGGTCGTGATCAACGGCATCCCCAGGAGGGTCGAACGCGTCGTCATCCATCCGGGATACAAGGCGCTGCCGCAATCGCTGATCGACCAAGCCATGGCCAGCGGAGAGGCCGTGCTGATCGTGACCTTTCTCGCCTCCTCCGACGACATCGCGCTGATCGAGTTGACCGATCGCGTGACGGATGTCGCTCCTGTCGCGCTCTACGGCGCCAGCGACGAGCATGGCCAGGTCGTCAAGATCGTGGGGAAGGGCAGGACGTCCCGGCCCGGGCGCTACGGTCATGCCGCCTGCAACGCCCGCGTGAGCCATTACATCGAGTGGATCGACCGCGTAGTCTCCGAGCAGCCGTAGAAGGTGGCTGACCAGCAAGGTGAGGATCTATGCCCCATCGGGATTCGCGACTCGCGGCACCGGGCCCTGACGAGCCCGGTCCGGCGCAGGCGCTAGGTGCGATGCCAAAGATCAGGGTAGCCCTCGGCTTGCTTCTCTACCTCGCAAGCTGCCTGGGCCTGTTGATCGCGCCTGCATACATCACATTGCCGCTAACCGCGTACTCCGCGGATTTCGTCGCGTCTCATGGTCCGCGCATTCCCGCCTTCAGTAGTCTTGCGCTCCTTGTCATGCCCCGCGCCTGGCTCATCTGCTTTTCTGTTCTGGCCGCTTCTGTTGTGCTCGCTTTTCTAGCATTTCGGAAAGTCGAAGATCGAGACACCAGGCTCTACTGGATCGGGGTGTTGGCCAACATCAACTTCTATACGGTGCTGCTTATGTTCGGCATGGTCTTGATCGGCTTCTTCTTGCTTCCAAGACTCGCAAATGGCGTCTGAAAAATCATTCAAGATAAGAGACTTTTCGGGTCAGCTCGTTGTCTTGGTGATTGACAGTCCCGCTACACCGAAAAACGCGCTAATGGCCCTATATGAAAGCTTTCCTCGTCGTCGCTCTAGCCTTGTTGACAAGTTGCAGCATCGCGAACGTATTCCGGAGTGGCAACGACGACATGTGCCGGTACCTGCTTGTGGAGCTGGACCCTCACATGGAGGGTGCAATTGCCCGCGAGTCGAGGCAAGAGCCGCCTCAAGGCGCGCTGACCCAGGGCTACTCGCGCGGGGCTTGGGACGCCTACTGGAATCACCGCATCTACCATTTGTGGGACGTGGGGCCGAGCAGCTGCAATGGCACCTACGAAGGGCCTTCCGGCCCCGAGATCATCCGGCGCGCTGTTCTGCGCCGCCAGGAGGTCGGATTGCCATCAATCAATCTCGAGGAACGTAACCGTGACAAGTCGCTGTAGGGACGGCAAGTCGTGCAAACCGAAACCGCTCCGCGCTTCGGCTTGATTCAGGGACGGCGCGGGGCGTCCATGTTGGTCGCACATGCTCTCTGCACCGCCGCACTGATGATGGCGTTCGCTGCGGCCGGCGCGCGCGCCTAGCGAGGCTCCGTCCAACCCGGCGTCGTGGGATCCGGAGCTCCTGGGGCTGCCTTCCGGAACGGAGGGCTCCCTGCCGGCGAAATGGCGGAGCATCTGACATATCATTCGGGACAGGCCCGCCGCGCGGTCCGCCTGGTTCAGGCGTCGGGCGCCTGATCAGGACTCACAGCAACGGGGGAGGCTATGGGCAGCTTCGACGTTTGGCACTGGATCGTCCTGCTTTTCATTCTTGGCGTTCCGGCTGCAATCATTGGTCTGATCGTCTGGCTGGTCGTTCGCGCTTCAAGAAGGCCGGTGTCCGCTGCAGGAGCTGCAGCACCGCCGGTCGGCCCGGCCGGGTCACCCTCGTCTGCGGAATCACGCCTCCAGGAGCTCGCTTCGTTGCGAGCCAGGGGGTTGATCACGGAATCCGAGTATGGGCAACGGCGCACCGCCATACTCGATGGCATCTAGGCGCATGGCTCACGATTGGTCGGCTCATCTCCAGGGTTGGAGCCTATGGAGCTGTCGGCATGAGCGCAAAGTTCGAAAGAAAGCTACTTCGGCGTTTGCTGGACCAGCGAGACCATCCCCCGCGCAAGCAGTGGTGGGGCGAGCTTCTTGGTCAGTCTCATCCTCTGGACACTATCGTTCTGCGTGCTGATGGTCCTTTTTTCGCTTCGGTCCGGATGCCCATTGGACGGATGCGCTGCTCGCGGTCTTCTGCATTGGCGTCGGGTTCTTCATTGCCCACGGAGCGTACAAGTCGATCTACGCGGCTCAATGGCCCTTGGTCTCGAGCTATCTGGACCGCGGTCGCATTGAGGAGCGACTTCGTGAGCTCGACATCTAGCATGCATTCCAGCCGAACGCGCTTCGCGGCTCCGCAAAAAGCATCGCGTTAGGGCGTTCTATGCGACCGTCTTGCCCCCACTGCAGAGAATCCGCGTTTTCGTACCGCGCTCTGCTTTCCGTACACCCCTACCCCGGAGAGTTCACTCCAGCATCCGTGGCCTGTCCTGCTTGCGGCAGCGCATTACGAGGCCGAGCGGATCCAGCTTGCCGAGGACATCTGGGGCAGTATCGTGGCTGAAAACCCCGAAGCCGCGACCCTGACACCCGCTCAGCTGCAGGAGGTTCGGGCGCGTTTGGGTGCTCACGAACAGGACCCGTCCTCAGCCGTACCGTGGGATCAGGTTCGTTCGGAGCTTTTTCAGCGCAATCGTTGCCGTGCTTCTCCATCGGCGTGATCCATTCAAGCTAACCCCTACTGGGGGAGTGACATGCCCACCCTCTCCGAGCTAGAAGCGCGTCTCGACGACCTGCAGAACAGGTTGCCCAGCATGATCGAGCAGCACCCGGACCCGGGCGCGTTCTGGATGGCCTTCATCGCCGAGGCGGACCCCATCGTGGAACAGGCCGGCGCGCACGCAGCGCTGGCATCCAGGCGCATCCAGGCCATGCTCGCCGAGCACGACCGCTACCTGGTCGACACCCAGCTCGACGATCCGGACGCGAGTTGACCGGCCATCGCGGCGGCCAGCCCGCCGCCCACACGCGCGGTGAGAAACGGCTCGCAACAGCAGGGAACACGGCGTTGATCAACTACGGGGACATCTTTTGGGTGGCGGCGGACGAATCGATCGGTGCCCTGTCCGGATCGCCGCATCCGCAGGTCGTGGTGCAGAGCGACGTCTTCAACCATTCCAGGATCGCGACGGTCGTGGTCTGTTCGCTCAGCTCCAACCTCAAGCGGGCGTCCGAGCCTGGCGTGGTTGTGCTGGAAGCGGGGGAGGGCGGCCTGGATCGGCAAAGCGTGGTGATCGCATCGCAAGTGTCGAGCATCGCCAAGGATCGCCTGGGGGAGCGCATCGGGTCGCTTTCCAGTCAGCGAGTGGACCAGGTGGTGGCCGCGTTGCGCTTCCTGCAGGCGTCGCACTTCCGCGGCCGCTGAGCTTCGGCCTTGCAGCGCATTTGCGCGGACCCGAGTTGCTTGCAAGCAGGCGGTCTGGTCTCGTGAATAAATGACACTAAAAAGATCCCTTTAGTGTCATTGATGATGTTCTGCCAACGGCCCGTGGCCGGTGTTTGCCTGGTGGCCGAACACCTGCCGTCCTGCCTGCGGAGGCGCCTGGTCGAGCTCGGCCAGCCCTTCGTCGTGCCCGGGTCACAGCTGTGCTGGCCCGCGATCGACAGCGGGAACGGCAGTCCCCCGTAGGAGCGGCCCATGGCCGCGAAAGCCGCGGTCGTCTCCGCCGGGAGCGGCGGTGATTCCTAGCATTGCCGACCGCGCGGGCCTTCGCGTGCATGGCATGCTCCTACAGGTAACGGCTCACCGCCAAGCACACCCGGTTTCACGCAATAAGCGCGACCTCCGGTCGTGCGCCCCCGGGGGCGCGACAGGATCAGTGTAGGCGCAAGCTGCGCGGTCGGCCGGTGCGTTCCGGCCGCCACACTGCGGGCAGTGGGCACGTCGGGTCGGGCCTGGCGCCCGTCGCCTGGCGCCCGGCAACGGCGCCGTACGCGGCGCGCGCTTCGCCAACGCCCACTCGCGGCTCAAGGCCGTTCCCCAGCCGCTGCGCCTCCACGTCGTCCAGAAGCGCGCGCACGGTGGTGGCCGCATCGTGGATCGCCTCGCCCAGGAACGGCACGGTGGGGTCGGCCAGGTCGGCGGCGCGGCCGGCCGCCAGCACGTCGCCGTGGGCGGCGATGGCCTGGACCAGGCGCTCGAGCGCGTCGATCTGCTCCACGGTCACGCCGTAGGCGAAACGTTCCGCGGCGGGACCGTAAGGCGCCGGCGCCGCGGACACGGCATCGCCCTCGCGCGCAGCCGCCTCCGCAGGCACGGCATCGCCCTCGCGCGTCTCCGCCGCCGCGGTGTGCAGGGCATTGCCCGCGTACGCCCGCGCCGCCGGCTCGCGCCGCGCGGGCCAGGTCACCTCGGCCAGCACCCGGTCGGTCTGCTCGGCCAGTAGCTCCAGGCAGAACGCCAGTTCGCCCATGTGCACCTCGGGTGCGGTTTCCCGCGTTTCGTCCGCCACGCGCGGCTGCGCCAGCCGTGCCAACAGCCTGATGTGATCGCCCAGCCGCACCAGCCGGAACTGGGCGTCCTCCGGCAGGAAATAGCCGGGCACCTGCGCATCGTTCGATTCTTGGTTCGACATCGTCGCCTCCTCCTTCCATGAAGTGGCCGCCCGCCGCAACGCGGCCGACGGGAAGTCGGGAGGCTAGAAACCGCAAACAGACGGCGGGCTTATTCCCCTTGCGGGTGTTGTATTCACCGCCCTCCCGACGCAGGCATCGCGTCGGTCGTGCCCCGGAACGTGCGGGCACAAAAAACCCACCGGGTTTTCGGAGGTGGGTACCGCTGTTTGAGGAGTTTCTAGGCTCCGTGACTCGAATTTGCTCCCCGCGCTTGCGCATGTCAAGCGTGCGGATCGCTGGCTGCGCCCGTGCCCGGCGGCGGCCGTCAGGCGCAGCTTGAGTGTCGGGTATTCGTCAGGTACGCAGCTTCAGCGTCGGCTCTTCGTCGAGGGTGCCGTCCTCGCGGATCACCACGTGGCGCGTCTCGTCCTGGTCCAGCAGCACCGGGATCGGCGCCTGGAACAGCGGCCGGCGCACGAAGGCCAGCCGCCAGCGAAAGATCTCCATCGCCTCCAACGTGACCTGCTGCGGCGGCGTGAGGCCGGTGCGCAGCGCAACCGCGCCTACTGCCGGTGCGCGCTTGCGGCGCTCCGGGGTGCGTGATGGCGCGGCGGGCCGGGGCGACGACCAGGGGCCGGCGACGACGGTACTGGCGCGTTGTTGGCTGTGTGGCATGTCGTAACTCCAGAACGGACCTTCCCGGGGCCCGACCTTGCGGGCGCGCCGGTCGGCAGGCACCTGTCACCGGCAAACCATGCAAAGCCCGTGCCCCAGCTCCGTGGGCTTCACCTTTCCCCCGAGCACGCGGAACGGGAATAGAGCGCGCAAGAAGTACCGGTTGCGTCACGAAAAGCACGCCACGCCCGGCCCGGGCGCCCCGCGCGAATGACAAGCGGCCCGCCGCTGCCTACAGTGCAGGCGCCCCTATTCACGAGGACGGCATGCGCCAGCGCCCGACCCTGCCACGCACCTACTGGGCCGACCGCAGCATCCTGGCGGTGCTGATCGCCAGCACCGCCTGGCTTTCGCTCACGCTGGCGCGCGGGCCGGGCGAACTGGCGGCGATCTGGGTGGGCAACGGCATCCTCACCGGCTGGCTGCTGTCGCGGCGCACCGCCACCTGGCCGGCCTACGTGCTGGTCGCGTTCGTGGCGGAACTGCCCGCGCGCATGCTGGCCGGCGATGAAGCCCTGTATGCCGTCGCCATCGCCGCCAGCAACCTGCTGGAAGCGCTGATCGTGGCCGGCGCGGTGCGGCGCCTGGTGCCGGACACCCGCGACCCGCGCAACTGGATGCGCCTGGGCGGCATCGCCACCGCGTCCACGCTGCTGGCCGCGGCGGCGGCCGGCGCGCTGGCCGCGGGCGTGGCCCACACCCTCAACGCGCAACCGTTCCTGCCCGCGTTGGGCAGCTGGTTCGCCGCGCACGTGGTGGGCATGGTGGTGGTGGCGACGATGACCCTGGTGGCGCTGCGCGAACGGCTGCGCGTGTTCGTCGCGCCCCACCGGCGGTGGGACCTGGTGGCCACGCTTGCGCTGCTGGTGGCGGTGGCGACTGGCGTGTTCCTCAATTCCCACGCCGTGCTGTTCCTGGCCTATCCGCCGCTGTTGCTGATGGCGGTGCGCCACCGGTTCGTGGGCGCGGCGCTGGGTGTGATCGCACTGGCGCTGGTGGCCGCCATCGCCACCACCCTGGGCCACGGCCCGCTGTGGCAGCAGGGCCTGGACGATGACGGCCGCATCGCCGTGATCCAGCTGTACATCGCCGGCGGCTGCCTGCTGACCATCCCCGTGTGCCTGGCGATGGCCGAACGCGACCGCCTCGCCGCCCGCCTGCGCGACAGCGAACGGCGCTACCGCATGCTGGCCGATCATTCGCACGACGCCATCACCCGCGTGCGCGCCGATGGCGAACGCACCTACGTCTCGCCCTCGGTCACCGAGATGCTGGGCTGGCAACCCGACCAGATGCAGGGCCCGCACTGGGCCATCGTCCACCCCGACGACCGCGAGCGCCAGCGCGAGGCGATGGCCGACGCGCTGGCCACCGGCCAGCCGCGCACCGACATCTACCGGCTACGCCACAAGGACGGTCAGTACGTGTGGGTGGAAGCGGTGTCGCGCGCCATCCCCGCCGACGACGGCAGCGGCCGCATCGACCTGATGATCACCGCGCGCAACATCGACCGCCGCGTGGCCACCGAACAGGCGCTGGAAGAAAGCCGGCGCGAGCTGGAACGCCAGTCGCGCGTGGACGCCCTGACCGACCTGGCCAACCGCCGCCAGTTCGACGAGCGCCTCTCGCTCGCGTGCAGGCGCCTGCAGCGCCACGGCAACCCGATCGCCCTGCTGTGCCTGGACATCGACCACTTCAAGGGCATCAACGACGGCCATGGCCACGCCACCGGCGACATCGTGCTGCAGGTCTTCGGCAAACGCCTGTGCGACAGCGTGCGCGACACCGACCTGGTCGCCCGGCTGGGCGGCGACGAGTTCGTGATCCTGCTGGAAGACGCCGCACCCGCCAGCGCCGAAACGGTCGCGCGCAAGATCTTGGACGCGATGGCGCGCCCGGTCGAGGCCGGCGACGTGCAGCTCACCGTGAGCACCAGCATCGGCATCGCCTGCACCGCGCAGCCCATCGATCCGGCCACCCTGCTGGCCCAGGCTGATACGGCGCTGTACGTGGCGAAGAATGCGGGGCGCAACCGGTATCACGTTGCTGGCGTGCCCTCATAACAAGCCCCCCACACTGGTGGACGACCGAACCGAACCGAGCCCGCCCCACCCCTCTCCCGCTTGCGGGAGAGGGGCAGGGGTGAGGGCAGCAGGTCAGGACACCGGCCGAGAGGCACTGACCAAGGGCGGTGAAGTGCACATGAGCCGAATAACGGAAGTATTCAGCTCACATCCATAGCGAAACGCGCGCCAGCCGGACGGGCTCCACCCTACCTGGTCAGTTTCCTGGCCGCTAGCCGCTCAACGCGCATCCCTGCGATGCGTTGCTTCAGCAAGGTGCGTACCTCCTCCCACGGGATGGCCTCCCCGGTCTCCAGGAACTGCGCATAGCGTTGCTCTGCAACCGCATGGAAATCGGCGCGCTGCTCGGCCAGCGTGATCTTCTCGGCGATCGCTTCCAGAATGAAGGCTTGTGAAGTGGTGCCGGCCGCCTTCGTCGCGCGGGCGAGGCGGGCCTTCAGTTCCTCGGGCAGGCGGATGGTGATCGTGCTCATTCATCTATCCCCAATCGCGTCGGGACGGTTCGCGCGCAGCCAGGTTTCGGTATGCGCCAGAAGCTTCGCCGCTTGCACCAGGGCTTCTGCCAGCGTGGCCTCCGACACCGGATCGCCCTCGTAGTCGGTCACATTGCGCTGCCGGCGCAAGGCGTCGAGCACGATGATGTCATCCCTGGCCACGCCCATCGTATGTCCCAGGCACTGGATCGCCGTCTGGTGGTGGCCCGGCTGGCTGGTGGAGGTGCGGTAGCCCCGTACCCACAGCCCGAGCATCGCGCACTGCATCACGCATTTGTATGCCGCATCGAAACGGTTGTCGGGGCTGATGCGGTCCACCCGCGCATCGGCCAAGTTGCGGCGAGCCGCCTCCAGCAGCTTCCGGATCGCCGCAGGATCAGCCGTGTGCGGCTGCAGCCGGCGGATCGCCAGCAGGTTCTCCAATGTCATCCTTGTCTCCGATCACCATCAGCTTCGGTCCGTCCAACAGCTGCCTGGCGAATGCATCGCCCGCTGCCAGCTTCCGCCTGAACTCCGTGGCCGAATACACCACGGGATTGATCTCCCGACCCAGCTCCGCCTGCGCCGGGTGGATGGCCCGGACCACGTCCGCGAACCCCGCTTCCCCGATCACGAACAGGTCGACATCGCTCCCCGCCACCTCCGCACCCCGGGCCACCGAGCCGAAGATCCAGGCTGCCTTGAGGGCAGGCGCCAGGGGCGCGAGCGCCTCTCGCAGCACAGGTACGGCACCATGGGTCTTGCGGAACATTGCTGCCAGCTCGCCGTAGAGCGCGGACGCCCGATCGGCCTGGTAGCGCACCTGGTTGCCCTGCTCGCGGCGCAGCACCAGTCCGGCGGCAACCAGCTTGTCCAGCTCCCGTCCGAGGGTGCCGGCATGGCTGCCGGTCAGCCGCGCCAGTTCGCGCAGATGGAAGCTCGCCTCCGGCTGCAGCAGCAGCACGGCCAGCACCGCCTGGCGGGCCTGGCCGAAGAGGAGATTCATCAGGGCGGTGTTGTTGCTCATTCGGCAATGATTGTTGCCCGTATGGCAACATCAAGCAACTGCCGTCAGCCGAGCACTCCGGCCGAACGCCCGAGATCTCACGCCCGATCCGCTCGTTGCGGTACAAACGGTCGCTGCCCTCGCCGGCATTCCTCCGGAGTCTCTGTCACGACTCGAGCGCGGCAAGCGGGCCGAACTCGGCTCCCGCAAACTCTTGCCCCTGCAGGTTGTACTAGGCGTGGAACTCCAGTTCGGCACAATCCGGGCGTTTCGCTCGCGGGACGCGCCTCGCCGCTCTGAGCGCGGTGGTGGTGCGTGAGCCCGTCCGGTCTACGTGTTCGGCCGCGAAGTTGCCTCACTGGAAGCGGAAGGCGACTTCAAGAGTTCGATGCCGTATCACCACGACGCCGCGGAAAGGGCCGCGCCAGAACGCGGCCATCTCGCTAGTTGTCGCGCGACACGCGATCCTGGCGCAGCAAACTTTCTAGTAGCGTACGATCACTGTGGCCAGCAGGCCACTGCCATCTCCCCTAGACGACGTCCGCGCGCAGAAATCTCTTCTTGTGTCCACACTTCTGCTTCAAGAATGTCTCGACTCAACTCCAGATGAGTGTTTCGCAGCTTCTCCTTCTTGGTGGAGAAGGGAAGATTGCCGAGCTCAGAGTTGTAGCCCGTCAACGTCAGATTTCCGAGGGTGTCGAGCCAGCGTTCGTGGATCGAGACATAGTCAGGACCCAAGTCATTCTTCCAAG
The DNA here is from genome assembly GCF_013425525.1 of Luteimonas salinisoli. GTDB lineage: Bacteria > Pseudomonadota > Gammaproteobacteria > Xanthomonadales > Xanthomonadaceae > Luteimonas > Luteimonas salinisoli. The sequence goes on along the minus strand of NZ_JACCKA010000086.1, from coordinate 49,650 downwards.
GATCGGTCAACGCTTGGGGCATTACGTGTTCCATGGTTGAACTGGAAACATCCACCGGCTCCTTGTGCTTATGCGCACGTTCCAATGCGTCTAGCACGAAACGCGCGAGCTTTCGGCGAGGGTACAAGCGTTGGGTTAGCAACGCTTCGCGGAACTCGTCATCCCCCGGCCATCGCCTGCTGCCAGAGCCGCCCTGTAACCGCTCCCTCAGCCAGACATGCGGCTGCGCCTCCGGTAGGTTAGTACATAGCTCAAGCGTCATCTTGTTCAGCGCGTTTGTGGGTACACCACAAACAGAACGCCGAACATAGAATGACTCAAGCGTCGCCAGCGCCTTTGCCAAGTCGTCATCATTGATCACGCCATCTCGGCGGTTCTGATATAGCCGGATCAGCAGGGGATAAAACACGGTCGAGTCCAGCTCGAGGATCGCCCGGAGCCCTCGACGAAGCGACTCACTCGACTCGTCGTCAGGGTCAATGAAGGTCGCGTAGTCCTCTGCTGAGCGCTTCATCTCCTGGAGCCGCCAACGTACGCCGTCGACATCCTTGAGCTTCTCGAACTCCGCCTTACAAGCGGTGTAAATATCGCCCTTTCGCACGTTGCGCCCGCCCCGCATACCGTAGTGCCGTAGGAACTCCGGCATCGATGCGTCCAACAGCGCCTCCATAGGGCGCCATAGATCTTCATAGGCGACTTCCTGTTCACCGCCGGCCGCTGTGGAATGCTGGAAACGCATCAACACATAGTTGCGAACCAGATCAGCCTGATTCAACGGCTTACCCTTGTGGTTGAGACTCTCGAAGATCAGGTACGGATCGTCAGACTCGCCCAGATTGATCATCACGACCTGCAGGGCCTGCTGGATCGTCGCTAGGATCTCCCTCGTGGAGAGCGGATTCCCTTCGTCATCCATACCGTCCATCTTGCCGAGAAAATGGCGATACGCTTGAACAACGCGCGTTTCCTCGTGCGCTGCGAGATCCTTGCGAGAGACCACCGCGTTATAGGCTGCCCGATCAACTTGCGTGGGCACCAGCTTCAGGTCGTCCGGAGCCTGATAGTGTCGGTTGGTCAGAAAATCACCGATGATCCCTTCCGTGGGCGCATCGTTCTCAGAGGCCGCCTTGTCCCGAATGGCCGCCAACAACAACGACAGGGTTGTCAGCCGCTGCTGACCGTCGATCACTAGGTGCTTCCCGACGCCAACGGGCACCGATTTCACTGGCACTGTCACGATAGCTCCCATGAAGTGCGAAGCTCGATCGTCCGGGGCGTATTGGGCCATAAGATCGTCCCAGAGGGTGTTCCAGTCACGTGGCTCCCATGAGTAGGGCCTCTGGAATAACGGGATAAGTCCCTGTTTTGAACCATCGAAGTACTGAATAATGTTGACCGGTGCCGCTTCCATTGTCACGCCCCCTCTCTAGCGATTGGTTTCGCCAGCTCATCTGCAACGGACTGAAACCCCTCCAGCGCGGCCTGCAGGCTCTCGACGATATCCATTGCGATCACGTCGGGCGGAGGCAGGCTATCGATGTCGTCTAGGCTGTCGTCCTTGAGCCAAAAGATGTCGAGGTTGAGCTTGTCCCGTTTGAGTAGGTCGGCGACATCAAACTTGCGAAAGCGTTCGGTTTCCTTGCGCTTGCTTCGGTTGCCTGCCTTGTAGCAATCCCTAAAATCGCCCAGATCGGATAGTTTGAGCGGATTCTTCTTCAGGGTGAAGTGCAGGTTTGTCCGGAAGTCGTAGATCCACAGCGCCTTGGTGTTCGGCTTACGGTCTGCGCGTGGAGGGTGCTTGTCAAAGAACAACACGTTGGCTTTGACGCCGGGCTTATAGAAGATGCCGGTGGGCAGACGCACCAGGGTGTGGAAGTCGAACTGTTCCAGCAGGCGGCGACGGATGCCCTCGCCGGCGCTGCCGGCCTCGAACAGCACATTGTCCGGCAGCACCACGGCGGCGCGGCCATCACCCTGCATGATGGTCATGATGTGCTGCAGAAAGTTGAGCTGCTTGTTGGAAGTGGTGAATTTGAAGTCCTCGCGCTCGTAGTCCTCGCGCTCGGTATCCACTTCGCCGTCCTCGCCAATCACCTTGTAACTGGACTTCTTGCCGAAGGGCGGGTTGGTCAGGATCACGTCATAGCGGTCGCCTGAATCGAATGCCAGCGCGTCGCCAGCACGGATCGGCGACTCGCCGTTGCCGATGCCATGCAGGTACATGTTCATTGCGCAAAGCCGAACCACCTCGTCGACGATGTCCGTACCGCTGATGGACTTCTCGCGCAGCTTTCGCTGCTGCGCGCGGTCCTGCGCGTTGGGCTTCATGTGTTCGTATGCGGACAGCAGGAATCCGCCGGTGCCACAGGCCGGGTCGTGCACGTTCTCACCGACCTGCGGGTCAATGACTTCCACCATCACGTCGATCAGAGGGCGCGGCGTGAAGTACTGCCCGGCACCTGATTTCACCTCGGCTGCGTTCTTCTCCAGCAGACCTTCGTAGATCGCGCCCTTCACGTCCACGCCGATGCCGATCCAGGTCTCTCCGTTGATCAGCGACACCACGCGCTTGAGCTTGGCCGGGTCGGTGAGCTTGTTCTGGGCTTTGCGGAAGATGGTGCCGATCAGGCCCTTCTCCTTTGCCAACGCTTCCAGCGTGTGGCGGTACTGCAGTTCCAGCTCATCACCAGCCAGCGGTGCGAGCTTGGCCCAGCGCCACTTTGCAGGGATGGCCGACGGCTCGCCGAGGAGCTCGGTGCGCTCTTCGTCCATCTTCAGGAACAGCAGGAAGGTGATCTGTTCGACGTAGTCGCCGTACCCGATACCCTGGTCGCGCAGCACGTGCGCGAAGTTCCAGACCTTGGATACAAGGGAGGTGTAGTCATTTGCCATGTCAGTCTTTTCGCTTGTTGTTATTGCCTAGGCCACGCCACCAGTCACCCACCACCTTGCCAGCCTTCCCGGCCGCCAATGCAGTCCGCTCGGCAGCCTTGTGCGAAACCTCCGTCACCCGGTCAGCAGTGGATGGGCGGTGCGCAAACACTTCCGACATAGCAGAGAGTTCAGCCTGGTAGAGCGAGGGGTGTAGCGTGCTGGTGGTCAGCCAGCTCATGAGGCGGGTCGCGGAAACTTCCACCGCAGCTGTCTCGTCGTCACACATTGCCTTCAACCGGAGTCGCGCTTCGCGAAGAAAGGTCAGCTCGTCCTCGAGCCGCCACTGAAGATAGCGGGCCACCACAGCCTGGGAATCGGCCGGCTGCCGATCCCGCAGCAGTTCGGCTTTTGCACGGATCGCATCATCAGCACACCCGGCCAATGCAGCGGTCGCCTGTTCTGCCTCCTGGGCCCACTTGCGATACGTCTCGTCCTGAAGCAACTCGTCGAGCTTGCCCTTCAACCGGCCGGACTGCCGCTGGCTGAGAATGGGCATAACCGCGCCCAGCACCAGCGCACCAGCAGGCCCGAACAGCAGCAAACCGACGCCGACGCCCACATAATTGCCGGCAACCGCCAGTCCTGCCCGGGCACCCCCGTCGAGCAGCACCTCCTGAAAAGCTTGCGTTCCCGTGATCTCATCTCGATTGACTCGCTCGAGGTTGCGGATGCCGCTCAGCACCAGCGTGAACAGCGGCACGTCCGGGTGCAGCATGTCGCCACCGGCCTCGAATGAAGACCGGGTGACGTGTTCGACGACCTCGTTGCTGTACCCCTCCACGAAATGGATCTGGTCCGCCCATTCGGGCAGGTCATCGGCCGAACGCGCGGCCAGTTCGTCGGCAACTTCGGCGTTGGCAATCACCGGGTAGTCATAGCCACTGTCGAAGTGTTGCTGCAGACCGGCCAGAGAGCCCACGTCCTTGACCTGGAACCTGACGCCATCCACCGCGACATCCCATCCCGCCTCGTTCGACGCCGCCGGGAACTCGACCACGTGCCCCTGCTCGATGAGCCGGGCTGCAACTACCCGCTCCGCGACGTAGCCCTTCAGATTGCTGACCGCCCCCAGATGGGCGGATGCGTCCATGGACTCGATGCGGTGTGCGAACGCCGCGAACGCCACCGGGTCGTCCAGTACGTCGATACGGGAAAAGTCCGCCGCCTCCAGCACAAGGGGGTCAAGGCTGTACGCGTTGTAGGCGATGTCGCCCAGCGTCAGGCCTGCCAGCAAGACGGTGTCGCGCTGCTCGCCGATCAGCTCGCGTAGCCGATCAGAACCGCTGCCCACCCCTGTCGGCCGCTCCATGACGTTGACGACTGAATCGTCGATCACGGTCGCCTTCCGTCCTGCTGCGGCGATCCTGTTCCAGTCCGTCCGGTACCCGCCCAGCACAGCCGGCGCCAGGCCACCCGTCTGGCCGAGTTTTTCGAGACTGGGAAACGCAGCCAGCATCGCGCGGATACCGGCGGCGCCCGCCTCCAACCCATTGAGCGCGAGCAGCGAGAGGACCCGCACACCGACAGCGCCACGCACTTTCTGGTTGGCCGACCGCGTGGCCCACCAGCCCACGCTGGCGGTGGCCGCGATGATCGTGATCGGGTTGGACAGTACAGCCACCACCGAAACCAGCGCCGGCCCGCTTACCAGCGGAATGAAGGCCGATGCCTGGGCAGCGAGGATGTAAGCGGAGAAGCCGGCCAGGCTGACACTGGCGCCAAGGGCACCCAAGCCGCCGCCGGTGAGCAGGATTTTTCTCAGCGCGGCGTCGTTTACGCCATCCGCCTCCACTGCATGCATCAGCCGTTCCCGGTCTTCTGGCGGCAACAGGCCAACGCGGGCTCGGACCTCGGAAAGCAGGCGTTCGCGCGCCTGCACTGATTTGGCATCGTTAGCGTTGAAAAACGGTGCCATCAGTTCTTCCATCGTCTTGCGGGCCAAGGCATCCAGCGTGGCCGGCACCTCCTTGGCGCTCTTCAGTCCCCACTCCTGCGCGTACTTCGTTACCCGGCTGGGCTGCAGGGAATGCAGAGCGCGCGCTACCATGTCGTCCGCAGCCGTTGCCGCAGAACGACAGGAAGTGAACGTCACGGGCAGCAGGGCGAAGGCCTCACGCAGGTACATCCACAACAGCACGCGCAAGGCGTCGTCCGAGAGCGGCGAAGTCAGCCATGCTTGAGTCGTGCTTCTGATGGACGCGGCCGCTTCTGCATCCGTTGGGTCGGCAACGATGTTGATCTTGCTCGGCGACAGGCGGCCCATCGGGAAGCCGATACGACGTTGCAAGGTGCTGTCGTCGAATAACGCCAGACAAGCTGCCAGCAGATCGCGGGGGGCTGCGCCCAGCCCCGCCACAATATCACGCGAGGTCATGACCGGCGCAGCACCAATCGATCCCGAATCTGTGTTCATCTGGACTTCTTCTTTGGGCCGCGCGCGGGCATCGTTCTCTTAGCTTCGGCGCGCCCGACGGCGATGCGCTGAAGAAGAGTAGACGCCGGCTCATCTTCAGGATGCTGCGAAACCAGACTTCCCGAGAATGCAGACCTCAATATGGCCTGTCTGAGCGCGCCGGCTCGCTTCCGCGATTGACCCTGCTCCATTGACAAGCTTTCGACTTGAGACAATCGCTGGTCAATCAGAGATATCGCAGCAGCGCGCTCCTCGGACGGAGGGATCGGAATGGCGATTTCCGCAATGTCGCCCTGCGAGATCTTGTAGATGCCGGCCGTAGTCTTCGCTTTTCGCTCGATCTGCTCGCGAACAAGCCGCGACTGCCAAACACGTTGGAGCCAATATCCGACACCCAGCTCATCAGCGGGTCGGTACCGGATCATCGTATCTGGAAACACAACCAGCTCAGGCGGCTCTTGCGCAAGAACGGCACGACCAACGAGAGCCAACGAACCATTGGCGCGCGACACGAAGAAGTCACCCGCTTCTATGCGGAGCCTTTCGGCTTTGCTGTTCGCAATCGGGATGTATCGTCTGGCTGCGTAGTCGAACCCCGAGTCACCCAGGGCATCCAAACGCAAGGCCGGGATACCCGGCGGCGCATTCGCGCCTTTGACCGAGATTCCGTTGGTCGAAGCGACCCCACACAACATAGGAAGCGACGCCCAAACCCATCCCTCTGGCAGAATTGGGAGACCGGTTAGGCTAGGCTCCGACGGCTTGACATACCTCTTTTTCCACGCTTCATCCTTGGGCGTGATGCCATTGGCCTGCATCTTGGATAGCTCTGCGTTCTCCCAGGCTTCGCGGCGCACGGTGAGGATGCGGGTGAGCAGGGCTTCGCCGGATTCGATGGGCTGGCCAGCGGCCTTGCGCGCCTCGCGCCAGTCGCGGGTCAGTTCGCCGGTGACGGCGGCCTTGAGTACGGACTGGCGGTAACGCTCCACCAGCTTCGACACGCGCTCCATCGCGCGCTCGCCTTCGTCGATGCGGCTGAACAGCTCATCGATCTTGGAGACGATTCGCTTTTGCTCATTGAGCGGAGGCAGACTGATCGGGTGACGGTTAAACTTGGCCTTCGTGATGTGGACCATTCCAGATCCGTGGGCCTTCTTGTACAGGCCAGCCAAGGCATCCTTGAGGGCGTAGTAAAGGAAGGGCTTGGTGACGGCTCTTTCCTCAACTTCAACCCGGAAGATGTGCTGGTTGAGCCAAGCGGGCCCACGATTCCAGACATACACCCCAAGCGACGCCGCCCATGCCACCAAGAGGTCGCCATCGTCAACGCGATACTTCCCTTCGTGCTGTTGATCCGAATAGTTGAACTGAGCAGACTCATCGTTGAGATTCTGGATGCGGATGATCGGCAGGCCCGCCTTCTTCCATTCCTCCTTCTTGAAACCCCTACCATTGATGTATCGGCCAAGCGAGCCGATGTCGGTGAGCGCCCAGCCTGGCGGTAGCTCATCACTCATGCCACCAATGCCTCGGTCAACTCATCAAGCACCCCGTTGAGTTCGGTTCCAAACAGCTTGCGCGCCTCGATCACCCCGCCCCAGTCGGCGAACGGGTGGTCACGCATCAGGTCGGCGGGGGCAATCTCTACATTGGCGGCGAGATAGTCGCGGATGGCTTTGAGCCAATTCATCTGGTCCTCGTTGAAGTCGCGGCCGGCCTTCTTCTGGCGGCCGATCCAAAGATTGAATTTCTGTTCGACCCGGGCCGAGTACGGCTCCAGCAGGTCGGCCTGGCCGGTGGCGAAGCGCACCAGTGAGATGACGTCGGTGAGCACCTTGTCGCTGGGGGCACCCCGCACCAGCGTGGCTTCCAGCCGCTTGTAGGCCTGCCACACATCGGCAGTGGTGAGGTGAGTCGGTGGATCGGCCAGCGCCTGCGCCAGTTGCTTGACGCTGGCGTAGGTGAGCCGGCGCTTCGGGAAGGGCTGGTTGTAGAGTATCTGCAGGGCGAGCAACTCGTCCTTGTGCGTGTCGATGAACTCACGGAAGGAGGTGACGCGCTGCTGGGCCTGCTTCAGGTCGTAGCCGGCTTCGAGCACTTCATCGGTGGTGCCCTCGTCGATGACGATATCGGTCTTCTTCTTGATCGCCTTGATCAGATTGCGTAGATCGGCGTCATCCAGCGGAGCGCAGGCGTCTTCGCGCAGATCGGCCTCGACGGCTTCCACTTCCTTCTGCGTGGCGGCCTCGACACTGCCGTGGCGGTCATTGACGGCGGCCTCGATGATGTCGGGGCTGATGGACTGCAGCAGCTTGGCGGCCAGCGCCTTGAGGCTGGTGCCCTTGGCGACGGTGGCGATTCGCTGGCGGTCCTCGTCGTCGATCTGGCGGTCCAGCGCCGCCAGACGGCCGGCAAGACTGGAGATCGCATCCGGGTCGCGGCGACCCTGCGCGATCTGGTCGATCAGCTTGTCGAAACCGATGGCGCGCTTGCGCTCCAGCGGCTGCGAGACGGACTTCATGCCCTCGGTGACGCCCACGGCATCCACCAGCACGAAACGGGTCTTAGTCTGCGCGTCAGGGGTTACTTGCTGCAGGTCGGCGTTACGGATGGTGCGCACGCCCCGGCCCTTCATCTGCTCGTAGTAACCCTCCGACTTCACGTCGCGCATGAAGATCAGGCATTCCACGGGCTTGATGTCGGTGCCGGTGGCGATCATGTCGACGGTGACCGCGATACGCGGGAACGGATCGACGCGGAAGGCCTTGATCAGTTCCTTGGGCTTCTCGCTGGTCTGGTAGGTGATCTTCTTGGCGAACTCATTGCCCTGCCCGAATACTTCCCAGCAGGCCTGCACGATCTCCTCGGCGTGGTTGTCGTCCTTCGCGAAGATCAGTGTCTTGGGCACCCACTGTCCGCTGCGGCCGGGGAACAGTTCGGTGAACAGGTTGTCGCGGTAACAACGCAGGACGGCACGGATCTGGTTTGGAACGGTGACGGAGTTGTCCAGTTCTTTCTTCGTGTAGCCGAGGTCCTCGTCAAGCTGCTTGTAGCGGATGGCCCGGGTGCGGCGATCACGCACGGGCACCTTGTAGCCGCCTTCGACGGTGCCGCCTTCCTCGCCGACCTGGGTCTTGATGCGGAACACCTCGAAGCCGACGTTGACGCCGTCCACCACCGATTGCTCGTAGGGATATTCGGCGACGAGGTTGCTGTTGAAGAAGCCCAGCGTGTGCTTGCTCGGCGTGGCGGTGAGGCCGATCAGGTGGGCGTCGAAGTAGTCGAGCACCTGCCGCCACAGGCCGTAGATGGAGCGGTGGCACTCGTCGGTGACGATGAAATCGAAGGTTTCGGGCGGGATGGCCGGGTTGTACTCGACCGGGCGCAGTTCGCCTTCTTCGTTGGCCCAGGTCTCGAACGCCGAGCCTTCCTCGGCGGATTCGTCCAGCTCGTCGCCTCGCAGCATTGCGTACAGGCGCTGGATGGTGGTGATGACCACCTTGGCGTCCTTGTCGATCTGGCTGCCGTGGAGGTGCTGGACTATATAGGTCTGGGTGAACTTGCGGCCCGCACCGGGCGGTTCGTAGTTCTGGTACTCCTTGAGCGTCTGGTCGCCGAGGTTGTTGCGGTCGACCAGGAACAGGATGCGTTTCGCCTTGGCGTGCTTGAGCAGGCGCCAACTGAAAGTGCAGGCGGTGAAGGTCTTGCCGGCGCCGGTGGCCATCTGGATCAGGGCCCGGGGCCTGTCGTCCGCCAGCGAGCGCTCAAGGCCTTCGACGGCGTCGATCTGGCAGTCGCGCAATCCTGATGGGTCCAGCGTCGGCATGTGCCGCAGGCGCTTTCGCAGGGTGTCCTCTTCCTTCAGCCATGCGTGCAGTGTGGACGGCTGGTGGAAGGCGAAGACACGGCGCGAGCGCGGGGCGGGATCCGCGGCGTCGCGGAAGAAGGTTTCCTCGCCGGTGGATTCGTAGTCGAAGCGCAGGGTATTGGCCCAGCACGCGACGTGGTCAGGCAGTTGGGACAGGTAGCGGGCAGCTTGCTCGGCGACGCCGCTGAGCGTAATGCCGGCCTTCTTGGCTTCAATCACACCACAGGCCTTGTCGCCGACGAACAGGAGGTAGTCGCACGGGCCGGCCTTGGTAGCGAACTCGCGCACGGCAACGCCTTCCCCCGCTTTGCGGTTGAAGTCGGCGCTGTCCTGGATGATCCAGCCCGCCGCTTCCAGCAGCGCGTCGATGCGTTCCCTTGCCAGTTGCTCCGGCGTTAGCGGCGCCACTTGCGTCTCCCCTGAGAGGTCCAAGCCTACTCCCATAGGCGCCCGTCGCCCAAGTTCTGGGCGCTGCCCCAAAGTGCTTCCTGGGCCTGCTGGAACCACGCGGGCGTTCCAGCAATTCGACCCAGCAGGGCCTATCCACCGGATGCATATCCTGTACCACTCCACCCCCGTGGCGACACCCCATACCGCCTACGAAACGCCTTAGACAACGCCCCCGCCTCCGCGAACCCAAGCTCATGCGCCACCTGCTTCACCGTGCGTCCCTCGCGCAGGCGGGTGGCGGCCAGGCCCAGGCGCCAGTCGAGCACGTAGGCGGCGGGTGTGGTGCCCACGGCGTGCTTGAACGCGGCGGCGAAGGCGCTGCGCGACATGCCGGCCTGCGCGGCCAGGCGTTCGAGCGGCCAGGGCTCGGCGGGGCGTGCGTGCAGCGCGGTGAGCGCCCGGGCCAGCTGCGGGTGCGACAGGCCGGCGAGGGTGCCGCGGTCCACGCCGGATTGCGTCGGGTGATCAAGCGCCCAGCGCAGCACCTGCACCAGCAGCACCTCGAACAGGCGGCCGGCCAGCAGGCGCGAGCCGCAGCGCACGCGGTCGGCTTCGGCGAACAGCAGGTCGAGGGTGGGGGCCAGGCCGTCCACCGCGGCCAGCGGCACCGCCAGCATGGCGGGGAGCGACTGCACGATGGGGTTGCGCGCGCCGCCGTCGAAATCGAGCGTGGCGCAGGTGAAGTCCGCGCCGTCCACCGGGGCGTTGTGGAATTCGTGGTGCACCGGGCGCGCGAACAGCAGCAGGGTGGGCTCGGCAAGCGCGGTGCGCACCAGGCCGTGGGCGCCGCGGTGCACCACCTCCATCGTGCCCCGGCGCAGCACGTGCAGGAAGGCGCGCCCGGGCGCGGGGTCGAACACGTGCAGGCCGCACAGCGGGCCGGTGTGGAACAGCTCGGCGTGCACGTGGAAGCGATCGAGCAGGGCGGCCAGGCGGTCGACCGGTGCCGGACCGGCCGCGGGTGGCGTGGACGAATCGGCAGATTTCATGGACGTTTCGGCGCCATGCGTCCAGAACGGGCGCCTAGTCTAGCCGCTGCCGCCAATCCCGGCGGCCCACGCAAAGGAGCACCCCATGTCCCGCATCCCCCTGGTCGACCCGGCCACCACCACCCCCGACCGCCAGGCCCTGCTGGCCGAGATCCACGCCGCCTTCGGCGCCACCCCCAACATGTTCCGCGCGGTGGCCAATTCGCCCGCCGCGCTCAGGTCGATGTGGGGCGCGTTCGGCGCGCTGGGCGGCGGGGCCCTGCCGGCGCGGCTGGGCGAGCAGGTGGCGGTGGCCATCGCCAACCGCAACGCCTGCGAGTACTGCCTGGCCGCGCACACCGTGCTGGGCCGCAAGGCCGGCGCCAGCGCCGAGGAGATGAGCGAGGCGCAGGACGGCCGCTCCGCCGACCCGAAGACCGCCGCGGCGCTGCGCTTCGCGTTGGCCGTGGTGGAGCAGCGCGGCCAGGTGGACGCGGCCGAGGTGCAGGCGCTGCGCGCGGCGGGCTTCGACGATGGCGAGGTGGTCGAGCTGCTGGCGCACGTGGCGCTCAACCTGTTCACCAACTACGTGAACGTGGCGCTGGCGGTGCCGGTGGATTTCCCGGCGGTGCGGCTGCGCGCGGCGGCTTGAGCGACGAATGCAGGCGTGCGGCGGGCCGCGCGCCTCGCGGGAGAGCGGCGCCTGGTTGGCGCCGCTCTCGGAGGTCATTCCCGGGTGGTTCGCTCGGCCGATCGCTTGGGCGGAAAAGCAGCTCCCCCATGGTGCGCCGATTCGACGAGAGGCGTGGGGGCATTGCGGAGATGTACCGTCAGGATTGCAGGGTGCCGATCAGCGCGTCCCTCTTGGCGCAGCGCATGCGATTGGCTTCGGAAAACTGCGAGCGTGGGGCTCGGGCGGGTGATTCGATGCCCGTCAATGATAGTCCTCTTCCCGCTGATGCCGTGCCGCGAGCACCGTGACCGTCCGGTCGTCCTCGACCTCGAACAACAGCACGTAGCCGCTGGTGCCGAAGCCGATGACGAGTTCACGCAGGAAAGAATCGCCGCCGTCCGCCCTGCGGCAGCTGAGCGGCGCCAGCTGCAGCACCGTGATGCCGTCGCGGATTGCCTGCAGTGCACGATCGGCCACCGCACCATCGGCGCGCTCCAGTAGCCAGTCGTACAGGCGGTGGAGGTCTTCGCGCGCTTCCTCCGTGAAGCGGACGCGGAAGTTCATCCCGGGCGCGCCCGCTTTCTGCGTGCGGCCTTCAGGCGGGTTTCCAGTCCGGCCACGACCTCGTCCGCCTCTACGTAGTGACCGCTGGCGCGGGCGCGCTCGCGCGAGGCCAGGCCGCGGGAGATGAACGCTTCCTGCTGCTGGCGCAGCTGAACCTGCGCACGGACCGACCGCTCGACGAAGCTGGAGAGGGTTTCGCCTTCCTGCAGCACGGCTTCGGCGGCCTCGCGCAGTGCCGGTTCGACCCGGAGCGAGGGCAGCGATGCGGTCTTCATGCGGTACCTCGTGCGTTGCAATTGCGATGCATGATGGATTGGCGGCCTGAGGAATGCAAGGGGCCTGCGGCGCGTGTCTTGGAGCTGCTTGTGGGCCACAGGCCCGCTCTGGCGGAAATCGTGTCGCAATGTTGGGCACGTCGGACAAGCACCTGATTTTCATCCTGCTTGCCGGGAGCCCAGGCGATCTCGGCTAGGCTTGCAACACGGCCGGAGAGGCTGGCCGAACTGAGGAAAAAATCCATGCGCGGACCCTCGAAGAAATGGGCGTATTCGGTCGACCGGACGCTTGGGAAACCAATGAAGATCATCGCCGCGATCGCCGCATTGCTACTGCCGCTTCAACTCTCCGCAGGGCATCCGGCGGCCACGGTTCCGGACCGCTTCGTCGGTCATTGGGCCGGCAGCCCCGGTTCGTGCGATGCCCACATCGACGACTTGATCCTTCGGATCGCACCCAACCACATCTCCTACTGGGAAAGCGAAGGCCCGATCGAGGCAGTAGTAGTTCGTGGCGACGAGATCGCGCTCATCTCGGAGTTGTCCGGCGAAGGCGAAACGTGGCTCGCCACCGCGAAGTTCACGCTCTCGGCGGATGGGCGCAGGCTGATCGACAGGACGAGCGCGCCCGGCCGGGAGCTGGTGCGTCACCGGTGCGCAAGCGCCGGCGGTGCGCGGTCCGCCAATTCATTCAGGCCGGTGCCGCTTCGCGGCATCGCCTAGGTCAGGGGGCCAGCTTTCACAAGCGGGCGTTCGGCCACGTCAATCAGTTCCAGCGCGGCCCGGGGTGCCTGTCGCTTTCGTCGGAGCGTGCATTCCGCTGGGATCGCGAGTGCGATGCAATGCAGGCAGGACGAACCGCTCGGCCCACCATCGGAGGAGCAATGAAGAACGACCATCGCATGGCCACGATGAAGTTCTCGAAGGTGTATCCGCTGTACCTTGCGAAGGCGGAGCGCAAGCAGCGCACCCGGGAGGAGGTCGACCAGGTGATCCGCTGGCTGACCGGATACAGCGACAGCGGGCTGCGGCAGCAGATCGACAAGGAAAGCGACTTCCAGACCTTCTTCGCCGAGGCCCCGGCCATCCACCCGAACAGTGCGCTGATCAAGGGGGTGGTCTGCGGCGTGCGCGTGGAGGATATCGAGGATCCGCTGGTGCGCAACGTCCGCTGCCTGGACAAGCTGATCGACGAACTGGCGAAGGGCAAGGCGCTGGAGAAGATCATGCGGTGACGGCGATGCCGGAGATATTGGAAAGGCCGAAGCCTAGTTCCGCGGGAAGTCATTGTTGTCGCCGCTGGCGGCGGTCACGCGCACCCAGCCGATGCCGCCGTCCTTCGCCTCGAGGAACCGGTAGCTGGTGTTGCGCGGAATTGAAAGGAAGGTCTCGTCGCCGACGGGGACGAGCGCCTGCGCGGCCTCCGCGCCGGGTTCCCGGAGGAGGAGGAGCCCGCCCTGCGCCGGCGTGAACGACAGCCTGTCTCCGCCATCCTCTTCCGCGCCGTAGGTGCCGGCGAAGCGCTCCAGCGCGTCCAGGGGGACGGCGGTTTCCCGGTAGACCTCGGGTTCCAGCAGCGCCCAGCCATACTCCCGGGCCACCGCGCGGGCGATCGACGCCATCAGGTCGAAGCCCTGGTCGCTGTTGGTCATCACGACCAGCGCTTGCCGGTGCGGGAGCGAGCCGACCAGGTAGCTGGTGAAACCGGCGTTGCTGCCCCAGTGTTCGAACAGCAGTTCGCCCGGGCCCAGCTTCTTGGTGAAGCCCAGCCTGGCGTCGGAGCGGGCGAAGACCTCCGCCGCCAGCGCGTCCGAAACGATCCGGTTCCGGCCCGGTCCATGGTCGGCCATGAGGGTGGCCGCGAAACGTGCAAGGTCGCCGGGCGTGGACCACAGCCCGCCCGCGGCCAGGAAGGGGAACGACCGGTCGGGGTAGGGCTGCAGGTCTTCCGCGTAGCCGGTGGCGGCCTCGGCCCTCAACGCCGGCGGCAGCGGCTGCACGAAGGAGCTGCGCCGCATGCCGGCAGGCGCGAATACGATCCGATCGATGGCGGTGGCGAAATCCTGGCCGGTCGCGTCCTGTATCAGCTTCTGGACGATGGCGTAGCCGGGATTCGAGTACCGGTAGCGCTGGCCGGGAACGGACTCGACCACGGCCGGCGGATCCACCGAAGGCGCGGTGCCCGCGAGCATGGCCTCCACCGTCGGCAGCTCCGCGCCGGGCGCGTAGGACGACCACAGGTGGTTCTTGACGCCCGCGGTATGGCCGATCAGCCGGCGCAGGGTGACCTTCTCGGTCTCGGTGAACCGGTCGACGGGGATCTCCCAGCCGCGCAGATGCAGATTGACGTCGTCGTCGAGGCCGATCAGGCCGCGGCCCGCCAGATGCAGGGCCGCCATGGCCGCCACCGGTTTGCTCAGCGATGCCGCCGCGAACACCGTGTCCGGCGTGACCGCGGTGCCGCGCCGCAGGTCGGCGTAGCCGAACGCGAGCTGCCAGCCGATCTCGCCGTCGTCGATGAAGGCGATGCCGACCCCGGGGATGCCCTGCTCCAGCATCGCCTGCGGGATGGACTTGGCGGTGTGGTGGCCTTCCAGGTAGTGGGCAGGCAGCACGTCCTCGCGGATGCGTGCGGCCGCGGATTCCGGCCCGGGGCCCGCTGGTGCCGCCGATGCGGCGGCGGACGCCAGCGCCCAGAGCACGCCCAGGCAGGCAGCGAGGAGTTTCATGCGGCGGCTACCGGTGAAGGATCGGGGCAGGCTGACGTCGCCACGCACGTCGATCAACCGCGATGCGACGGAAACGCCGATAGCGCGGATGGGCGCCCGATCGGGGCGACGGTTGGCATGCGTCGGCCTGCTCGCGGCGGCTTGGAGCGAGCGGAGGCCTGTGTTGCGGCATCGTGCAGGGTCCGGCGTCACCGCCCATTTGAGTGGCGAGCCGGTTTGCAGTCCAATTGTGCCGGCGCAAGGCTCTGGACAGGAGCCGTGCCCTCAGGCTCTCCCGATCAGGTGCAGATCATGACCAAGGCAGCGAAGAAGCCGGCCCTGTTGTCCGGCGGCAACCCGCAGATCCCCAAGGGCGATGGCGACGGCCCGGTGCAGGCCTACATCGAGGCGATGCCCGGCTGGAAGCGCGAGGTGGGGGAACGCCTGGATGCGCTGGTGGAGAAAGCCGTGCCCAAGGTGCGCAAGGCGGTGCGCTGGAACTCGCCCTTCTATGGCGTGGAGGGGCGGGGCTGGTTCCTCAGCTACCACTGCTTCACCCGATACGTGAAGGTGACTTTTCTCAATGGCGCCTCGCTGCGGCCCACGCCGCCCGAGGAGTCGAAGCACGAGCAGGTGCGCTATCTCCACATCCACGAGGACGAGGAGCTCGACGAGGCGCAGCTGACCAAGTGGTTCAAGCAGGCGGCGAAGCTGCCCGGCGACGAACTGTTCTGACCGGCCTCGCCGGCATCCATCGGGCATCGGCCACCTGCGTCCGATGCGGTGAGGCCGCGGTAGGCTCCGGTTGGGTTGGCGGTGATTCCCTGTGGTGGCCGATGGCGCCGGCTTTCGCGTGCATGGCACGCTCCTACGGGATGGCGGGTTTCTGCGGGGCGACCGCGCCGGTAATGCGCCCCGGGGCAATGTGCAGGGTGCAAGGTTTTGCACCGACCTAGGGGTAACCCCAGATGTCTCGGCGCGTGGCAAGGCGCAGCATTCGCCCATGCGCGCGCCGCGCCCATGGTGCGCCTCCCCGCGGAGACAACGACATGGCAGTGATGATGCACGATGGTGGTGGTGGCTACGTTGCGCCGCCGCCGCCTCCGCCGCCGCCCACCCGGACCAACCTGCAGTCCGCGGATGCGGCCACCGCCGACCGTTCCATCGCGCAGATGACGCCGGAGCAGGAAGCCCAGCTGCAGGGCGAAGTGGACGCGCTGCCGCAGGCCGAGCGCACCGACCTGCTCAACGACCTGGCCAGCAAGCTGCAGGCGCCCCAGCTGGTGCGCCTGAACGACATCTTCGGCGCCGACGCGGTGCGCGAGGCGGTCGAGACCCGCAGCAGCGCGGTGGCGCGCGAGGGTTATCTCGAGACCACCGGTGCGGCGCCGGACCAGCCCGAGGCGCCGGAGGGCTCCGGCGACAGCACCGCCGAGCAGGTCGAGCGCGCGCAGTCGGACTACGAAGATCGGGTCGAGGGCCAGGGCATCCTGTCGCAGGGCCAGCTGGGCGAACTGATGATCGAACACCAGGGCGATCCCGCCTACCTGGCCGAGCTGGTGCGGCTGGCGCAGGAGGACGGCACCCTTGATGCGGTGGTGCACCCGATGTACGGCGGCCTCTACGAGAAGGAGGGCGACAGCTACGTTCGCAGCGGCGACTACGACGACCGCGGCGACGCGCTGCGTGCGGCCTTCGACACCGCGATCGCCGCCGCGCTCGACCGCGGCACCCTCACCGGCGCGCAGCTGCGCGAGCTGGGCGTGCACAGCAGCGGCTGGCAGGACGTTGCCGCGCGCGCCGGCGTCGGTCAGGTCGGCGCCACCGACGCCACCCGCACCACCAGCACCGAACTCGACGGGTTGGTCGACGGCTACGACGACGCGGTGGAAGACGTCGAGCGCCTGGACGAGGAGCTCGGCGGGTTGCTGGCGCAGGCGGGGCCGCTCACCCCCGAGCAGCAGGCCGGCTTCGTCGAGGCCTTCCGCAACGATCCGGAGCACAAGCCCACCTACGACGCCAAGATCGAGGCGACCCAGGCGCTGGCCGACTACGTGGCCGAGAACCGCGACGCGGTGCTCGACGCCGCAGTGCGCGACCCGGAGGTGGCGGAGCAGGTGCACGACGCGATCGTCGCGATGGCCACCGACGGCCACGGCGTGCAGGCGCTGGAGCTGCTGGCCGAGATCCAGCGGGTGCCGGATTCCGCGCTCGGCGAGGCCTTCGCCGGGTTCACCGATCTGTCGGGCGACGTGCTGACCGATGCCGCCTCCTCGGCGATGTCGGAGCTGCTGGCGCGCAACGACGGCAGCGTGACCGAGGCGCAGGCGCAGTTCACCACCCTGATGGCCGCGTTCGGCCAGGGCGCCCCCGGCTGGGGCGGCTACAAGGATTTCGCTGCGGGCAACCGGCTGCTCAACGAGTTCGCCGACGGCAACTTCAGCGCCGCCGACTTCTACAGCCACCGCTACAACGAAACCCCGCCGATCTTCCGCGCGTTCATGGCGGGCGGCGTGGTGCTGGGTGCGGTCTCGGCGGCGGAGGCCGGGCGCAACGAGGACTACGTCAACGCCATCACCGGCTTCGCCCAGGGCGGCGAGAACGCGGCGCGGCTGGTCGCCGGCGCCACCACCAGCCTGTCCGACACCGGCAGGCTGGCGCAGCATGCCGGCGACTTCGGCCGCTTCGCCACCCGGCTGGCGCCGGGGCTGGGGCTGATCGCCAGTTCCGCTTCGCTGGTCAACAGTCTGCAGCAGGCCTCCGACGGCAACGTCGGCTACGCGATCGCGGCCGCCGGCGACGTACTCGGCGTGCTGGGCGGCGCGATGGAGCTGGTGCCGGTGACGGCGCCGGCCGGCTTCATCGTCTCGGGCATCGGCGCGATCGTCAACGGCATCGGCTCGTTCATCGGCGAGGTCATCAACGGCAACGAACGCCGCGAGGACCTCGAGCGCTACCTCACCGAGGCCGGAGTGGATCCGCAGATCGTCGACGAGCTCGCGTCCACCGGCAAGGCGCTGTTCGAGATGAGCGACGCGCTGGGTATGACGCCGGAGCAGCTGCAGTCGCTGATCGCTGCGCATCCGGAGATCGCGGCTTCGCCCGGCCATGTCGGCATCTTCCAGGAGACCGCGGCGGCCGCGGGGCTGGAGGGCGGTGAGGTCAACACCCTGGCCGACCGCATGGCCGGCGACGACCCGAACTTCGCTTGGGAGCTGTTCGGCGTCGCCGGCATGTACACCAACCCGTCGGCCGAGCAGAAGGCGGCGTTCCTGCGCGACCAGCTGGAGATCCGTTTCCCGAGCGCCGCCGAATATGCCGAGTCGAAGTCGCCGGAGCTGTTCGGCGCCGCCGCCGAGCAGCGTGAGCGCGCGGTGGCCGACTACGAGCGCGACGGCTTCTCGATGAACTGGGAGATGTCGCTCGGCAACCAGCTGGCCGACAACACCGACCCGGCCTACCGCGCCGAGATGATCGGCAAGCTGCAGGAGGACGGCCGGCTGGAGATGTGGGCGCAGTTCCTCGGCGGCTACGGCGACCAGTGGGCCGATGCCGCGCGTCAGTCGCTGGCCGACGCGGTGGCCGCCGGCACCGTCACCCAGTCCGAGGCCGACGCCGCGCTGGCGCACTTCGGCTGACGGCGGATGCCGCTGCCGCCCCACGCGCGGCCGGCATCCCACGGGAGCGGTCTCTCCCCGTAGAGCGGCCGCCCCTGTAGGAGCGGCCCATGGCCGCGAAGGCCGGCGCCGCCACCGTCGCCGCGCAAGCGCTCAGGGCATGCGGTCCCCGCTCGCTCCGGGCGCGCGGTTCCCGTATCCACGGACTTTGCTAGCCTGCGCGGTCCGGGACGAGGCGCAGGGGAGCAGCAATTGAACGTCGTCGACAGCGCCAAGGATGCGGGCGACCGTGTGCGCGACACCCGCGACCGCTATCCCGACGCGCTGCGCGCCGGCGCCTTGCTGGTCGTCGTGCTCGGCCACTGGATCGCCACGCTGCCGCGGCTGGAAGGCGGCCGCGTGGTCGGCACCGACCATCTGCTGCGAGTGTGGGAGTCCGCCGGCGTGCTCACCTGGGTGGTGCAGGTGGTGCCGCTGTTCGTGTTCGTCTCGGCCGCGGTCAGCGCCGACGGGGTGGCGCGGCGGCTGGCGGACGGGCAGCGCCAGCGCCACTGGTGGGCGGGCCGGGCGCTGGGCCTGGCGCGACCCACCGTGACCTATCTGGCGGTGCTGGCGGCGCTGGCGCTGGCGGCGGCCATCGGCGACGGACGCCTGCTGGCGCCGTTCGACACTTCGCTCACCGTGCACCTGTGGTTCCTGGCGATGCTGCTCGGGGTGCAGGCGCTGCTGCCGCTGTGCGTGCGCGCCGACCGCCGCTTCGGGCTGAAGGCGGTGGTGGCGCTGGTGGCGGTGGCCGCCGCCACGGATCTGCTGCGCGCCGGCGTGCGTGCGCCCGGCGATCTGCTCGCGCTGGGCGCGCACGTGTCCGGGAGCCCGGCCGGGATCGGCTGGCTCAACATGCTGGTGGTGTGGTTGCTGCCGCAGCAGCTGGGCATCGCCTGGAAGCGCGGCCGGTTCGCGGGGGCGGGGGCCGGTGCAGCCCTGCTGTTGCTGGGCGCCGCCTGGCTGGTGGCGGCGATCGCCAGCGGTTATCCGGTGGCGATGGTGGGCGTGGGGCTGGCCGGCAACAACATGCTGCCGCCGACGCTGGCGCTGGTCGGGGTGATGTGGGTGCAAGTCGGGCTGGTGCTGCTGGCCGAGCGCCCCGCGCGGCATTTCCTGGATCGGCATCCGGTGGCGCGCGCCGTGGCGGTGCTCGGCGCACTCGGGATGCCGCTGTATCTCTGGCACAAGCTGGCCGAACTTCCGGCCGCCTGGCTGGGCGGCCGGCTGGGCGTGCCGATCGATGCCGGCGACCCGGGCGCGCCCGGGTTCTGGACCGGACGGTTGCTGTGGATCGCGCTGTGCGCGCTCGCGGTGGCGCCGGTGATGGCAGCGGTGGTCGGCTTCGAGATGCGGCGCCGGCGCGACGTGGCCGCAGCCGATGCCAGTGGCGCCATCGTGGCGGGCGGGCTGGCGCTGCTCGGCGGCCTGGCCGCAAGCCTTGCGCTCGGTGCCTGGCCGGGCGCCTTGATCGGCCTGGCCCTGGTGGGCGCGGCCTCGTGGCTGCTGCGGGCGCATCCGCAGCCGTCGGCGGATGCGCGTGGGTAGCGGCCGCGGGCGGACAAGGCGGCGGACCATCGCTGCGCTGATCGTCCCGACACTTCTGGCCTTGCCATACACTCCCGGCATGTCCAGCTTGGCTGCATCCGGCCCGCCGGAGATGGAACGCCATCCTTGCGTGGCCAGCCCGGAGCGCGCGCGGCGTTCTCGCCGACGTTCCCCGCATCCGTGGCGATCGAAGTAAGCTTGGGTCGATCCAGGATCGGAGCCAGCATGCCCCAGATGCCGCAGGACGGGCCGACGCCCGCGCAATCGAACGCTCCGGATGCCGCCTCACCGCCGGTCACGGCTGGAGCTGCGCTGGACGCGGCCCGGGTTGGCGCTTCGTCGCGGCCGGGGCAGGGCGCGGCGACCGTCGAGCTGATCGCGCTGGCCCAGCTGTGGGCGGACCAGTTCAGGCATCTGGCGACGGTGGGCGTGGCGGCGGCTGGTGGCGTGCTGATCCTGATGCAGTCGCAGCTGATCGAGGTGCAGACGAAATGGTGGTTGGCGCTGGGTCTGTTCGCGACGGGCGCGGTGCTGGCCATGCAAGGGCAGATGGGCGTGGTGGACGGCGCCACCGCCGGCAAGCCGCCGGGGCGCAGTGCCAGGATCGTTCGTGCCATGGCGGCCGCCAGCCTGGGTGGCGGCGGAGGGTTGGTGATCGGGATCCTCACCAGCGGCTGACCAGCGCGTGTCGCCATCGGCAAGCGGCAGGCCATCCGCGGCCTCGACGTCCCGCGTCAGGCGGTTGCTCCGAGGCGGGCGGCCTGGCTTCGATTCGATCGACTCGGTTCGCTCCGCCGCGCACGCACGCGGGCAGGCGCCCGCCGGTGGCCTTCACCGACGGTTGAGGCCGGTCCCCTGCATCATGCGCGCTCCGACGGTGCTGGAGCACGAGGATGGACGAAGCAGCACTCTGGTCGCTGGAGCGCGGGTTCTGGACCGGCGATGCATCGTTCTACGACGCGAATCTGGCCGAAGAGGCGGTGATGGTGTTTCCGGCGCCGGCCGGGATCATGGACCGGGCGCAGACGCTCGAGGCGATCCGTTCGGCACCGCGCTGGCAGCGGGTGGAGATGGCGGGGCAACGGCTGCTGCAGGCCGGCGACGGGGCCGTGGCCCTGGCCTACCGGGTGCGCGCCGAACGCGACGGAGACGACGGCTACGCGGCCCTGTGCGGATCGGTGTATGCGCGCACCGCTCAGGACTGGCGGCTGGTCATGCATCAGCAGACCCCCGCGAAATAGCGCGCGCCGCGGCCTGGCCCGAATGACGAGGGCGGTGCCGCGATGTCGACCCGCGGTCGGCGGCGGACGGGCAGGCGCCGGCGGTATGCTGTGCGGCCATCACCGCCGAGGAAACCATCCACCGTGACCGGAAAACCCCCGCTTTCGGAATACCTGGTGCTGTCCCGTGGCAAGTGGGACAGCGAGCTGCCGCAGGAAACGATCCAGGCCGCGATCGACGCGTTCTACGCCTGGTACGAGCGCTGCGAGTCCGAGGGCCGGATGGGCTCCGGGCAGCGGCTGCAGGCGCAAGGGCGCACCGTCTCGCGCAGCGGCGTGACCGACGGGCCTTTCGCCGAAAGCAAGGAGGTGATCGGCGGCTACTGGACGATCCTGGCCGGCAGCCTGGACGAGGCCGCGGCGCTGGCCGCGGAAAACCCTTGCATGGCCTGCGGCCTGGAGTACGAGATCCGGCCGATCGAGCCCGAGCGCGCTCGCGCCGACGTGCCGAGCAGCGAGACGCCGCTGCGCGGATAGGCGCCGGTCGCGTCGGACGGCAGCCGAAACGGCCTGTCGTCGAACCGGGTTCCGGCCCCGCCGGGCACGAAACCGGCGCCCGGCGGGAAGCCGGGTGCGCTCTGCGTTTCCCGCGCAACGGGCCCTAGGCCAGCCGTTCCTTCAGCGCCTGGCGGTAGCGCCGGCTCACCGCCACCACGCCGCCGCCGTGCATGTGCGCACGGGCGTCGCCGGTGTCGAACGGCTCGATCTCGCGGACCCGGTCGAGATTGACGATGGCGCTGCGGTGCACCCGCGCGAAGCCCCGGCCTTCCAGCCGCGCCTGGATCCCGGCCATGGTCTCGCGCAGCGGGTACAGGCGCTCGCCCACGTGCAGGGTGACGTAGTTGCCGGCGGCCTCGATCCAGTCGATGTCCTCCACCCGCACCAGGAACTCGCGGCCGAGCTTCTTGATCAGGAAGCGGTCCGTGACCGGTTCGGCGGGCAGGTCCTCGCGGCCCTCGGTGAGGAACTCCGCCTCGCCCTGCCAGCGCCGCAGCGCGAAGCGATACAGGTACAGGACGGCCAGGAAATAGCCGTAGGTGCGCACGTCCTTGAGGTATTCGTAGCGCAGGTACACCGACCAGTCCCCGAACCGGTAGTCCTGGCCCATCCAGGCGTAGGCCACCTCGCGCAGCGCCACCATCCCGGCCACGTGCAGCAGCGAGAACGGCACGCTGAACGCCAGGTGCGCCAGCGCGCTGCGCCGCATCCGGCCGCGCTGCAGCGGGAAGCGCCGGTCGAAGGCTGCCACGACGGGCACCAGCGCCAGCAGCACCAGGGCACTCGAACACTCCCAGACCCAGGGCTCCCAGCGGGCGATCGACAGGTCGGCGCGGGCCAGGTCGATATTGGTGGTGATGCTGTTGGCGACGGCGTGGACGCCCAGGATCAGGATCCAGAAGGCGGCCTCGTACAGGCGGCGGCGCCCGAGGTAGGTCTGCGGTTGCACGGCGGTTCCATCCGGGCGGCCCCTGGCCCGGCCCGCGCAGTCTAGCCCGGTGGTGCAAGCGGGCGCAGCGCCACGCGCCGGTCGCGGTCGTCGGCGCCGGCCGGCTGGCGGAGGGCGCCTGCCGCAATGCGCGCCGTCCGTCGCTCGCCGCTCGGCGGCCGCTTCTCGGCGAGATCCCGCAGACGGGGGACGCACCCCTCCGTCATGCGGGTCGGGAAACGGCGCAGGTCGCGCGGCCGCCGCCACTCGTCCCCGCCCGCCACCGTTCGTCCCAGCGGCCCCCCGCGGCGTCACTTCGCGCTTTTTCGGGGCCGCGCCGTCGCCCAGGCTGGCCGCTCCCGAACCGGAGCACGCCACCGCCATGTCCGCCAACCCCGTCCCCGCCCGGCCCCGCCGCCACGACATCGACGCACTGCGGGTGCTCGCCTTCGCCGTGCTGATCCTCTACCACGCCGGCATGTTCTACGTGGCCGACTGGGGCTGGCACATCAAGTCCACCTATCTCGCCGACTGGCTGAAATGGCCGATGATCCTGGTCAACCAGTGGCGCATGTCGCTGCTGTTCCTGATCTCCGGTGTGGCGGTGAACTTCCTGCTGCGCCGCAGCGGCCCGGGCGCGTTCGCCTGGAGTCGCACCCGGCGCCTGCTGGTCCCGCTGCTGTTCGGCATGGCGGTGGTGGTGCCGCCGCAGGCGTACCTGCAGGCGCTGTCGAACGGCAGCTTCGACGGCGACTATGCGCAGTTCCTGCTGCGCTACGTCACCTTCCAGCCGTGGCCGGCGGGGGCGTTCGACGGGTCGCACGTCGGCGTCACCTGGAACCATCTGTGGTACCTGCCGTACCTGCTTGCTTACTCGCTGCTGCTGGCGGCGCTGCTGCCGCTGCTGCGCGGGCGCGGCGGGCAGGCGCTGCGCGATCGCTTCCGCGGGCTGCGCGGCTGGCGGTTGTGGCTGCTGCCGGCGCTGCCGCTGGCGGTCGCCAGCTGGCTGCTGATCGGGCGCTTTCCCACCACCCACGACCTGATCGCCGACTGGCACAGCCACGCGATCTACTTCGCGATGTTCCTCTATGGCTACTGGATCGGCGCCGATACGGGGCTGTGGGAGGAGCTGAAGCGGCGGCGCTGGTGGCTGCTGGGCGCGGCGATCCCGAGCTTCGTCGCGATCCTCTGGCTGCTGTTCACTACCGGTCCGGAGTCCTCCACGCCCATGCACGCGCTGTTCGCGCTGGTGCAGCGGCTCAACGCCTGGACGTGGATCCTGGCGGTGCTGGCCTGGGGCCATCACCTGCTGAACCGGCCGTTCCGCTGGCTGCCCTACGCCAGCCAGGCGGTCTATCCGTGGTACGTGCTCCACCAGACGATCACGGTGGTGGCGGGGTACTGGCTGGCGAAGCTGGCGCTGGGCCCGGTGGTCGAGCCTGCGCTGGTCGTGCTGGTCACAGTGGCCGGATGCCTGGTGATCTACGAGTTCGCGATTCGCCGGGTCCGGGCGCTGCGGCCATTGTTCGGGGTCCCGCCCGCGGGGCGCACGCCGCCTCCGGACGTGGCGCGCGGCGCGTGCGCATCGGCTTCCTGATCGGGCGTTCCCGCAGGAGGGGATGCGGCGATTCCGGAGTCGCCAGCCGATGCGGGTTTTCGCGGCCATGGGCCGCTCCTACAGAGGGCGGCCGCGCCTACAGGGCCGCCGCTCCGGCGGCAACGCCGAGCTATCCGCGGCGCCGGTGGCCTGCATGGGCCCCGGCCCGGCGCCGCAGCATGGGCGCCGTCGCGCGCTCAGCCGCGCGGCTTCTTCGTGGCCTTGCCCTTCGGCTGCGCCGGCGCCGCGGCCACTGCCGGTTCCTTGACCGGCGTGGTCCGCGCCATGGTCCCGGGCGCCTTGCCCAGTTCGATGCCGGTGACGGGGTTGGCGGCCGGATCGGACGCGGTGCGCTCGGCCATCGCGGCGACCACGCCCTTCTCCTTGCGGCCGAGCTTCACCGAGGCGGTGCCATCCCCGCCGTCGGCGGCGGCGAAGCCGGCCGGATCGCCGTCGGCGTAGCGGAAGTTCTCGTCGCTGTTCCACGGGCCGCGCATGTCGCCGTCGCCCTGCGACGTGTTGACGTACATCTCCTCGAACTCCGGCATCCCCGCGAGCTTGCCGGGCGGGAAGTTCGGCTCCATCGCGTACAGCGCCTTTTCGAACGATTTCTGGTGCGACATCTCGCGGGTCATCAGGAAGCCGAGCGCCTCCTTCACCCCCGGATCGGCGGTGACGTTGATGAGCCGTTCGTAGACGATCTTGGCGCGCGCCTCGGCGGCGATGTTCGAGCGCAGGTCGGCGGCGGGGTCGCCGATGCTGTCGATGTAGCCGGCCGTCCACAGCATGCCGCCCGAGTTGGTGAGCGCCGGGCCGCCGCCGTACAGCACCTGGGTGACGTGCGAGTCGTTGCCGGCGCCCTGCAGCGAACGAAACAGCTCGGCTTCCTCCTCCACGCCTTCGGCCAGCCGGCCCTTGGCCCCCTTGTTGAGCATGGCGACGATGGTGCCGATCACTTCCAGGTGGCTGAGCTCCTCGGTGGCGATGTCGAGCAGCATGTCCTTGCGGCCCGGATCGTCCTCGGCCAGCGCCTGGGTGAAGTAGCGCATTGCCGCGGCGAGTTCGCCCTGAGGCCCGCCGAACTGCTCGAGCATGAGATTGGCCAGGGCGGGGTTGGATTCGGACACGCGGACCGTGTACTGCAGGCGCTTGTTGTGGGAAAACATTCGGAATCTCCGTCTTCGTCGGGGGCAAACGGTTGCGCGAGGACGCGCGTCGCTGCACGGTCGCTCGTCGGTTCGAGTGTTGGCGCACGCGGATCAACGCGCCGCGAATTGAACGCGGCTTTTTCTGAACGCGTCAGCTGCGCCGCGCCTGTCCGACGGCGGGCGCGCATCGGCGCCACGAGCGTCCATGCGTCGTCATCGGCGCGCGCTCCGATGCGGATACCACGGCCGGGCTCCGGTCCGGGAATGCGTTGCCGCGCGGGATCTCCCTGCACGGCGGCTGCGTTCCGACGACGGTGAACGCGTCTGCGGCTGTCGCGCGACCCGCTGCCGCAATCGCCCGGCCTGCGCAATGTCCGCGTCGCCTTTCGGAAGAACCCGAACGGTTGCCGTGATGCGGCTGCCGTACGTGCGATACGCGCTGCCGGTCACGAATACGCACATCCGACTGCCACGCAGTGCGCATTTTCGACCCTGCGCTCTTTAGAACGGACGCCGTTTGCCGATCTGCTTCACCGAGGACCTGGAGGCGACGGGGCGCGGTGGCGCTTCGGAGCGTGGCGGCGAACGGTGGCGAAGGCGGCGGCTGGCCGGCGACGCATGCCGGCAGCGGCCGCCACGGTCCGGCGGAACAACGATCCGCGTCGCCCGACCGGTGCCGGGCGGCAGGACCTCCAGTTGCAGTGCCGGGGAGCAGCGTCATGGTGTTGGAGTCCCAGAGGATACGCAGGAGTGCACTCGCGGTCGCGGTGGCGACCGTGCTCGCGTTCGGAGTGACCGCCTGCGGCGGTGGCGGCGGCACCCGCTCCGATCCACCGCCCTCGACGCCCAGTGCGCCCGACCCGGCTCCGCCATCGCCGCCACCCGCCCCGGATCCGGACCCCGCGCCGGATCCCGACCCCGCCCCAGATCCTGATCCCGCCCCGGACCCGGCCCCGGATCCGGATCCCGCCCCGACGCCCGATCCCGGTCCCACCAGCCGGCAGCCGCCCGCCAACGTGCACCTGGTCGGTACCGGCGTCGACATCGCCCGCGCCGCCGGTTTCACCGGTGGCGGCTCGGTGATCGCCGTGGTCGACAGCGGCGTCAGGAGCGACCATCCGGCGCTGTCCGGCCGCGTGCTGCACAACGAGGTCTACGTCGACCCGGACGGCAACGACCTGTCCGTCGACGATGCGATCGGCCACGGCACCTGGGTGTCGCAGGTGATGGCGGGCGCGCAGTTCGGCGAGTGGCCGGGCGGCGTGGCCCCGGGCGCCGGCATCGTTTCGGCGCGGATCCTCTCCGACGAGTCGGCCAGCAGCGTGCAGGACGTCTCCGGCGGCGACGCGCAGCACGCCATTGGTTCCCCGCAGTTCCTCGCCGCCATGCATGCCGACCTGATCGCGCGCGGCGCGCGGATCATGAACAACTCCTGGGGTGGCCCGACCTGGCAGATGGGCGGCAACACCGCACTGTACGCCGCCGCGTACGAACCGTTCGTGTTCGACAACGACGGCCTGGTGGTGTTCGCCACCGGCAACGACGGCGACGCCGACCCCGGCGACCTGGCGCGCCTGCCCAGCAAGGGCGGCGAGCGCGCCGCGGCCCTCGAGCGCGGCTGGCTGGCGGTGGCCTCGCTGGACAGCGCCGCCTTCGCCTACGACGGCGAGATGAAGCTGTCCGACTATTCCAACGCCTGCGGCGTGGCCATGCACTTCTGCCTGGTGGCCCCGGGCGAGGTGATCGTCACCGGCGTCAACGATGCCGCCGGCGAGCCCAGCTACTGGATCGTCTCCGGCACCTCGTTCGCGGCGCCGCAGGTCAGCGGCACCGCGGCGCTGGTGTGGGAAGCCTTCCCGTGGTTCGACAACGACTTGGTGCGGCAGACGATCCTCGGTACCGCCACCGACATCGGCGCTCCCGGCGTGGACGCGGCCTTCGGCTACGGCCTGCTCGACGCCGGCCGCGCGGTCGCGGGGCCCGGCCGTTTCGACTGGGGCGACGTGGTCGCCGACTTCGCGCTGCCCGACGGCAACGCCGTGTACTACTGGGACAACGACATCGCCGGCGACGGCGGGCTGGTCAAGCGCGGCAGCGGTGCGCTGGTGCTGACCGGCGACAACGGCTACCGCGGCGGCACCGCGGTCGAGGGCGGCGTGCTGGGGATGTACGGCAGCCTCGGGTCGGACGTCCAGGTCGGGGCCGGCGCCGGGTTCGTCGGGCTCGGCGCCGTCGCCGGGCACCTGCACAACGGCGGCCTGGTGGGCGTGGGCGGGTTGGCGTCGGAGCACGCCGCGTTGCGGATCGAGGGCGACTACACCCAGGCCTCCGACGCGGTGCTGGCGCTCGAGCTCGGCGTATCGCTGCAGGTCGGCGGCACCGCGACGCTCGACGGCGGCGGGCTGTACGTCGCTGGCGCGCGCCCCGGCTACACCCCGGCGGGCCTGGTCAACGTGCTGACCGCCGCGGGCGGCCTGGCCGGCACCTTCGATACCTTCGGCTACGACGCCGAGCGCATCTTCCTCGAGGCCGAGGTGGTCTACGGCAGCGACCGAGTGGACCTGCAGGTGGAGACCTTCGATGCGCTGGCGCTCTCCGCGCTGGGCGGTTTCGACGCCTCCACCACCGCCACGGCGCAGCGCGTCGAGGGCGCGTTCCGGTACCTGGACGCGGTGCTCGTGCGCGGCGACGCGACCGCGCTGCCGGACGGTTTCGTGCACGCCGCCGGCGCCGTGCAGGGGACCGCTTCGATGGCGATGGCGCAGGCCACGCTGCGGAGCCTGTCCGGCCAGGTGCACGCGGCAAGCACGGCCCTCGCGTTCGAGACGATCGACGCCAACTCGCGGGCGCTGTCCTCGCGGCTGGACGGCCTGCACCAGGGCGCGCGCGCCAGCGGCGGGTGGACGCAGTCGCTGGGACTGCACGGCGGCTACGGCGCGAGCCTCGACTTCGATCTCGACGGCAGTCTCTCCGGCCACGACGTGCGGGTCGGCGAGCATGGCTTCGCCGGCGTCGCCTACGGCCAGAGCCAAGGCCAGGCGCGGGGTTCCGCGGGTGGCGACAGCAACCGCGGCCGCGGCAGCTCGGCGATGGCCTACGCCGGGATCGGCGACCAGACCTGGTACGCGCAGGGCGGCATCGGCGCCGGGCGATTCGACCAGGACGTGCGTCGTACGCTGCAGCTGGGCACGGCATTCGACGGCGTCCGGACCAGGTACTCGGGCAGCATCGCCAGCGCCCATGGCGAAGCCGGCTACCGGCTGCAGCTGGGCGCCACGCGCCTGTCGCCATTCGTCGGCGTCCAGTACGCGCAGGTGCGCCGCGACGGCTTCGTCGAACACGGCGGCAGCGGCTTCGGGCTGCAGGCCGGCGCGGCGGAGACCGAGCGCTGGCAGGCGCTCGCCGGCGCGCGCGCCGCACGGACGCTGCGGCTGGGCGGCCGACGGGTCGACCTGGACGCGCATGCGCACTGGCAGCAGACGCTGTCGGCCAGCGGCGAGGCGTTCCAGGCCAGCTTCACCGGCATCGACGACTGGCGGCCGCTGGCGGCCGGCCTGCACGAGCAGGGCGGCCTGTTCGGGGTGCGGCTGAGCACGGCGCTTTCGGCCGGCGCATCGCTGCGGATGGACTACGAGCAGCGGTTCGGCGGCGAGGGTGGGGCGCGGATGCTGTCGGCTTCGTTCCGCTACGGATTCTGACCGCCCGCAGCGCGCGGCGCGCCGCGGCCGTGCCTGCGTCGCCGCGGCGTGGAGCGGCTGTCGCCGGCCCCGCCACCTGCGGCGGGAGCCATCGCCCGGTCGTCCGGTGCCGGGGCTGGCGGGGCTCTCGCGCCGGCGGCTACTTGGGGTGCCACTTGTCGTCGTCGCCCTTCTCGTACTTTTCCTTCA
Organism: Luteimonas salinisoli; assembly: GCF_013425525.1. GTDB lineage: Bacteria > Pseudomonadota > Gammaproteobacteria > Xanthomonadales > Xanthomonadaceae > Luteimonas > Luteimonas salinisoli. The sequence continues at coordinate 20,252 of NZ_JACCKA010000086.1, read as the reverse complement.
CCGCCGACCAGGCCACCCGGTGCGCGGTTTCCTCGCGCGACGCGTCGCCGCGCCGCTCGTCCGGATCGGCGTACTGTTCCCAGGCGCTGTTGAAGGCTTCCTTGTAGATGTCCTGCGCGTGCGGCGGCAGGTTGTCGCGCACGGCGTCTGGCAATTCGCGAGTGCTGTCGTACGGCATCGCGTCTCTCCGGTCGCTGGGTGCGGCCGATCCTGCGTCGGCCGCGGTTAGGCCCCCGTGACCCCGCCGTGAATCACGTGCGTTCGACGTGGGCCGGCCTATCTTGCCCGTCCTTCCCCACGCCAGCGCGGTGCGCTTCGACGCGACCGGCCGCCAGCGCAGGCATCCAGACGAGGCCAGGTATGAACCAGCCAGCGCAGCAGCAGGATTATCCGGGAACCGACGCGAAGCTCGATCCGAAGGCCGACCACGGCGAGGACAGCTACAAGGGCAGCGGCAGGCTGGCCGGCAAGGTGGCGGTGATCACCGGCGGCGACAGCGGCATCGGCCGCGCCGTGGCGATCGCCTTCGCGCGCGAAGGCGCAGACGTGCTGATCAGCTATCTGTGCGAAGACGAGGATGCGGCCGAGTCGAAGCGCTGGGTGGAGGAAGCCGGCCGGCGCTGCGTGCTGGTGCGGGGCGACATCGCCGATCCCGCGCTGTGCCGTTCGATCGTCCAGCGGACCATGGACGAGTTCGGCCGCATCGACATCCTGGTCAACAACGCCGCCTACCAGATGTCGCGCGAATCGCTGGAGGAAATCCCGGACGAGGAATGGGACCACACCTTCCAGGTCAACGTCACGGCGATGTTCCACCTGTGCAAGGCGGCGGTGCCGCACATGAAGCCCGGCTCGACGATCCTCAATACCAGCTCGATCAACTCCGACAAGCCCAAGCCCACGCTGCTGCCGTACGCGGCCACCAAGGGCGCGATCGCCAACTTCAGCGCGGGCCTGGCCGGGCTGCTGGCCGACAAGGGCATCCGCGTGAACTCGGTGGCGCCGGGCCCGATCTGGACCCCGCTGATCCCCGCGACCATGCCGCCGGACGAGGTCGAGAGCTTCGGCCAGCAGGTGCCGCTCAAGCGCCCCGGCCAGCCGAAGGAGGTCGCGGCGGTGTTCGTGTTCCTCGCCTCGGACGAGGCCAGCTACGTCACCGGCGCCCGCTACGCGGTCACCGGCGGCGCTCCGATGCTGTAGCGGCGACGCCCGCGCCGGCACCGCGTGCCGGCCGGGCGTGACCTTTCCGGCCGCCGCAACGCGTGTGTAGCGGTATGTCCAACTCCATAGGGAAACCAGGATGAAGCCTTCAGGGACGATCTTGTTCGGCTGCTGTCTCTCCATGCTGCTGCTGGGGGCATGTACCCGCGGTGTCCCCGAGCAGGGGGAGGCCGGCGCCCCGGCACCGCAGGCGGGGACTGCGGACGGGACCGGGACCGCGGATGGCGTGGCGGCGCTGCCGGCGGGGCCGGCGGCGGGCATTGCGGAACTGCCGACGGGCACAGACGCGCCCACCGCGGAGCCAAGCGACGGGCCGCCGTGGGCAGAACAGGACTCCGGTGCCGGCCTCCCGCCCGCCGAAGCCGGACCAACGGACGGTGCGGCCGGCGGCAGCGAGGGCGAAGGCGCCTCGAGGTTCGTGGCCGCCGAGGTGCCCGAGAGCACCGCGGTGCTGCCGCCGTTCCCGCTGCTGGAGGCGCCGGAGGGCCTGCAGAGCGCGTACCGCGAGACCGAGCGGGAGATGGCGCACGACGGCCAGTACTTCCTCGCCGGCGACCGCGCGCTGCTGGTGGAGGGGCGCATCTTCCGCGACAAGTTCCATCTCGGTCGCGATCCCGAACGCCCCTACACCGCGCTGCAGTTCCATCGCCACTACGCCGATGCCGTCGCGGCGCTGGGCGGACGGCGCATCGACCGGGTGCAGTACACCCGCGATGTGGCGGCCGCCGCCGGCGGGCGCTCGGCGATCGAGAAGCACCAGCACGGTGCGGTGGCGGTGCCCGAATACCGCCACGACAGCTATCTGTTGCGCAACGGCGGGCGCGAGTACTGGATCGACGTCAGCACCGGCGCCATCCCGCTGCACGGCTACGTGGTGGTACTCGAGCGCGAAGCCGATGGCGCGGCAGGCGCCGGCGAGGACGAGTCCGGCGCCGAGGCCGGAATCGGCACCTCCGCGGGTCCGGGCGGCGGATAGCGCAGCCGCCGACCCTCAGCGGCGGTCCGCCAGGGCCTGGAAGGATGCGGCATCGGTGGTGGCGTGGCCGTGCGCGGTGTTGTCGAAGACCACCCAGGCTTCCGCATCGCCCGGGGTCGCGTGCGCGACGGCCGCCGCCAGTTCGCGCAGCGCCGGCTCGCCGTAGGCGCTGTAGTAGATGCGCGGCGCGCCGTGCCAGCGCCAGTAGCGCACCGCGCCTTCGCCGGTCGCGGCCGCCGCCTCCGGAACGCGCGCCGGATCGGCGGCGACCCGCGCGATCCGGTGGCGCGCCCACAGGGCATCGCGTTCCGGCGCGAACCAGCTGGGATGCCGCGGCTCGCACGCCACCGCACCGTCCCAGCGCCGCCGCAGCATGGCGAAGAACGTGGCGGCCGCGCGTGCATCGAACGCCAGGCTCGGCGGTAGCTGGACCAGCAGGCAGCCCAGCTTCCCGCCCAGCCCGCCGGCCTGGGCGAGGAAGGCGTCCAGCAGCGGCCCGGCACGCTGCAGGCGCAGCTCGTGGGTGATCGTGCGCGGCAGCTTGACCGAGAAGCGGAAGTCGTCGGGAACCGTGTCGGTCCAGCGCGCATAGGTGGCGTGGCGATGCGGGCGGTAGAACGAGGAGTTGATCTCCACGGTATCGAAGCGCGTCGCGTAGCGCGCCAGCATGCTGTCCCCCGCGCCGAACAGGTGTCGGTGCGCGGACGCGATCGACCAGCCGGCGCAGCCGATGCGGAGGCGGGCCGCGCTGCGGTGTGGAACGGATCGACGGGACATGCGGAGCACCTGCGGGCGGCACGGAGATGGCAGCCGACGCGCGGTGGTGATTGCGTGAAACGCCCGCCCCGGCGACCCGACTGCGGCGGGGAGACGGGTGCCGCGCGGTCGACGTCCGCCTCACCGGGGCGCCCGGAATACTGCGGCGATGCCGTAGGGCCCGGCGTCCATCCCGAAAGCCGCATCGGCGCGTTGCCGCCGCGCAAGCTGTCCGAACTGATCGACCAGGCGCGCGAGTACAGCTTCGATTTCCTGCGCTGGAAGCGCGAGTTCGTGCTGAAGAAGCACTACCAGGTGCATACGAAAACCATCTGCCCGCGCGACGGGCAGCGCCTGCAGTACCGCAAGCAACTCGGCCGCGCACAGCGCCGCGCATTCTGGTGCGCGGCCTGCCAGCGGCTCTACGAATAGCGCCGCTCCACCGGAGCCACCCGCGGCCTTCGCGGCCATGGGCCGCTCCTACAGGCCATGTGGCGCGACGCTCCCCCTGTAGGAGCGTGCCATGCACGCGAAAGCCGACGCGGCCGGAGACACCGGGAATCGCCGCCAGCCCGGCCGGAACCTCGCGCGGCGTTCCCGGCGCCGCGGCGCTTACGGATCAGTAGCGGGCGCCGGATCGGCGAGGACCAGGGATTCCCGCGCCATCCGCTCCTCGATGGCGGTGAACGCGGAATGCTCGCCCGGCGGCGCGTCTGGCATGCCGGTGACGAAGTAGGCCACGCCGGTGCCCGCGTCGCGATCCACCCACAGTCCGGACAGCAGGCCATAGGCCGATCCCGCGTGGCCGACGCGCGCCACGCCGTCGCCGAACGGATCGTCGCGGCAACCCTCGCGCGGCGTGGCCAGGATCTGCACCGCCAGCCCGTAGCGGCACTGGAAGCCCGGCCGCGACTGGCCGCTGTCGTCCTCCTCGAAGGTGGTGCCGTTGCCGGGCGCGGCGGTCCAGTGCGGCCGCACCAGCGCCTGCACGGAGTCCGGCGACAGCAGGCGCACCCCGTCGATGCTGCCGTCGCCGAGCAGCAGGCGCCCGATCCTGGCCAGGCCGGCGGCGGAGATGCGCAGGCCGCCCTGGGGCGCGAACATCGCGCCGTTGACGCCCAGGCGCCACTGCGAAAGATCGCAACTGCCGTCGTTCGCCGGCAGTACCGGGCAGTCGGGGCGCCCGCCGCGGTGGTCGTCGCGCACCGGGTTGCCGTCGCCGTCGTAGAGCACCACGGCACGCGCGGCGACGGCATCGTCGCAGCCGGCCCAGTTGAAGCAGCCGACGATGCCCAGCGGGTCCAGCACCAGGCGTTCCATCAGCCGGTCGAAACGTTCGCCGGTGGCGTTCTCCATTGCCGCGGCAACCAGCGGGAAGTTGAGGTTGGCGTAGCGGTAGTAGCCGCCCGGCGGGTGCGCCTGGTCCCAGGCGCGCGGATCCTGCGGGATGTCCCGCAGCGCGCCGTCCAGCGGCACCCCCCAGTAGCCGGCGGCGTCGGTGAGGCTGGAGCGGTGCGAGAGCAGCAGCCGCAGGCTGATCGGCCGGTCCGGAAACGCCGGGTTGCGCAGCGTCCAGCCGAGCAGGCCGGAGACGTCGGCATCGAGATCCAGTTGTTCCTGCTCGACCAGGCGCATCGCCGCGATCGCGACGACCAGTTTCGAGATCGACGCCACGCGCACCGGATCGTCGGCGTCGATCGCGCGCCCGGCGGCGACGTCCGCCAGGCCCTCGGTGCGGGTGGCGATGATGCCGTCGCGGTCGAAGGCGACGCGGACCGCCGCCACCGGCTCGCCGGCGTGCGCCGCGGACAAGGGGCCGGCAAGGGCGACGGCGAACAGCAGGAGGGGCAATGGGCGCAGCGGCACGGAGGGCCTCCTTCGGCGGGTACGGGGACGCGGCGGCGGCGGTCGCCGCGGATGGTCTCAACGATGGCCGCGGACGGGGCCGGGCGCAAGCCGCAGCCTGCGCCTGAGCGCGCGAGCGCCGCCGCCGCTCAACACGGGCGGCCGCGAGCAGCAGCTGAATGCCAGCCGAGCGGGGATGGATTCCGGTCGCAGGCGCGCTTGGCTTGCGGTCGGTCGTGGCTCAAGGTGTGTTCGTTGCCACCAGACCCGACCGGTCTGCAGCCAAGGAGCGATGCGATGCGAACGGAGATGACGACCGCGCTGATCTGCCTGCTGCCGTTGACGACGGCCTCGGCGCAGCCCCACATCGAGGAGCGTGTGTTCACCCAGGCCGGCGAGCTGTAGCACTGGTGCAGGGAAGAGGCCGAGGCCTGGTACGTCGGCCGCGGCATCACCCCCTACCAGTGGCGCGGTACCTACAACGATCGCGGCAACCTGCTGCAGGTGCGGGGACGCCTGCGCGCCGATGGCCAGGACGTGGAGGTGGAGTGTCGAGTGGCCCGCAACGCGCGCGAGCGCTACGCGTCGATCGCGATCGACGATCCGGAGTTCTGAAAACGCCGCGCCGCCGAGGGCGCGGCGCCGCTCAGAACGCGGTCACCGCTTCCAGCATCAGGTAGCGGTAGCTGTAGCTGCCGGCCCCGGTGCTCGTGGCCACCGGCGTGTCGGAATAGCCGGCGTCCAGCCGCAGCCAGCTCTGCTTCCAGCGCGGCGTCTCCAGCCCGACCTGGACCATGCGCGCGCGCTTCCAGTCGTCGTCTGCGCTGCGCTGGCGGCCGATGCCGGCGGCCGCTCGCCAGGTGTAGCCGCCGATCACGCGGCGCAGGGCCAGCACGCCCAGGGCCTCGCCGTACCACTCGGGCGAGTAGTAGTCGCCGGCGTAGGGCTCGCTGTTGCGGTAGTAGCGGGTGCGCAGTTGCAGGCTGATGCCCTGTTCCGGCAGCAGCGCATGCACCAGGTTGCCGCGCAGGTGGGTGCGCAGGTTGTCGTCGCCGAAGTCCTGCAGGCCCGCCAGCAAGGTGCCGCTCAGGCGCCCGCCGAGCGGCTGGTCGATGGCGGCGCCGGCGAAGGTGGACATGCGGCCGAGCTCGGTCCCGCCACGGGTCTCGAGCAGATCGCGCTCGACGAACAGTTCGCGGCGGTGCGGGCCCTCGGTGTGTAGCGATGCGCTGCCGATCAGGTCGTCGCCGTTGCTGCCCACCCGCGCCTGCCAGCGCCAGGTGTCGTCGGTGGTCTCGCCGGTGCCGAAGGTGCCGCCGGCGTTGAGGTACGCGCGCTGCTCGCTGTGCGACCAGCCGTCGCCCGAGAAGCGCGCATGCTCGACATCCACCCCGGTCCAGTGCTCGCGGTCGGTGCGGGTCCAGTCCCAGCCCAGCGAGGTCTTCCAGGTTTCGTTGCCGTCGGCGTCGGAGCTGGCGAACACACGCGGGCGCAGCGCCGTGAATTGGTCTTCGGCGAGCGCGGGCGCGTGCGGCAGCAGTGCGAGGGCCAACGCGGCCAGGAGCAGTCGACGGTCCATCACTTGGTCCCCCAGTTCTTGCGCAGGCGCAGCAGTTCGGCGGTGTAGCCCATCACGCAGACCGGCTGCAGCAGCATGGTGTAGCAGAGCGAGTACAGCAGGAATCCACGGATGTTGCGGCGGACCTTGAGGTTCTGGGACTTGAACATCCCCGACTGCACGCGGAAGATCACCAGGTTCCAGATCGCCGCCAGCGGCAGCACCAGCAGAGTCATCACGCCGGCGATCCAGTAGTAGCCGAACAGCGCCAGGACCAGGCCCGGCAGGAACGCCAGGGTGAAGACCAGGTCCAGCGGAAGGAACAGCAGGTTCCACCAGATGAACAGCGTGGTCATGCGCGGCTTCACCAGCAGGCTGCCGTGGCGCGCGAACGCCTCCATCAGGCCGCGCGACCAGCGCCGGCGCTGGCGCGCGAACTGCCGCACGGTGTCCGGCACCTGGGTGAACAGGCAGGCGTCCTCGCAGTAGCCCACCCGCGCGCCGGTGCGCAGCAGCGCCCACGACAGCACGATGTCCTCGCCCACGCATTCGGGCCAGGCGCCGACTTCGATCAGGGCGGTGCGCGTGTACAGCGAGAACGCACCCTGCGCCACCAGGGTGCCGTGGTACATGCTCTGCATCCGCTTGACCGCGGCGATGCCATGGAAGTAGTCCCATTCCTGGGCGCGGGTGAGCCAGTTCTGGCGAGAATTGCGCACCAGCACGCAGCCGGCCACGGCGACGGTGCCGGGCGGGTCGGACAGGAATCGCTCGACCAGCTTGCGCAGCGCATCGCGGCGCAGATAGGAATCGGCGTCGATGGTGACCACCAGTTCCTGGGTGGTCGCGGCCAGTCCGGCGTTGAGCGCGCGCGCCTTGCCGCCGTTGGCCGGCATCGCCAGCACCCGCTGAAGCATGCCCGGGCGCGATCGATGCCCGGCCTCGTCGCGGGCGATCTCCAGGCTGCCGTCGGTGGAGCCGTCGTCGATGACCAGCACCTCGACGTCGCCGGGGTAGTCCTGGTCGGCCAGGCTGCGCAGCGTGTCGGCGATGGTGGCGCGTTCGTTGTAGCTGGCCACCAGCACACAGAGATCGGGGTAGTGCGCGATCGTGCGCCGTGGCGGCCTGCGGTCGGCCAACATCGAGCCGACCAGGAAGGCGTTCATGAACCCGGGCACGTAGGCGATGAAGGCGATAATGAACAGCGCCAGCCAGAACCCGGCCACCGTCGACAGGCCGTCCAGCCAGGGGCGCGAGAGCCAGACGCTGAGTGCGGCCCAGGCCAGCGCCACCACCAGGATCAGCGCGAACTTCGCCGGCACCGGGACGTAGAACCGGCGCCGGGGCGCGACTTCGGCGATCGGGCCGGGCTCGGAAGGCGGCAGGTCCTCGACGAGAGGGGAGGGCGCGACGCGATCGAGCACGGCAAGCTCCGGAACAGGGATGGGGTTCCCGGTACATCCAAGAATCGTGCCAATTAGTGAGAACTACGTCACAGGCTCATCGGACGCCCCGTGCCCGACTTCCATACGTCGGCGTATGACGCACTGCGTCATCGGCGGCCGGCGAGGTGACCGTCCGCGGCACTCCGCGGGCGGGCGCCGGCTGCTAGGCTCGCGGCAACCAATCGAATCAAGGGCAGGCATGGCGGCGGCAACCCGGGATCTGGAACTGTTCGTGCGCGAGGCCCTCGGCAGGGGGGAGTCGCGCGAGGCCATCGCAGGGGCGCTGGCCGCGGCGGGATGGCCGCCCGAGCAGGCGCGGGCGGCGCTCGATGCCTACGCCGAGGTGGCCTTCCCGGTGCCGGTGCCCAGGCCGCGGCCGTACCTGTCGCCGCGCGAGGCGTTCCTCTATCTGGTGCTGTTCGCCACCCTGTACGTCTCCGCCTTCCATCTCGGCAGCCTGCTGTTCGACCTGATCACGCGGGCGTTCCCGGACCCCGCCGACGGCGAGTTCGTCGTCAACAGGCTTGCGCGTTCGATGCGGTGGTCCACCGCATCGGTGCTGATCGCGTTCCCGGTGTTCCTCTACGTCGCTCATTTGCTGGGCCGGGAGCTGGCGCGCAGCCCGGTCAAGCGGCTGTCGGCGGTGCGCCGCTGGCTGACCTACCTCACCCTGTTCATCGCCGCCGCGGTGCTGGTGGGGGACATGATCGCGCTGGTCTACAACCTGCTCGGGGGTGAGCTGACGACGCGCTTCGTGCTGAAGGTGCTGGTGGCGGCGGCGATCGCCGGCACGGTATTCGGCTACTACCTCGGCGATCTGCGCCGCGAGGAGCGTGAGCCTTGAAGGAGACGGGCTCCGCCGGTCGCACGCTGGCGATCGTCGCCGTTGCCGTCGTCGTCGCCACGGTGGCCGCCGCGATCCGGGTGATGGGCGGGCCGGCCGCCCAGCGCGAGGCGAAGCTGGACGTCCGGCGCGTGGACGATCTGCAGCGCATCGCGATGCTCGTGGACATGCGCGTCCGCCACGGCGAGGCGCTTCCGGCGGACCTTCCGGCGCTGGCGGTCCGTCCCGGCACCCGGGTGGCGCTGCTCGACCCCGCCGGCGTGCCCTACGAATACCAGCCGACCGGCGGCCGCGGCTATCGCCTGTGCGCGGACTTCTCCACCGATACCGCCATCACCCCGGAAGCCTGGCGGGGCGACGAATGGGCCCACGGCGCCGGGCGGCAGTGCTTCGAGCGCACCGCTCCGGTCCCGCGCGCCGACCGCACCCCGTAGGGGTGCCGAGCACCGCGCCTACGGGGAGCGGTCGTCGGCCCAGCGGGCCAGGTTCTGTTTCACCTTGTCGATGCCCGCCCACGGGTCCTTGCGTCGCCGCTTCAGCCGCGCCGGCACGTCCTTGATGGTGAAGGCGTCGCCGCACTTGAGCCGCGGCAGTTCGCTCCAGGCGAGCGGAAGCGCCACCGGGGCGCCGGCGCGCGCGCGCAGCGAGTACGAGGCCACGCTGGTGGCACCGCGGCTGTTGCGCAGGTAGTCGACGAAGATCTTCTTCGGCCGCAGCTTCAGGGTGGCGACGGAGACGAAGCGGCGCGGCTCGGAGCGCGCCAGCGCGTCGGCGAAGCCGTGCGCGAACCGCTTCACCAGGTCCCATTGGCAGCCCGGGTCCAGGGGCACCACCACGTGCAGGCCCTTGCCGCCGGTGCTGCGCAGGAACGATTCGAGCTCGAGCTGCTCCAGCAGTCTGCGCACGTGGGTCGCCGCGCGCTTGACCTCGGCGAAGGGCACTCCCGGTCCCGGATCCAGATCGAACACCACCCGGTCGGCCAGATCCGGGCTGTCCGCACGCGCCCCCCACGGATGGAACTCCAGCGCGTTGAACTGCACCAGCTCCATCAGCCCGGCAGCGTCCTCCACCACCAGGTAGTTGGCGTTGTTGCCGGCCTCCTCCTTGAGCCGCGCGAACGACACCAGCTCCAGCCCGGGCGTGTGATGCTTCTGGAAGAAGCACGGCTTCTCCGCGCCGCCGGGGCAGCGGATGATCGACAGCGGGCGTCCGGCGATCTCGGGCAACAGCCGATCCATCACCGCCAGGTAGTAGTCGGCCACGTCCTGCTTGGTGGCGCGGATGTCGGGAAAGATCAGCTTGCCCGGGCTGCTCAGCCGCGGTGCGGCGCGCGCCGGCGCCTTGCGCGACGCGCTTTTGCTCGTTGCGCCCTCGACCGAGCGGGCGGCGGCCTTGCCGCGGGTTCCTTGGGGGCCCTTTCGATGCGGCCTTGCCCCGCCGGGGCCGCCCCCGCCGCGATCGGAGTCGGCCAGGTCCGCGACGTCCTTGTCCGCCCGCACCGCCTTCAGCGACGGCTGGCGCAGCAGCCCCTGGCTGCCCGTCCCGCGCGCATACACCTCCACCACGAAGCGCGGCGCGAACCATTTCGCGGTGCGCAGGTCGGTGTCGTGCGGCGGCACGTGCACCGTCGGCTCGCTGCGACCGGCCTTGCCGATGCGTTCGCTCAGTTCGGCGATGAGTGCGTCGCTGAAGCCGGTGCCGACGCGTCCGGCATAGGTCCAGCCGTGTTGCGGGTCCGGCCGCGCCAGCAGCAGCGAGCCGAAGCCGTTGCGCCGGCCCTTGGGCGCGGTGTAGCCGACCACCGCATACTCGTTGCTGAGCAGCTGCTTGGTCTTGCGCCACTCGTCGCCGCGGCCCGGATGATGCGGGCGGTCGCCGCGCTTGGAGATGATGCCCTCGAAGTGGCGTTCGGCGGCCAGCGCATGGGCGGCCGCGCCGTCGCCTTCGATGTGCGAACTGTAGGCGAGGTGCGGCGGCGGTTTTCCCAGCACCTGCTGCAGCAGGGCCTTGCGCTCGACCAGGGGCGCGGCGGACACGTCGACGCCGTCGAGGTGCAGCAGGTCGAACAGCACATAGGCGAGCGCGCCCTGCTTCTCGCCGGAGAGCGTCGCCTGCAGCAGGCTGAAATCCTCGCGGCTGCCCTGGCCGGCGATCAGTTCGCCGTCGAGCGCGGCGGAGGTCAGCCGCAGTTGTTCGACCGCGGCGCGGATCTCCGGCACCTTGTCGGTCCACTCCAGCGCATTGCGCGACCACAGCCGCACCGCACCGTCGGCGACGGTGGCGAGGATCCGGTAGCCATCCCATTTCAGTTCATGCAGCCACTGCTCGCCCTGCGGCGGAGACTGGCCGAGACGGGCCAGCTGCGGCACGAACGGACCCTCCGGAGCGCGCGCCTTGCGCGCGCCCGGCAGCTTCGCCGCCGCCTTGCTCCAGTCGCGTTTGCGCCGGCGCGCTGCCGGCGCCACCGTGGTGTGGCGTTGCTTGGCCGGCTTGCCGGCGCCCGCGCGGCGGGCATCGGCCTGCGGCGGCGCGGTGACGTCGGCGAGCAGGTCATCGGCTTCGAGCTTGCCGGCGTATTCGTCCTCCGCCTTGAACAGCAGCCACTGCGGCTGCCGGGCCGCCTTGCCCGACCGCACCAGATGCCAGCCGCCCTTGAGCTTCTCGCCGAACAGTTCGAAGCGCAGATGGCCCTTGGCCAGCTGCGCCTCGGCGTCGCCCTCGGTGGCCCACACGCCGCGGTCGAAGCGGGCGACGTGGCCGCCGCCGTACTGGCCTTTCGGGATCTCGCCCTCGAAACCGGCGTAGTCGACCGGATGGTCCTCCACCTCCACGGCCATGCGCTTGACCTTGGGGTCGTAGCTGGGGCCCTTGGGAACCGCCCAGCTCTTGAGCGCATCACCGATCTGCAGGCGGAAATCGTAGTGGCGGCGGCTGGCATGGTGCAGCTGCACCACGAAGATCGCCCGCTGTCCGTTCGGCAGGCGCTTGCCGGGTTCGGGTTCGCGGGTCTTGCCGAACTGACGCTTGCGCCGGTACTCGGTCAGGCTCATGCCGTGCGGCTACCTGCGCTTCTGGTCTCCGCGATCGCCCTGGCCCGATTCGACGGTGGTCTTCGCCTTCTTGCGCACGTCCTGGGAGAGCGAGCGGCCGAGGTCGTCGCTTTCCTTGATGCGGCCCCGCTCGTCGCGGCGGATCAGCCGCTTGTCGCCGTTGGGCTCGATGAGTTCGCGCTTGGACGCCATGGGTCACCTCTCTTCGGAGAGCGGATGTGCTCCCACCGTGGCGCTGGCGGCATCAAGGAGGCGCGAAAGCCCCCGGCCCCGGCCGCGGCGCAGGCAGGAGGCGTTCAGGCGCGCCGCTTCGGTGCGCGCGTATAGGCGGCATTGAGCCGGCGCGCACGCAGCTCGGCCACGCGGCGGGTCTCGGCATCCAGGGCGGCCACCTTGTCCGGGTGGCACTGGCGGATCTGCCTGCGCCAGGCCGCGACGACCTGCTCGCGGCTGGCGTCCTCCGCCACCCCGAGGACCCGGTGCCAAGGCTCCTCGTCGGAATCGGAGGCGGCGACGGCCGGCCCGGTGTCCGCTTCTTCGGGCGCCGGGCCGGCGAGGAACGCCGACACCAGCCAGTAGCCCAGTCCAAGGCCGCTGGCCAGCACGAGCAGTTCGGTCAGGCCCACGGCAGGCTCTGCTGCAGGTGGCGCCGGCGCGCTTGCAGGCGCGCGCTGCCGTCGGCATGCCCGGCGATCAGGGCGATGCGGCGCTCGATGGCGGCACGCAGCCGCGCCCGTGCGGGGCCGGCCAGGGTGGCCGCTGCGAACGCCACCGGATCTCCGCCGAAACCGCGGCGCAGCCCGAGCCTGCGGACCAGGTTGACGGCATGCGGCGGGCACAGCAGCGCCTCGACCGCCAGCGCCGCGAGTTCGCGGCGTTCCAGCCCGAGCGTCGTGCGGGCGCGCGCCAGCAGCGCCAGCTGCAGGCCGATGGTGGCGTAGACCAGGAACAGCAACGCGGCCAGCAGCAACGCATGCGGGTAGAACAGCAGTGCCGCAGGCAACGCCGCCAGCAGTCCCAGCAGCGCCACGCAGGCCGCTCCGGGTGCGCGCAGCGCCGCCAGGAACGGTTGCAGGCGCTGCGCGTCGGGCGCACCGGCGTCCGCTTCCGCGCCCAGCCAGCTGGCGCGGAAGTGGACGCGTTGCGGCGTCAGCGGGTTGGGCAGGTACAGCTGCCGCCCGCCCAGCTCCAGTGCCGGGCCGATCGCCACGCGCCAGCCGCGCCCGGCCCGCGTCACCACCGCCTCGTCGTAGTGCAGCAGCAGTGCCGAGTCCTGCAGGTACAGCGCGGCCACGGCCACCGCCAGCAGCAGTTCGGCGCTGGCGCTCACCGCTGCCTGTGCCCGCCGGCGCGCTTGCCGAACAGCTTCCGCAACGCCACGCCGACGGCGACGATGCCCACCAGCACAAGCTTCCAGAACTTGGCCAGCGCCACGGCGATCGCCGCGAAGAACCCCTTCTTCGACGCCACCGCGGCGGCGCCGCCGGTGATCAGCGCCGCCAGACCGATTTCGGCGACGTGGTCGCCGGGGCGGAACTCGGCATAGGTCTCGCCGCTGGCGAAGCCGTAGCCGGGCATCAGCCGCTTGAAGTCGGCGATCGACCCCGCCAGCGACTCCGGCTCCGCGACGACGGTGACCTCCATCGCGCCGCGGCGGCCGAGCAGGCGGGTGTTGTAGTTGACCACCTGCGTTTTCGAAGACTCGGACTCGGCCAGGATCGCCCACTCCAGCGCGTTGATCTGCTCGTCGTACTTGGGTTCGAAGGACCATCCCACTACGCGCAGCGTGTCCCAGCCGCGCCGCCGGCGCTCGATGTTGCTGTGCTCGGTCCCTTCGCGCACCGAAGCCAGCAGCGCCGCGGCGTCGAGGTCCTCGTCGTCCTGGACGTAGCCGACCGCGTTGAATGCGAAGAACGCGATCCATTCCAGGTCGTTGGGTGCCACCGTGTACTGGTCGGCGTCGGTGGCCGGGTTCTCCAGCAGTTCGTCGAGCGCACGCGTGCCCTCGGCATCGAGGAAAGCGTAGCCCTCGGGCACCTGGATCGTCGCGCGTCCGGCGATCTCTCCGGTCGTCGGCCCGTGCTGCCACGGCAGGTTGTCGATCGGGTCGTCCTGGGCGAACGCCGCCGTCAACGGCACGAGCAGGGCCATCGCCGCCAGTGCGGCCGCCAGTCGATATCGCATCCTTGTTTCCCCCTGGGTCCTCGTGGCGCCGCCGCATCCGGAGCGCCTCGGTCGCGGACCCGGCATTCCCCAACGCCGCGGGTCCCGCGCCGCCGCGATGGCGCCGCCGGCGCATCTTAGCAGCCAACGCGGGATGCCCGGCGCGGCTTCGGAGCGATCGGCGCGGTGCCGGCTGCCGCCGCCGGTGGGCGGCCATCCGCCGCACCGGGAACCGGCAGCGAGGTCCGGCGGCAGCGCTCAAGTTCCGCGGCGTGCGACCGATAGTGGATGCGTCGCCTTCCCGCCGCTGTGGCGGCCGGAGGCCGGACATGGTGTCCGGAGCGCCCCGGCGGGCGGTCCGGGGGAGATGCGCGGGAATGGCGCGGAACGATCGAATCGCAACGCCAGCGCCCGGCCGCCATCGCCGGGGCGAATCCCTGCGCCGTGCGCCGTCGTGGCGCAGCGCCGCGGCGGTAATCGTCGTGGCGGTGGCCGCGCTGCTGTCGGCGCCGGCCGCGGCGCTCGATCCGGACCGCGCGATCACCCAGTACGTGCTCGACCACTGGGGCACCCGCGAGGGACTGCCGCACGACGTGGTGCGCTCGATCGTGCAGACCCGCGACGGCTACCTGTGGCTCGCGACCCAGGGCGGCCTGGCGCGCTTCGACGGCCACGCGTTCACCGTATTCGACCAGGCCAATACGCCCGAACTGGGCAGCGACGACATCCGCAGCCTGTTCGAAGCCGCCGACGGCACCCTTTGGATCGGGACCCAGGGCGCGGGACTGCTCAGCCTGCGCGACGGCGCCTTCACCCGCTACGGTGTGGCCGATGGTCTCGGCAGCGACCTGGTGCGTTGCGTCCTCGAGACCCGCGACGGCGATCTGTGGATCTGCACCAGCGTGGGGCTGACGCGCCGCCGCGACGGGCGGTTCCGCAACTATACCGCCGCCGACGGCCTGCCCGCGGATGCGATCTACTCGGCCAGGGAAGACGCCGCGGGCACGCTCTGGGTCGGCACGGCGGGCGGCATCGCCCGGATCGACGGCGAGCGCATCGTCGCCTATCGGGCCGGGGAGGAGTTGCCGGCGCGAATGTCGCTGGCGCCGGACATTTCGCTGGCCCGCGACGGCTCGGTGCTCGCCGCCACCTACGGTGGCGGCATCGCCGCGTTCGCCGACGGCAAGGTGCGCATGATCGACAAGCGCGACGCCGGACTGGCCGACGACCGGGTGATGAGCGTGCACGAGGACGGCGACGGCAATCTGTGGGTCGCCACCTACGCAGAAGGCCTGCAGCGCCGCCACGACGGCCGCTGGGAACAGCTCGACGCCACCCTGGGCCTGGCCACCAACCTGATGTACACCCTGTACGAGGACCGGGCCGGCAGTCTCTGGATCGGTACCGCGGGCGGCGGGCTGCACCGCCTGCGCGATGGGCCGGTGCGCACCTGGACCAGCGTCGAGGGTTTGCCGGACGACAAGGTGTTCGCCGTCCACGGCAGCGACGACGGCGGCATCTGGGTGGGGATGGAAGGCGGCGGGGTCAGCCATTTCGACGGCCGGCGCTTCCGCACCCTCACCAGCGCCGACGGGCTGGGCAGCGACAACGTGATTTCGCTCGCCTCGGCGCCCGGCGGCGGGTTGTGGATCGGCACCTTCAACGGCGGCCTCAGCCTGCGCGACGCCAGCGGAATACGCACCTGGACCACCGCCGACGGTCTGCCCGCCAACCAGGTGTTCTGCCTGGCGCAGGACGGCGATGCGCTCTGGGTCGGCACGATGAACGGTCTGGCGCGCATGCGCGACGGGGCGTTCCAGCGTTTCGGTACCGCCGAGGGGCTGGGCGCCAACCATGTCCGCGCGCTGCTGCGCGGGCGCGACGGCGCCATCTGGGTCGGTACCAGCGGCGGCGGCCTGTCGCGGATTCGCGACGACTCGGTGCGCACCTGGTCGACGCCGGACGGACTGCCGGGAAACTACGTCTACGCGCTGTACGAGGATGCGCGCGGCGTGCTGTGGGTGGGCACCAAGGGCGGGGGCCTGGCACGGATCGAACGCGGGAGGATCGCGGGCATCGGCGTCGAGCACGGGCTGGCGGACCAGTCGGTCTACGGAATCATCGGGGACGATGCCGGCAACCTGTGGCTGAGCGGGCCGCGCGGGCTGGCGCGCGCGGCGATCGCCGATCTGGACGCCGTTGCCGCGGGGCGGCTGCCGGCGCTGGTGGTGGAGCGTTTCGAGCGCGGTTCGGGCCTGCGCAGCGGCCACACGGTCGGTGGTGCGCAGCCGGCGGCCTGGAAGGACGGCGACGGCCGGCTCTGGTTCGCCACGTTCGACGGGCTCGCGGCCATCGATCCCACCATCCCCCGGACCGCGCTCGACGCGCCCGCGGTCTACATCGAGACCGTCACGGTCGACGGGACCTCCGTCGCGTTCCCGGCCGGCGCGGGTGCGCCCGCCCGGGCGCTGCCGCCGGGCAGCCACGACCTGGAGATCGCCTATACCGGCGTGGACCTGGCTGCGCCGGAATCGCTGCGCTTCCGCTATCGCCTGGTCGGGCTGGACAGGAACTGGGTGCAGGCGGGCAGCCGCCGCATCGCGTACTTCTCGCGCCTGCCCCCTGGCGCCTACCGCTTCGAACTGATGGTGGCGCGCGACGGCGGCCCCTGGCTGGAGACCGAGGCCGCGTGGAATTTCCGGGTGCTGCCCGCCTGGTACCGGACCTGGTGGTTCGCGGTGCTGGCCGCGCTGGCGCTGGGTGCGCTGGCGGCCGTGTCGTACCGGCTGCGGGTCCGGGTGCTGACCGCGCGCGCACGGATGCTGGCCGACCTGGTGGCCGAGCGGACCCGGGACCTGGAGGCGGCGCGCGCCCGCTTCGAGGAGATGTCGCGTACCGACGCACTGACCGGCCTGCCCAATCGCCGCGACCTGACGCAGCGCCTGGCAAGCGAATGGGCGCGCGCCCAGCGCAAGGGCCTGACGCTGGCCGCGGTGCTGGTCGACGTGGACCACTTCAAGCAGTTCAACGACACCCATGGCCACGCCGCCGGAGACGCCTGCCTGCAGCGGATCGCGGCGGTCCTGCGCGAGGGCGTGGGCCGCGGCAGCGACGTGATCGGGCGCTGGGGCGGCGAGGAGTTCCTGGCGCTGCTGCCCGATACCGAGGCCGAAGGCGCGGAAAGGGTCGGGCGCCGCATCTGCGAAGCGGTCGCGGAGCTGGCGATCCCGCATCCCGCCGCACCGGCCGGCTTCGTCAGCATCAGCGCCGGCGCGGCCGCGGTGCTGGCGGTGGCCGGCGCCAGTGCGGACTCGCTGGTGGCGCGGGCCGACGCCGCGCTGTACCGCGCCAAGGACGAGGGCCGCAACCGGGTGGTGGCGATCGGCGCGCCGCCGATCCTGCTCTGAGTTCCTGGGGCCTGCCGACAGGTCCTGGCGGACCTAGCGGAGCCAGCCGGCCAGTTCGCGGCGGTCGAGCCTGCCGTCCCCGTCGACGTCGACCGCGGCGAATTCGCCGTGCAGGATCGGATGCGCGGCGGCTTCGGCGCGGCCGAGGAAGCCGTCGCCATCGGTGTCGAGGGCCTCGAAGCTGATCCGGTACGCGGCTGACGCGCCCGGGTCGGGCTCGAACGAGCGCACGATGAATTGCTGCTGGCCGGGCTGGCCGAAGGTGACGATGCCGGTCTGGCGCGCGCTGTCGCGCGGCGCCAGGTCGGGCGGCGGCGGCTCGGGCAGCGGCTGGGTACTCACCTGCGCCGGGGCGGCGCCTGAGAGGACGAGCAGCAGGAGCGCGGGAACGAGGCGTCGGGCTTGGAGATCGTGCATGCGCCGACCATACCGTCACGCGTCCGACCAGGCCAGACCCGAGGTCCATGATCGCTCCCGTCCGGCCGGAGATTTCCGTGGCCTTCGCGGCCATGGGCCGCTCCTACGAAGAGCAGCGGCCCGCAAGTCTGTGTAGGAGCGCGCCATGCGCGCGAAGGGCGGCGCCGGCGGATGTACCGGAAATCGCCGCCCACCTTGCCGGAACCACCCGCGGCTTTCGCGGCCATGGGCCGCTCCTGCGAGATCACCGGAGCGATCAGAAGCGCGCCTGCAGGGTGACCCCGGAGAATGCGGACTCGCCGACCACCCGGATGTACCAGCGGCCGGCGGCGGGATGCGCGATGCGCACCTGTTCGTTGTTGCCCGGACGGCTGGAACGACCGTCGTGCCCGTCCGCGCCCGGCGGCTGGCCGTGGCGCAGCTCCAGGCTGACGTCGCCGCGGCCGCCGTAGCTCAGCGCGGTGAGCGCAGCCACGCCTTCCGGCAGCTCGATCGCGTAGATGCGCTCGTCGCCGGCGTCGCCGTCGGGCACCCGCACCGGCACGCGGTTGTCGATCGGCGTGGCGCCGCCGCCGTCGCCCGGGGCGAAGACGTGCACCCCGGAGGCGCCGCCGAGCGCGTACAGCCGGCCGTCCTCCAGCGCGGCCAAGCGCTGCACGCCCTGTTGGCCCAGCGCGGTGAGCCGGGTGCGCACCGGCGCGGTGGGATCCGAGACGTCCAGTTCGTGCAGCCCGTCGATGTCCGCGAACCAGGCACGGTCCAGGCGCTGGGCGACGCGGGTGTACTGATCGTCGCCGCCGCTGTCGTAGCGGCCCACCACCACCGGCGTGGCGGGCTCGGCGATGTCGATCACCTGCAGGCCACCGCCGCAGGCCAGGTACAGCAGCGAGACCTCGGCATCGATCGCCAGGTCGAAGGCGGAGCCGCAGCCGTCGTCAAGATGCGCAGCCTCGACCGGGCTGGCCGGATCCTCGAGGCTGTAGACGCGCAGGCCGCCGGTGGCTGTGCCCGGTTGCCAGCCCTCGGCCAGCCACGCGTGGCCGCCATGGATGCGCAGTGCGTAGGGCTGCGCGTCCAGTGCGCCCTGCCATATCAGCGCCGGCGCGTCCGGGTCGGACACATCGGCGACCCCGAGCGCCCCGCCGTTGGTCCAGCTGGCGACGTAGGCGTGGTTGCCGGCCACGTCCAGCACCGCGGCGAACGGAAACGCCAGGCGGCCGCGTTCGACCGGTGCGGCGGGGTCGGACAGGTCCACGGCGATCAGCCCGTAGCCCCAGGCCGCCAGCCAGGCGGTGTCGCCGGAGATGGCCATCTGCTCGAAGCTGCGGTTCTCGAGGCGCTGCGGCAGGTCCGCGTCGAGACGTGCGACCGGCACCAGGGTGGCCGGATCGTTGACGGTCAGGCCGTAGTTGGCCTGCAGCAGGGCGATGCGGTCGCCGAGCGCCACGATGTCGCGCGCGTCGACGCCGCCGGGCAGCCAGCCGGTGGACAGCCGCTCCGGCGCGGCCGGGACGGCGGTGTCGAGCGCGTGCACCAGGTCGGTCTCGCCCGGCAGCAGCAGCAGCCCGTCCAGGGCCAGGCTGCGACGGGTGCCGAGCGCGAGGATGTCCAGGTGGCCGGCCGCGTGGGGCGCGTCCGGATCGGCGATGTTCCACACGTCCAGGCCCTCGCCCCAGCCGAACGTGTAGACGTGGTCGCCGGCGCGCGCGCCGGCGATGGCCGGCGGGATGTCGATCGCGCCGCGCGGCTGCAGCAGGTCCGGGTCGGAGAGGTCGAACACCGTCAGCCGGTTGCCCACGCCGATCGCGCGCGCCGGCTCGGGCAGCAGGCTGAAGCTGTCCAGGCCGTCGGTGCCGTGGCTGGCGATGCGCCGGGGGGCATCCGGCACGCCCACGTCGTAGAGGTCGAGCACGGTGCCGCCGATCCAGTTGCGGCCGGTCGCGTGGATCGTGTCGCCGTGCGCGACGAGGCGGCTGTACTGGAACGGCACGCTGTCGATCGCGCTGCGGGTGAAGCTGGGCCGTGCCGGGTCGGCCAGGTCCGACACGAACACGCCGCGGTTGTTGTCGAACAGGTACAGGCGCTCGTTGGCCAGCACCAGCCCGAGCGCGAACTTCTGCGCGCCGTCGTCGTAGTCCTGGCTGTCGTCCACCAGCGCCGGCGCGGCCGGGTCGGCCAGCGACCAGGTGGCCACGCCGCTGCTGCCGTCGTGGCCGCGCCAGCTGGCGTAGAGATGGCCGTCGCGACGCACCAGGCCGTTGATCACGCCCCCGACGGGCTCCGACGTTGCCAGGCGCCGCGGCGCCGCTGGATCGGCGTAGTCCCAGGTGGCGACGGTGCGGCCGGTCGGGAAATACACCAGCCTTTCGCTGGCGACCGGGTCGGCCTGCAGTGCGCCACCGCGCAGCAGCGACAGTTCCAGCGGCGCCTGGGCGGCGAGGGCGGCGGGGGCGGTGGCCAGCAGGCAGGCGAGGGCGGCGGCGGGCAGGGTCCTTGGGCTCATGGGGGCATCCTTCGGGGTCGGGGGACGGTGGTCGCCGGCTGCGCGCGGGCTGGGGGAGGATGGCGGC
>NZ_JACCKA010000085.1 GCF_013425525.1 Luteimonas salinisoli | reverse complement strand
GGCGCGGGCCTGCTCGCGGCCGCCCGCGCAGCCGGCGAGCAGCAGCGCAAGCAGCAGCGCCATGGAAAAGGTGCGGCGGAGCATCATGATCCGGGTTCCATCCTGGTTCGGGAGTGGCGTCAGCGCGCGTCGGCGAACGCCAGCGTGGGAGTCATACGGTAGGCGGCGCGCAGCTCGGCCAGACCGTCCGGCGTGCCCGACACTTCGACGCGGCCGCCCGCGCGCGCGGCCAGCGCGGCCAGCAGCGCCAGCCCGGCGCTGTCGACGCGCGGCACCGCCTGCAGGTCGAAGCGCCGCGCGCCGGCGATCGCGCGCAGGGCCGCCGGCCACAGCGCGGCGGCGTCCTGGCGCAGCAGCGGACCGGAGAAGACGAGCGTGTCGTTCTCGCGGCGCAACGTCGGTTCAGTCGATGTCGGCATCGGCCTGCAACCGCCCCTGGCGCAGCTCGTCGGCCACCTGGGAAATCGACTTGCGCTGCAGCTCGGCATCGAACTGGCGGCGGAACGTGCTGACGAAGCTCACGCCCTCGACCTGCACGTCGAACACCTTCCAGCTGCCGCCGGACTGGCGCATCAGGTAGTTGACCGGGATCGGTTCGCCGCCCTGGCGCAGCAGCTCGGTGGCGACCCGCACGCCCAGGCCCCGCGGCAGCGGCGTCTCGGAGAGTACGCGCGCGCGCAGCCGGGTGTTGAAGTCCAGCAGCGAGTCGCCGTAGCGGCGCAGCAGGCTGTCGGCCAGGGCGTCGGCGAAGCGCTTGATCTCGGCGTCGTCGGCGCCGCGGCCGTGCCTGCCCAGCACCTGGCGGGCCGCATAGTCGCGGTCGAACATGGTCTCGAACTCCTTCTTGACGAAGGCTTCGAGCTGGCCGCGGTCGGCGGTGAACTCGGCGCGGCGCTGCTCCAGCGTGGACAGCACCCGCTGGGTGTTGTCCAGCACGAGCTTGCTGGGCGTGCCCTGGGCCTGGGCGCCCCGGGCCGGGGCGTCCTGGGCCAAGGCCAGGGTGGGCGCAGCGGCCAGCAGGCCGGCGCTGATGGCGAGCGGAAGCAGCAGGTGCCTGGTGATACGGGTCATGCGGGTCATGGGGTTGGCTCCTCGGGGGAAGGAAGCGGATCGGCGGTGTCCTCGGCGGCCGGCTCTGCGGCCGCGCCACCGCCGGGCCCGCTGAACATGTACTGGCCGACCAGCTGCATCAGGTCCACGGCCGGCGAGGTGAAGGCGATCTCCTCGCCCGGCTGCAGCGACTCCATGTCGCCGCCCGGCTGCAGGTCGACGTAGCTCTCGCCCAGCAGACCACCGGTGAGGATGCTGGCGGAAGTGTCGATCGGCATGTCGCGGTAGCGGTCGTCGATGGCCAGGGTGACGATCGAGTCGAAACGCACGGGGTCGAGCTCGATTCCGGCGACCCGGCCGATGGTGACGCCGCCGACCCGCACCGGTGCCTGCCGGCGCAGCTGGCCGAGGTTGCTGAAGCGCGCGGTCAGCTCGTAGCTGTCGCCCGAAAAGCCGAAGCGGCCGTTGGTGGAGGCGATCGCCAGCACCAGCAGCGAGCCCAGCGCCAGCACCAGGAACGCGCCGACCGCGAACTCGAGACCGGGACCACGGGAACTGCTCATCGGGTATCACCTCGTAAAGCGCCCGCAGCGTGCGGGAAGGAATGGGAAAGCGTCGACATTGGGGTCAGGATGCGGCTCAGAACAGGAACGCCGACATCACGAAGTTGAACATCAGCACCAGAAGCGAGGCGTTGACCACCGCGCGCGTGGTCGCCACCGAGGTGCCCTCGATGGTCGGCTCCGCGTGGAAGCCCACGTACGAGGCCACCAGCGCCGCGGTCCCGCCGAACACTGCGGACTTGTAGAACGCGTTGAGGAAGTCGCTGCGGAAATCCACCGCGTCCTTCATCGCCTGCCAGAACATGCCGCTGTCGATGCCGAGCACGTGCACGGCCTCGAAGTAGCTGGCGCTGATCGCGAAGCTGCAGAAGAAGCCGGTGAGCAGCGGCACCGTGATCACCGCCGCCCAGAACCGCGGCGCCACCGCCTTGGCCACCGGATCGATCGCCATCAGCCCGAGCGCGGTGATCTGGTCGGTGGCGCGCATCAGCCCCAGTTCGGCGGCGATCGACGAGCCGGCGCGGCCGACGAACAGCAGCGCCGTCAGCACCGGCGCCAGCTCCCGGTACAGGCCCAGGCCGACCAGCACGCTGACCTGGTTCGAGGCGCCGTAGGTCTCCAGCGCGCGGAAGCCCAGCAGGGTCACCGACAGCCCGACGAAGGCGCCGCCCACCGCGATGATCGGCAGCGAGCGCGCACCGATCTTGTAGATCTCGCGCAGCAGCTCGGCGAAGAAGTCGCGGGTCGGGCGCGAGGCGCGCAGCACCGACAGCGAAAACAGCCCGGCACGGCCGATGGAGCGGGTGGCTTCGACGAGGGCCATCAGCGCGGGTCTCCGGCAAGCGCGCTCATGCCGCACGCTCCCGCGGCGCCGCGTCGAACCCGATCGGCCCGTCCGGCTGGCCGTCCAGGAATTGCCGCACCAGCGGATCGCTGCTCGACTGCAATTCCTCCGGGGTGCCCGAAAACACGATCCCGGTGTTGGCGATGACCACCGCGCGGTCGGCGATCGGCAGGGTCTCGTGGACGTGGTGGGTCACGATGATGCTGGTCAGCCCCAGGGTGTCGTTGAGCCGCGAGATCAGGCTGGTGATCACCCCGCTGGCAATCGGGTCCAGCCCGGTCAGCGGCTCGTCGTAGAGCATCAGCGGCGGATCCAGCGCCAGCGCCCGGGCCAGCGCCACGCGCCGCGCCATGCCGCCGGACAGCTCGCGCGGGTAGAGATCGGCGGCGGCGCGCAGCCCCACCGCATGCAGCTTCATCTCCACCAGCCGTCCGATCACCTCGTCGGGCAGCCGGGTATGCGCGCGCAGCGGCAGCGCCACGTTCTCGGCCACGGTGAGGTCGGTGAGCAGGCCGTTGCCCTGCAGCAGCACGCCCACGCCCTTGCGCAGCTCCAGCAGCTCGCGCTGGCGGCGCGGCACCTCGCGGCCGAACACCTCCACCCGTCCGGCGGCCGGCACCAGCTCGCCGGTCACCGCCGCCAGCAGCGTCGATTTGCCGCTGCCCGACGGCCCCAGCACCGCGGTCACGCTGCCGCGCGGCACCGTCAGGTCGATGTCCGACAGGATCGTGCGCGTGCCGCGGTCGAGGCGGACGTGGTCGAGGCGCACGGCGATGGCGTTGTCGTCGGTCATGTCATCCGGGGGGCGGGGCGCGCAATGCGCGCGGCGAGAGCCAGGCAGCTTCGCCAACAGAGGCTGAATCTTACCCTAGTGGCTGTACTGACGAGTCCAGAAACTGTCCCGTCGGCGGCCTTCTGAATCCCGCCGCTGCCGACATGGGGATCTCGCTGGCACAGGACGTCGGCGCAGGAGCATGGCGCGGCGCAGCGCCTCCCGCAGCCCGTGCCACACCCCTCGGCCCCCGGCCCACACCCCTCGGCCCGCATCCCGCATTCCGGCACCACGGCTTGCCGGCCGCGCCTCACCGCGCCACCATCGTCGGCCGACCGTTGCGGGCAATCCGATGCAGTTGCTGACCCTCGAACACTTCGCCGGCTGCTTGAACGAGACGTTCGACGCCGCGTTCGCCGACAGCGAGGTGCCGTTCGTGCTGGTCGAAGCCCGGCCGCTGCCCGCATCGCCCGGCGCGATGCGCGCGCCGTTCTCGCTGCTGTTCCGCAACGGTGCGGCGTTCCTGCTGCCCCAGCAGACCTATCGCATGCGGCATGCGCGTCTGGGCGAGGTGGGGATCTTCCTGGTGCCGATCGCGCGCGAGCGCGAGGGCTTCCTCTACCAGGCGGTCTTCAACTGAGCGTCTCGCGCCGCCAGCGCATCGCCAGGTGCGAGGCGCTGTCCTGCGCCGCATCGGCCCTGAAGCCGAGCCGCTCGTAGAGGGACCGGGCGCGGGGATTGCCCCGCGCCACGTGCAGGTGCAGCCCGCGGCCGCGCGCCGCCGCATCCTCCTGCGCCGCGGCCACCAGGGCCCCGCCGATGCCCGCGCCGCGCCAGGGCGGGAGCAGGCTGATGTCGATCAGCAGATGGTCGGGTACGCGCCGCAGCAGGTACAGGCGCCCGCACGGTCCCTGCGGGCCGTCCAGCAGCAGGAACAGGGCGTCGGGGAAACAGCGCAGATAGTGGGCATGCTGCAGGGCGCACTGCTGGTCGAGAAAGGCCCGCTGCGCGTCTTCCGGCCACCCCAGCGGGGCGAACTCGTCGGCGCGGGTGCTGGCGTAGAGCAGGCGCAGCCAGGGCAGGTCGGCATCGGCCGCCGGGCGCAGCGTCAGCCCGCGGGCGGACAGCGCCGCCGGCGCGGGCAGCGGATCGGCCGGCGGCGGCGGAAACGGCGCTGGGCCAGGCCTCATCTCAATCGAAGCTGGGGTAGACCCCCTGCAACGCGATGCAGAAGTTGACCCCCAGATAGGGCTGCCGGTTGGAGTGCGGGAGCCCCTGGCCCTGGGGGGCGATCATCTGCGGTGCCAGCTGGGTATCCAGCGGCGCCGCCAGGAAGGTCCTGGCGCCGGTGTTGGTGGCCAGAAACGACAGGCCGCCTCCGGCGACCGGCGTGCCGCTGCCGCTGCCCGCGGCGGTCTGCGACCAGGCGTTGGCGCCATGGTTGTGCGCAGCCATCTGCGCGGCATCGAGCGTCACGCTGTCCTGGCCGTAGGTCTCGCCGCGCACGCGATCCGGCAGCCCCGGCCCCTGGCCCATCCCGGCGCCCGCGCGCGCCGCGAAGTTGGGCAGCGCGAAGTTGCTCTGGCCATTGCCGCCGTAGGCGGTGCCGAGCAGGGAGAACAGCGCGGTGTGCTGGCTGATCGGCAGGATCGCGCCGTTGCAGAATGCCCAGTTGCGCGGGTTGAAGTTGAAACCGAACAGCTGGATTTCGCCGATGTACGGTTCGGTCATGTCGGTGTCCTTGCTCGATGGCCGCGCTGCGCGCGGCGGAGTGGCTGCTGTCCCGGCCCGGTCGCCGGCTCAGTTCTGCTGGGGGAACACACCTTCGGTGGCGATGCAGTACTGCACGGTCAGGGTCGGCATGCAGTTCTCGTGCGGCTGCGAGTCGCCGGCGACCCCCAGCATCTGGTTGGACATGGCGGCGGCGGTATTGCCCGCGGTGGCGTTCACGTAGAACGTGTCGCCGCTGACCGCTGCGGGCAGCAGCGCGGGCCCGGGGGTGACCGCGGTGGCGGCCACCGTGGTGGCCTGCAGGGCGTGGGTATGCGCCGGCAGCTGCGACTGCTGCAGGGTCACCGAATCGGTGCCGCCGATCTGGCCGAGCGCGTAATTGCCCAGCCCGGGCCCCTGGCCCTGGCCGAGCGGCAGCCGGCCGCGCAGGTCCGGCACCGCGAAGGTCTGCACGCCGTCGCCGCCGTAGGTCGTGCCGATCAGCGTGAACAGCACCTCGTGTTCGGCGATCGACAGCACGCTGCCGTCGCAGGCCTGCCAGCCCACCGGCGTGCGGCCGAAGCCGAACATGCGGATCTCGCCGACGAAGGGGGTACTCATGGGAATGTCCTTGCGTGCAGGTCGGTTGGGGCGCGGCGCACCGCGCGGCGATTCATTCCCGCGAGGGGAAGATGCCGTTCAGCGCGATGCAGAAGTTGATCGCGGCATACGGTTGCAGGTTGGGGTGCGGCTGGCCGCCGCCGGCATCGGCCACCGTCTGCGGGCCCATCGACACCATGGCGCCGGCAGCGGCATACAGCGGCGGCGCCGCCCCGCTGCGGACGTTGCTGGTGGCGTAGGCGCGGCCGGCGGGGATGCGGTTGTCGCCGGCGCCCGTCGCCGCGGCCACCGCGTGCACGTGCGCCGGCAGCTGTTCGACCGTCAGCGCCACCTGCTCGCTGCCCGCCCGATCGCCCATGTGCATCGGAGGCGGCTGCCAGCCGCCGTCCGCCGAGGGCGCATAGCTGATCGGCGTGCGCCCGCGCAGGTCGGGCAGGGCGAAGGTATTGATGCCGTCGCCGCCGAACTGGGTGCCCAGCAGCGCGAACAGCGCCTGGTTCTGGTTGATCGGCAGGAATTGCCCGCTGCACTGGGCGAAGTATTTCGGCGCAAAGCCGAACCCGGCCAGCATGATCTGGCCGATGAAGAATTCGCTCATCCCGCTCCCCGGTGTCGATGTGGCCGGTGCCCGGCCGCCCCTGAACGCCACTGTGAACCAATCCCGGCCCGGTGCACAAGCGGCCCGATCGGCCTTCCATTTTGCGGCGATAGGAGCGGGCCTTCTGGCGGACCCGGATTTCTGTTCCAATGCGCGGCAGGGGTGGGGCGCCAGCCGATCGGGCCGCCCGCCACAGGAAGCGTCCCGGCGCGCCCGGGAGCGAAGGCCGCCGCAACCCGGTGGCGCTCGGGGGGAACAGGGACATGCATCAGAACACCGGATTTGGTCCGTGCGGTCGCGGCCGCGCGCGCTTCGCGCGTGCCTGCGCCTGGCTGCTGGCGGCGCTGCTGCTGTGGCCGGCGCTGGCCTTCGGTCAGTCGGCCTACTGCCCGACGCTCAGCGCCACCGTCGCCAACGGCGGTTCGGTCGACATCGACGTCAGCCATTGCGATGGCCCGTTCGACTTCGGGATGAGCGAACCATGGGACGGCTTCGAACAGCAGCACGGCCACGTCAGCATCGGCCCCAACAGTGGGAACGTTCAGTTCGTCACCTACGTCCACAACGGCGACGACGCCACCAGCGATACCTTCTACCTCGAAGACAACGAAGGCGACATCGTCACCGTCAACATCACCATCGAAGCGCCGACCTCGGCGATCGTGGTGACGCCCGAATCGCTGCCCACCCTGACCGCCGGCACCGCAGTCAGCCAGACCCTCACCGCCAGTGGCGGCGTCGCCCCCTATAACTACAGTGTGGCCAGCGGTGCGCTGCCGGTGGGATTGAGCCTGAACTCGAGCGGCCTGCTCAGCGGCACGCCGACCCAGCGGGGGGTCTACAGCTTCAGCGTGCAGGCGCAGGACAACGTCGGCGATTCCACGGTCAAGGGCTACACCGGCACCGTGCAGAACCCGACCCTGACCCTGACCACGGCCACCGGCACCGCGGTGCAGGGCTCCGCTATCAACCAGACCCTCGAGACGACCGGTGGGGTGGCCCCGTACAGCTACCTGCTCGAGACCGGGACCCTGCCGGCCGGGATCTCCATCTCCGCGGCGGGGGTGGTCAGCGGCACCACCAATGCCGCCGTGGGTAGCTACCCTGTCACCCTGCGGGTCACCGATTCGAGCACCGGCCCGGGGCAGTACTTCGAGCTCGAGACCTACACGATCGAGGTGGTGGCCCTGCCCAGCCTGTCGATCAACGACGTTGCCATGGCCGAGGGCAACGCCGGCACCGCCAGCATGACCTTCACCGTGTCGCTCGACGCGCCGGCCGGGCCTGGCGGAGTGACGTTCGACATCGCTACCGCCGACGGCACCGCCACCGCCGGCAGCGACTACGTGTCCCACTCGCTCACCGGGCAGACCATCGCCGCAGGCGCCAGCACCTATTCCTTCGCCGTGCAGATCGGCGGCGACACCCTCCATGAGCCCGACGAGACCTTCTTCGTCAACGTCACCAACGTGACCGGCGCGACCGTGGCCGACGCGCAGGGCACGGGAACGATCAACAACGACGATCCGCTGCCGTCGCTGGCCATCGACGACGTATCGGTGACCGAAGGCAACGCCGGCACCGTCACCGCCACCTTCACCGTCGCGCTCTCCGCCGCCAGCGGCCAGACCGTCAGCGTCGGCTACGCCACCGCCGACGGCACCGCCACCGCCGGCAGCGACTACGCCGCCACCAGCGGCACCCTGACCATCACCGCGGGCCAGACCCAGGGCACCATCTCGGTGACCGTCAACGGCGACACCACGCCGGAGCCCGACGAGACCTTCACCGTCGGCCTGAGCGGTGCCACCAACGCCTCGATCGCCGACGGCACCGGCACCGGCACCATCCTCAACGACGACGTCCCGGTCTCGGTCACCCCCGCCACGCTGCCCGATGCCGCCGTGGCCGCGGCGTACAGCCAGGCGCTGGGTGCGACCGGCGGCAGCGGACCCTACACGTTCGCCATCACCGCAGGCGCGCTGCCGGCCGGGCTCACCCTCGCCGCCGATGGCACGCTCTCCGGAACGCCCACTGCAGGCGGCAGCTTCAATTTCACCGTCACCGCCACCGACAGCAGTGCGGCGCCGGGGCCGTATACCGGCAGCCGCGCGTACACGCTGACGGTCGCCGCCGCCACCGTGACCCTGCCGGCAGCCAGTTTGCCGGCGGGCACCCGCGACGAGCCCTACGCCACCGTCGTCGGCCCGGCTACCGGCGGAACGCCCGGTTACACCTATGCGGTCACCGCGGGCGCGCTCCCGGCGGGCCTGACCCTGGCGGCGAACGGCGCGCTGTCCGGCACGCCGACCGCCCTCGGCACCTTCAACTTCACCGTCACCGCCACCGACTCCAGCACCGGTACCGGCCCATACACCGGCAGCCAGGCCTTCTCGATCGTCATCGCCGACCAGGTGCCGGTGGCCAACCCGGTGTCGGTCACCGTCGCCTACGGCAGCACCGCCAATCCGGTGCCGCTGGACATCGACAGCGGCGCGCCCACCAACGTCTCCGTCGCCAGCCTGCCCGCCCACGGGGTCGCCGCCGCCAGCGGCACCCAGATCACCTACACCCCCACCACCGGTTTCGCCGGCACCGACAGCTTCACCTACACCGCCACCAACGCCTCGGGCACCTCCGCCCCGGCGACGGTCACGGTCACGGTCACCGCGCCGGCGATCACCGTCACCAGCGGTGCGCTCGCCGCCACGGTCGGCAGCGCCTACAGCGTCGACTTCAACTGGAACGGCGGGCAGGCCCCGTATGTGAACTATCAAGTGCTCGGGCTGCCCGCGGGCCTGTCGGTCACCGCCAGCGGAAGCACCAGCGTCACCGTGTCGGGGACCCCGGCCGAGGCCGGCACCTTCGCCCTCACCGTGTCGGCCACCGACAGCAGCACCGGCGACGGGCCGTTCACCACGACCGAGAACTTCAGTCTGGCGGTCGCCGCCCCGACCCTGGCGCTCGCTCCGGCCGGCACCACCTTCGCCGCGTCCTACGGCCAGCCGTTCTCGCAGGCGTTCACCGCCAGCGGCGGCGTGGGCCCGTATCTCTACGCGCTGTCCGGCACCGCGGTGCCCGGGCTCACCCTGTCCGCGGACGGCACCCTGTCCGGCACGCCCACCACGCCCGGCAGCTACGGCTTCGACATCACCGCCACCGACAGCGGCGCCAGCGGCGCCGGCGCGCCGTACTCGGTGACCGAGAGCTACACCGTGACGGTCGGCAGCCCGGCCATCGTGGTGGCGCCGGCCACGCTGCCAGACGGCGCCGCCGGCCAGCCGTACGGCGCAACCTTCGCCGCCAGCGGCGGCGTCGCCCCGTATGCCTACACCCTGGCGGCCGGCAGCCTGCCGGCCGGTCTGCAGCTGGCCGCCGACGGCAGTCTGTCCGGCACGCCCACGGCTTCGGGCAGCACCTCGTTCACCGTGCTCGCCACCGACGACAACGGCCAGACCGGCGCCACCGCCTACACCCTCGAGATCGGCGTGCCCACGCTCACGATCGCTCCCGCCACCCTGCCGGACGGCGTGGCCGGCAGCGCCTACACGCAGACTGTTTCCGCCAGCGGCGGCATCGCGCCGTACAGCTACGTGCTCGGCGGCGGTCCGCTGCCGGCCGGGCTGACGTTCGATGCGGCCACCGGCGCGCTCGCCGGCACCCCCACCGAGACCGGCAGTTTCGCCTTCACCGTCACCGCCACCGACAGCACTTCGGGGACCGCCGGTACCGGCAGCGTGGCCTATACGCTCGTCATCGCCGCGGCCGACCTGGCCCTGGCCCCGGACACCCTGCCCGGCGCCGTCGCCGGCGTGGCCTACAGCCAGGCCTTCTCCGCCAGCGGCGGCGTCGCGCCCTACGCCTACGCGCTGGCGGGCGGCGCCTTGCCGGCGGGCCTGTCGCTGGCCGCCGACGGCACCCTGTCGGGCACCCCGACCGCGAGCGGCAGCTTCGCCTTCCAGGTCGAGGCGACGGATTCGGCCGGTGGCACGCCGGCCAGCCTTACCCTTTCCTACACCCTGGAAGTGGCGGCGCCGCAGATCGTGCTGGCCCCGGACGAGTTGCCGGACGCCACCCGCGGCAGCGCCTATGCCCAGGCCCTCGGCGCCGACGGCGGCACCGCACCGTATACCTTCGCATTGAGCAGCGGCGCGCTGCCGGCCGGGCTCGCCCTGGCCGCAGACGGCAGCCTGTCGGGCACGCCGACGGTCGATGGCGAGTTCGCCTTCGGCATCACCGCCACCGATGCGCTCGGGTTCACCGGCAGCGCCGCCTACGCCCTGCGGGTGAGCAGCGCAGCGCCCGTGGCGGCCGACGACACCGCCACCACGCTCGGCGGCGCCGCGGTCACCATCGCGGTGACCGACAACGACAGCGGCGCCATCGATAGCCTGGCGATCGATGCGGCGCCGGCGCACGGCAGCGCCGAGATCGACGGCCTGGGCATCGTCTACACCCCGGCGGCGGACTTCTCCGGCACCGACAGCTTCCGCTATACCGCGACCGGCCCGGGCGGCACCTCGGCGCCGGCGACCGTGACAGTCACGGTCAATCCGCTGCCGGTGGCGGTCTCGCGCAGCGTCGACGTGATCGCCGGGCAGACCGTGGAAGTGGAGCTGACCGAGAGCGCCACCGGCGGCCCGTTCACCGCCGCGACGCTGTTGAGCCTGACGCCGGCGGCGGCCGGCAGCGCCAGCATCGCCAGCGAGGGCAGCGGCGACAGCGCGCGCTACGTACTCAGCTTCGCCGCCGACGCGGCGTTCGCCGGCCAGGCCGGCGCGCGCTTCACCCTCGACAACGCCCATGCCACCTCGGCCGAGGCGGTGATCACCTTCAACGTGGTGCAGCGCCCGGACCCCACCCAGGACCCGGAAGTGCGTGCGCTGCTCGAAGCGCAGGTGGCCGCCACCCGGCGCTTCGCCGGCGCGCAGATCGCCAACTTCCAGCAGCGCCTGGAACGCCTGCACCGCGGCGGCGAGACCGCACCGCGCTTCAGCAACCAGCTCGGCTTCAGCGCCGGCAGGCCGCAGTGCGTGCAGCCGGTGGGCGCGGTCCCCGGCCAGGCCTGCGACCACGCCCGCCACGGCATCGACGCCCCCGGCGCCGCGTCGGAGCCGGCAGCGGCAGCGGGCTCGGCGCCGGCGCAGACGGGTGCCGGCGGCGGCATGTCGCTGTGGGTCGGCGGCGCGATCCGCTCCGGCCATCAGGGCCGCGACGGCACCGGCACCGGCACCGACTTCGAGAGCGACGGCCTGAGCGTGGGCGCCGACTACCGCCTCTCCCCGGCGTTCGCGGTGGGCGCCGGGCTCGGCTGGGGCCGCGACGACAGCGAGGTCGGCGAGCGCGACAGCCGCAGCGAGGGCGAGGCCTGGTCGCTGGCGGCCTACGGCAGCTACCACCCCGGCGAGACCTTCTTCGTCGACGCGCTGCTGGGCTACCAGACCCTGTCGTACGACCTGCGCCGCCGCGTCACCGCCAGCGGCGGGCTGGTGCACGGCACGCGCGACGGCAGGCAGTGGTTCGGCTCGGTCTCGGCCGGCGCCGACATCCGCCTGCGCGACGGGCTGCAGCTGACCCCGTACGCACGCCTGGACCTGGCGCGCGGGCGCCTGGACGGCTACGTCGAGCAGGGCGACGACCCGGGTGCGCTGCGCCACGGCGCGATGGACGTCGACACCACCACCGGCAACGTCGGCCTGCGGCTGGACTTCCGCAGCAAGACCAGCTGGGGCGTGTTCGCGCCGCTGCTGCGGATGGAGTACCAGCACGACTTCCAGGGCGACGCCAGCGCCACCATGGGCTACGCCGACCTGCTGACCGGGCCGCTGTACCGCACCACCCTCGACGGCTTCGACCGCAACCGCCTCATGCTCGGCATCGGCGCCATGTTCGGCCACGACAGCGGCGTCTCCACCCGCATCGAGTACCGCGGCGTAGTCGGCAACGGCTCCGACCGCGACCACGGCCTGCTGCTGAACATCGAGAAGAGCTACTGACCCAGCGGCGCCGGGCGTTCACGACGTCCGGCGCCGCGATATCGCGGCCTGCGACGGCGCTCGGGCATCATGGCCGGATGCCCGCCGCCGCGCCCGATTTCCGCCTCTACCACTCCAATGCGCTCGACGTGCTTGCCGGGCTGCTGGCGCATGAGCTGCGCATCCCGGCGCCGGGTCAAGCACTGCTGGCGCCGGACACCGTGCTGATCCCGCAGGTGGCGATGCGGCGCTGGCTGCAGGCCACCCTGGCCGCCGCGCACGGGGTGGCCGCGAACCTCGAATTCCTGACCCCGGGCGAATTCGTCGCCCGCGCGCTCACCGCCAACCTCGGCCCGGCCACCGACGAGCCCGACGTCGCGACGCTGCACTGGCATCTCTATGCCGCGCTGACCGACGCGCAGTTCATGGCGCAACCCGCGCTGGCGGCGCTGCGCGCACACGTCGACGGACCGTATCGCACGCACGTCGATGGATCGGATCCGGTGCGCGCGCACGGCGAGCGGCCCGATCCGCAGCGCACCCGCGTCGAAGGTCCACACCCCCTGCGCGAGCACGGCGACAGCCATGATCCGCTGCGCGCCTGGGCACTGGCCGGCGAGCTCGCCTCGGTGTTCGAGAAATACCAGGCCTGGCGCCGCGAGTGGCTGCTGCGCTGGGAGGCGGGCGCCGAGCCGGACGATCCGCAGGCGATCCTGTGGCGGCGCATCGCCCGCGGCCGCTCCCACCGCGCGCGGCGCATCC
This sequence comes from Luteimonas salinisoli, assembly GCF_013425525.1. GTDB lineage: Bacteria > Pseudomonadota > Gammaproteobacteria > Xanthomonadales > Xanthomonadaceae > Luteimonas > Luteimonas salinisoli. The sequence goes on along the minus strand of NZ_JACCKA010000085.1, from coordinate 54,799 downwards.
AGCAATATCTCGACCGCTTCGAAGCGCGCGACGCGCCGCTGCCCACCGGCCTGCCGCCGCGACTGTTCGCCTTCGCCACCCTCAACGTCTCGCCCGACGTGCTGCGGGTGCTGGCCACCCAGGCGCGGGTTGGCACGCTGCACTTCTACGTGCCCTCGCCCAGCCGCGACTACTGGGGCGACCTGCAGCGGGTGCGCGCCGGCGGCATCGAAGCCGCGCACGACGATGCCGCCCGCTCCGAGAACCCGCTGCTGCAGGCCTGGGGCCACGCCGGCCGGGACTTCATGGCGGTGCTCGGTGGCTACGAAGTGGTGCATGCCTCGGCCGAGATCGCCGCGCATGCGGATCCTGGGGAAAAAACGGGGTCAGAGTCGATTTTTCCTCCTGATTCTGCCGACCCGGACAATGGGCGGGGGAAAATCGACTCTGACCCCGTTTTCTCTTCCAGCCCCAGCCTGCTGCGCCGCCTGCAGGCCGACCTGTTCCACCGCCGCCCGTCGCCGCCGCTCGCGCCCACCGCCACCGACCCGCGCACCCGCCTGCCGGCGCTGCGCCGCGACGACCCGAGCCTGCAGCTGCACGCCTGCCACACCCGCCTGCGCGAGCTGCAGGTGCTGCGCGACCAGCTGCGCGCGCTGTTCGACGACGAACGCTTCGATCCGCCGCTCAAGCCCCGCGAGGTGGCGGTGCTGGCGCCGGACGTCGATCCCTACCTGCCGTACCTGGAGGCGGTGTTCGGCGATCGCGGCCGCGAGGACGCGATCCCCTATGCGCTGGCCGACGCCAGCCCGCTGGCCAACGAGCCGCTGGCCGAAGTGTTCGTGCGCCTGCTGGCGCTGCCGGTCTCGCGCTTCGGCCTGCACGAGACGCTGGACCTGCTGGCCAGCCCCGCGCTGGCCGAGGCCAACGGGCTCGACGCGCCCGCGATCGAGCGCCTGCAGGCCTGGCTCTTGGCCGCCGGCGCGCGCTGGGGCCTGGACGGCGAGCACCGCGCCCGCTTCGACGCGCCCGAGGACGACGCCTACACCTGGGCCTTTGCCCTCGACCGCCTGCTGCTGGGCCACGCCAGCGGCAGCGAGGCGCTGATCCGCGCCAGCGATGGCCGCATCTTGGCCCCGCTGCCGGACCTGGAAGGCAGCGCCCTGGACGCGCTCGACACCCTGGTGCGGCTGCTGCGCGTGCTGGCCCGCAACGCCAGGGTGCTGGGCGCAGCCATGCCCCCGGCGCAGTGGCGCGAACGCCTGCTGGAACTGCTCGACGCGCTGCTGCCCAGGCCGCCTTCCAATCCTGCGAGCCAGCGCGCGCTGGACCGGCTGCGCACCCTGGTGGACGGCTTCGCCAGCACCGCCGGCAGCGCCGGTTTCGAAGACCCGGTGCCGGCGGAGGCCGTGCGCGCGCACTTCCGCGCGGTGCTGGCCGAGGCCGACACCCGCGCACCGCTGCTCACCGGCGGCGTCAGCATCGCCCGCATGGTGCCGATGCGGCTGCTGCCGTTCCGGGTGATCTGCGTGCTGGGCATGAACGACGCCGAATTCCCGCGCCGCGATCCCGCCGCCGGGCTCAACCGGCTCACCGCCGAGCTCGGTACCGACAGGCGCCGCGCCGGCGACCGCTCCACCCGCGACGACGACCGCTTCCTGTTCCTGCAGCTGTTCACCGCCGCGCAGGACGTGTTCTACGCCAGCTGGCAGGGCGCCGACCCGCGCGACGGCAGCCGGCGCGAGCCTTCCGTGCTGGTGTCGGAGCTGATCGACGCCGCCGTGGACCAGCACGCAGCGGGCGCACAAGACGTGGCCGATGCGCTGGTGGTGCGCCATCCATTGCAGCCGTTCTCGGCCGAGGCCTTTGGCTCGGAGGCCGAGCCGCGCCGCTTCTCCTACCACGCCCGCTGGCAACAGGCCGCCGCCGGCGCCGCCGACAGGCGCCAGCCGCTGCCGCCGTGGTTCGCCGGCGAACCGTTCGCGCCGGGCGAAGCCGAGCCGGAGCTGCCGATCAGCGCCCTGCGCCGTTTCCTGCTGCACCCGGCGGAAGAACTGCTCGCGCGCATGGGCATGCGCCTGGTGGAGATCGAGGAGCAGGGCGCGGACCTGGAGCCGCTGGCCGCGCCGGGCGCCGGCCTGGAGCGCAGCGTGCTGCAGCGCGCGCTGTTCAACGAGCTGCTGCGCGGGCTGGACGACCCGGTCATCCACGCATCGCTGCGCGCACGCGGCCTGCTGCCGTCCGGCGCCGCCGGCCGCCGCGTGCTTGTCGACCAGCGCGAACTGCTGGCGCCGTGGCTGGAGGCGTTCTCGCAGTGGCGCGGGGACGCGGAAGCCGGGTCGGTGCTGGCCGAGGTCGAGATCGACGGCGTGCGCGTGCACGGCCGCATCCAGGACGTCTACCCGCACGGCATCCCCCGCCTGCGCTTCGGCAAGCCCAACGGGCCAAGCGCGGTACGCAGCGGCCTGGACTGGCTGCTGGCGCGCGCGGCCGGCATCGACCTGCCGCTGGTGGAATTCTTCGACGGCGGCCGCGCCGGCCCCGGCCCGTTCGAGCGCCCGGAGCTGTCGCCCGCCGATGCCCGCAATGCCCTGCGCGAGCTGCTCGCGCTGCGCGCCCACGGCCTGCGCGCACCGCTGCCGTACGCGCCCTACAGCGCCTGGGCGTACTACGACTGCGCCGGGAACCCGGAGCGCGGCGTCAAGGCCGCGCGCAGCCAGTGGCACGGCAGCGGCGGCGGCTTTGCCGAAGGGCACGGCGACGCCCTGCGCCAGGCCCTGCGCGGCTGCGATCCCTTCGGCGACCAGGACAGCCTGCAGCGCTTCGTCGACGCCGCGATGCTGGTGTTCCTGGCCCTGCAGGACGGCAAGGTCCACGGTGGCACCGATCCCGCCACGCTCGACGGCCTGGCCGAGCGCTTCGAGCCGGAGGACGCCGAATGAGCGCGCCACGGGATCCGTACCTCACCCAGCCGCTGCAAGGCGTGTTCGCCATCGAGGCCTCCGCCGGCACCGGCAAGACCTTCACCCTGGCCACCCTGCTGGCGCGGCTGGTGCTCGAGCGCGGCCTGCGCGTGGGCGAGATCCTGGCGGTGACCTTCACCGAGGCCGCCACCCAGGAGCTGCGCGCGCGGGTGCGCAAACGGCTGCTGCTGGCGGCGGAGGTCGCGGCTGGCCTGCCCATGGAGGATTCGCCCGAGGCGGAGCTGATGCGCACGCTGATCCAGGCGCACCTGGAGCGCAGCGGTGAACCGGAGGCAGACGTCCGCCGCCGGCTGCGCCAGGCCGTGGACGAGATCGACCTGGCCGCCATCTTCACCATCCACGGCTTCTGCGCCCGGGTGCTGCGCGAGCACGCGCTGGAAAGCGGGCAGGGCTTCGATCCGCCGGAGCTCCTGGCCAGCGACGCGGAACTGCGCGCCGGGATCGCCGCCGACCTGTGGCGCTCGCACGCGGTGGACGCCGACGCCGTCGACGACCTGCATGCGCTGTGGCCGCAGGGCCCGGAGGCGCTGGCCAGGGACCTGTCGGCGCTGGTGCGCGAGCCGGTGCTCCTGCCGCCGCCGCCGGGCCCGCTGCCCGATCCGGGTCCCATGCTGCAGGCGGCCGCACAGGCCTTCGCCGAAGCCGCGCGCACCCACGGCGATGGCTTCCGCGACGAGCTGCTGCGGGCGGCGGAAGGCAAGGTGCTGCACGGGGGCAGCTACAAGGCCGAATGGATCGAAGACCTGTTCGCCCAGCTCTCCCGCTGGTGCGACCGCGCCGAGCCGGGCTCGCGCTTCCACCACGCCAAGCTGGAACAGCTGCACCGCGAGACCCTGCTCAAGCGCACCAGCAAGGCCGGCGCCGGCCGCACCCCGGATTCCCCGCTGTGCGACGCGGTGGAGGAATACGCCGCCGCCCTGGCCGAGGTGGACCGCCTGCGCGAAGCGCGCCAGGCCGCCCTGCTGCACCGGCTGCGCGGCGACGCCCGCCGCCGCCTGCGCCAGCACAAGCAGCAGGCGCGCGTGCTGACCTACGACGACCTCATCGACCGCGTCGCCGACGCGCTCCAGGGCGAGCACGGCGACGCGCTCGCCGGGCGCCTGCGCGCGCAGTACCGCATCGCCCTGGTGGACGAGTTCCAGGACACCGACCCGCGCCAGTGGCAGATCTTCAACCGCGTGTTCGGCGCCGGCAGCCCGGAGCCGGCGCTGTTCCTCATCGGCGATCCCAAGCAGGCCATCTACGGCTTCCGCGGCGGAGACGTGGAGACCTACCTGGCCGCCCAGCACACCGCGCACATGGCGCCGCCGCTGGCGCACAACTTCCGCTCGCGCCCCGCCGTGCTCGGCAGCCTCGAAGCGCTGTACGGCCAGGCGCAGTCCGCGCACGAAGACGACCCGGGCAACATCGCCCCGCCCTTCATCGACCCGCGCATCCGGTTCCACCCGGTGCAGCCGGGCGGCGCGCGCGAAGACGCCGAGTACCAGCGCAACGGCGCGCCCGCGCCGGCGCTCACCCTGTGGCAGGCGCCCGAGCCGACCGAACGCGATGCCAAGGGCAACCCCAAGCCCCATCCCTCCCCGCGCTCGCGCGACCTCGCCACCCAGGCCTGCGTGGCCGCGATCCACGGCGTGCTCACCGACGCGCGCGCCGGGCGCGCCACCATCAACGGCGAGCCGGTGCGCCCCGGCGACATCGCGGTGCTGGTACGCAAGCACAGCGAAGCCATCCTGATTCGCGACGCCCTGGCCGCGGTGGGCATCCCGGCGGTGGCCGCGGGCAAGCAGAGCCTGTTCGCCACCCCGGAGGCGCGCGAACTGCACACCCTGCTGCAGGCGCTGGTGCACGGCTCCGACGACCGCCGCCTGCGCGCGGCGCTCGCCACCGTGCTGGTGGGCGAGGACGCGCACGCGATCGCCGCGCTCGACGCCGAAGGCGCCACCCTGCAGCGCAAGCAGATGGAAGCACTCGCCTGGCGCGAGCGCCTGCAGCGCGGCGGCCCGCTGGCGCTGGTCGGCGAGCTGTGCGCGCAGCATGCGCCGCGCCTGCTCGGCCTGATGGACGGCGAGCGCCGCCTCACCAACTACCTGCAGCTGGCCGAGCAGCTGCAGGAAGCCCAGCGCAACGCACTTGGCCTGCACGGCCTGCTCGACTGGCTGGCGCGCGCCATCGCCGAGGCCAGCGCCGACGACGAGGCCCAGCAGCTGCGGCTGGAGTCCGACGCCCGCCGCGTGCAGGTGGTCACCCTGCACAAGAGCAAGGGGCTGGAATACCCGCTGGTGTACCTGCCCTACGTCGGCATCGGCAGCCAGGCCCGCAGCCCCGGCCGCAAGGTGACCGTGCACGGCGACGACGGTCGCGTGCTGCACTGGAAGCTGCAGCAGGAAGACAGCGGCTGGAACGACGCCTGCGAAGCCTGGCAGCGCAGCGAGCGCGCCGAGGACGCGCGCCTGCTCTACGTCGGCCTCACCCGCACCCGCGACGCGCTGTGGCTGGCCACCGGTACCTTCTTCTGCCACACCAGGTCGCCGCTGTGGCCGATGGTCTCCGACCCGGAAGCCCTGACCGCGCGCGCGCCGGACGCCATCGCCATCGATGCCGCGCAGCCGCCCGCCCAGCTGCCCTGGCTCGGCGCCGAAACCGTGGAAGCCGTCCCCGCCGCCCGCACGGCCACGCGCCCGCTCGCCAGCGACTGGTGGGTCTACAGCTTCACCCAGCTCGCCAACGCCGATGCCGGCCACGACCTCTCCACCGCAGCCACCCAGCCGGCCGCCGGCGGCCGCGACGAGCCGGAGGACAACCCGGAAGCCGCGCCCACCGAGGCCGCCGACATCGACCCGCGCTTTGGCGGCGCCCGCTTCGGCGTGGTGCTGCACGAGGTGTTCGAGAACGCCGATTTTGCCGCCTGGCACGCCTGGCGCCCCGGCGACGACGCCCCGGAAGGCGAGCGCAACAAGATCACCATCGCCCTGGGCAAAGGCGGCTATGCCGCCGACGACATGGATGACGGCGTGGCCGTGATCGTGCCCATGATCGGCCACACCCTCACCACCGCCCTGCCGGAAGGCACCGCGCTCGCCGCCGTGCCGGAAGACCAGCGCCGCCCGGAGATCGAGTTCCAGTTCGCCCTCGCGCCCACCCGCGTCGACGCGCTGCTCGCCCTGCTGCACCGCCACGGCCTGCTCGCCGCGCGCCAGGGCTTCGGCCTGCGCCGCAGGCTGGAAGGCCTGATGACCGGCCTGATCGACCTGACCTACCTGCACGAAGGCCGCTGGTACGTGCTCGACTACAAATCCAACCGCCTGCCCGGCTACGCCCCCGCCCAGCTGGAGGAGGCCATGGCGCACAGCGAATATCACCTGCAGGCGCTGATCTACACCCTCGCCCTGCACCGCTGGCTGCGCTTCCGCCTGGGCGAGGGCTACGACTACGACCGCGACTTCGGCGGCGCCCGCTACCTGTTCTGCCGCGGCATCGACGCCAGCCGCGGCGACGGGCAGGGCATCCAGGCCTGGCGCTTCGATCCCGCGCTGGTGCATGCGCTCGACGCCCTGTTCGCGGGCCAGACCAGCGGGGCCGCCGCGTGAACCTGCTGCAGGCCCTCACCAAGGCTGGCGCCCTGCGCACGCTGGACCACGCGCTGGCGCAGAGCCTGCGCCGGCTGGATCCGGACACCCCGGATAGCGTGCTGGCCGCCGCCGCCCTGGCCTCGCTGGCCGTCGTCGACGGCCACGCCGGCTTCGACCCGGCCGAACCGCAGCGCCTGGTGGAAGCGCCCATCGACTGGCCCACGCCGGAGGCCTGGTGCCAGGCGCTGGAGTCCTCGCGCTGGGTCGCCTGCCCCCAGGCTGGCGACGCCGAATCCGCCGCCGACGCCCCGCTCGTGTTCGAGCACGGCCTGGTCTACCTGCGCCGCTACCGCGAGTACGAGCGCCGCCTGGCCGAAGGCCTGCGCCGCATCGGCAGCGCCCACCCGCATCCGCGCGAGCAAGCCGATCGCGACCACGCGCAGCTTCCCGCCCACCTCGCCGAGCTCTTCGCCCAGCTCTTCCCCGATGCCGCCACCGGCGAGGACCTGCAGTCCCGCGCCGCCGGCACCGCCCTGCACCACAACCTGCTGCTGGTCACCGGCGGCCCCGGCACCGGCAAGACCACCACCATCACCCGCATGCTGGTGCTGCTGGTGGCGCAGGCGCTGCAGGCCGGCACCGCGCCGCCGCGGATCGCCCTGGCCGCGCCCACCGGCCGCGCCGCCGAGCGCATGGCCGAGAGCGTACGCAACGCCGTGCAGGCGCTCACCGCCCTGGGCATCGACCCCGCCCTGTGCGCCCACCTGCCCACCACCGGCACCACCCTGCACCGCCTGCTCGGCACCATCCCCGACAGCTCCGGCTTCCGGCACCACGCCGACAACCCCCTGCCGCTCGACGTGGTGGTGGTGGACGAAGCCTCCATGATCGACCTGCCGCTGATGGCCAAGCTGGTGGAAGCCGTGCCCGACGGCGCCCGCCTGGTCCTGCTCGGCGACCCCGACCAGCTGCCCTCGGTGGAAGCGGGTGACGTCCTCAGCGGCATCCTCGAGGCCACCCCCCCCATAGGAGCGGCCCATGGCCGCGAAACCCACACCCCCACCGACGCCCACACCCCCGCGCCCGCCGGCGACCCCATTCACGCCCAACCCGGCACCAAACCCACCCCGTTCCCCGCCCGCCACATCCACCTCACCCGCGGCTGGCGCCAGAGCGCCGAACTCGACCTCGCCCCCCTGGCCGCCGCCGTGCGCGAAGGCGACAGCGCCACCGCCCTGTCACTGCTGCGCGACGGCGAGCTCTCCGGCGTGCATTTCCACGAAGGCAACGCCGACCCGCTGCAGACCCACCGCGAGCACCTGCTCGCCCACTGGGCCTCGCTCGCCGAAGCCACCGACCCCGCCCAAGCCCTCGCCAACGCCGCCCGCCTGCGCATCCTCACCGCCGTGCGCGAAGGCCCGCAGGGCGCGCGCGGGCTCAACGTCCGCATCGAGGACCTGCTGGCCGGCACCCGCCGCGGCGCCGGCCCCGCGGCCACCGCCAACCGTTACTTCCACGGCCGCCTGCTGCTGATCACCGAAAACAGCTACCGCCACCGCCTGTTCAACGGCGACATCGGCATCTGCCTGCGCGATGGCGGCACCCTGATGGCGTGGTTCCCCGGCGACGACCCGCACAACCCGCGCCCCTTCCACCCCGCAGCGCTGCCCGCGCACGACAGCGCCTTCGCGATGACCGTGCACAAGGCGCAAGGCTCCGAGTTCGACGAGGTGTGGCTGGTGCTGCCGGAGCGCCACAATCGCGTGCTGTCGCGGGAACTTTTGTACACGGGGATGACCCGGGCACGGCGTGAGCTGCATGTCGCCGGCAGCGAGGACGTGATTCGCGAAGCACTGTCGCGACACGCCGGTCGCTGGTCGGGACTGGGGTGGCGGCTGGGCGCGCCGCAGGAAACGCTACGCTGACGAGCCGCGCGATCGCGCAAGGAGTGACATGAACACGCAGGACGAGACCGTGCCGACGTCGGAACTGGTGCTCTACCGCACCGACGATGCGCAGACCCGGATCCAGGTGCGGCTGGATGGCCAGGCCGTCTGGCTGACGCAACGCCAGATGGCGGTTTCCGGCCATGAGGTCTCAGACCATTTTGTTGGCGTCAACAAAATGGTCGACCTGGGCTCCGGCAGCCAGCGCGAGGTCGACGACATCATGCTCACGCGGGAACCTGACCTCGTTCTGGGATAGTCATGGTCCGGCGGAACAGTCGCCACTCGACGGCGGCCGCCTGGTCGGCATCGGGGAAGCGGCCCGCTGAAGCCGGCGCGCTTCTTCGGCTGCCGGCGTGCAGTATCGGCTGCGCGGGAAAGAACGCCATCGGAGCGGGGCCGGCTGGCCTGCCCACAAGCGCTGTGCTTCACTGTCGCCGGTCCAGGTCCGAGTAGAGGAATGACATCGTCGATCACGCGCGCCGTGTTGTTGCCCGCGCTGCTTGCGCTCGTTGCCTGCACACATGTGCCCGCGCCCGACCCCGAGCATGCTGCAGAGCGAGGCAGGCCGCCGAACATCGTCATCGTCTTCACCGACGACCAGGGTTATGCCGACCTGCACAACTTCGGCGGTCATCATCTGCACACGCCCCGTCTCGACCGGATGGCGGCGGAAGGTGTGCGCTTGACAAGCTTCTATGTCGCTCAGCCGGTGTGTTCGGCCTCGCGCGCGGCACTGCTGACGGGCAGCTATCCCAACCGCGTGGGCGTGTCCGGGGCGTTCATGCCGCACAGCGGCAAGGGGCTGAACCTCTCGGAGACCACGCTGGCCGACCTGCTGCGGCAGGCTGGCTATGCCACCGGTCATTTCGGCAAGTGGCATCTGGGCGATGCGCCGGAGTTCCGCCCGAACCGGCAGGGGTTCGACACGTTCTACGGCATCCTGCATTCCAACGACATGTGGCCGCACCATCCGCAGCAGGGCACGTTGTTCGATTTCGACGAGCTGCAACTGTTCGACAACGAGCAGGTTGCCCGGGTTCTCGACGACCAGAGCGATCTCACCCGCGTACTCACCGAGCGCAGCGTGGCCTTCATCGAACAGCACCGCGCGCGGCCGTTCTTCCTGTATCTGGCGCATCCGCAGCCGCACGTGCCGCTTCATGCTTCGGAGGCCTTCCAGGGCGCATCCGGCCGCGGGCTGTACGCGGATGTGATCGGTGAACTCGACTGGTCGGTAGGCGAGATTCTGGACGCGTTGCGCCGCAACGACCTGGACCGTGACACGTTGGTGGTATTCACCTCGGACAACGGGCCGTGGCTGGCCTACGGCAACCATGCTGGCTCGACCGGTCCATTCGATGAGGGCAAGGGCACGACGCGTGAAGGCGGTGTGCGCGTGCCTTTCATTGCGCGCTGGCCGGGGCACCTGCCCGCGGGCGCGACCATCGACACACCGATGATGAGCATCGATCTGCTGCCGACGATCGCGCGCCTGGCCGGCGTGTCATTGCCGCCACTGCCCATCGATGGCCGTGACGCCTGGCCCGTGCTTTCGGCGCAGACCGATCGACCGGTGCAGCCGGCCTATTTCTTCTACTACGGCGACAACGAGCTGCAGGGCGTGCGCTATGGCAAGTGGAAGCTGTATTTCCCGCACCGGTTCCAGTCGCTGAACGGACGCCCAGGCGGACAGGACGGAGTGCCGGTCGCCTATGGTGCGCGCGTAGTGGAATCGATCGAGCTCTATGACGTCGAGCGCGACCCCGGCGAGCGCGTGGATCTGGCTGCGCGGCATCCTGAAGTGGTCGCGGAGATCCAGCGGCACGCGGCGGGGGTGCGGAAGGAGCTTGGCGATTCGCTGACCGGCATGGAAGGCAGTGGCCGACGTCCGATCGGAACGCGGGACGCGCCAGCGTTCCCGCTGCAATCGCAACGGGAACAGCTAGATATGTGATCGCCGCGTTGCGCTGGCCTGCCTGCAGGCGCTGGATCAACACGTCAACCGCGTGCTCAGCCGCGAACTGGTCTACACCGGCCTGACCCGCGCCCGCCGCGCCCTGCACCTGGCCGGCAGCGCCGAGCTCATCGCCGAGGCGCTGGCGCTGCATGCGAGCCGGTGGTCAGGCCTGGGACGTCGGCTCGAGAGCTAGCCGAGTGCCCGCACTCGCCGTGCCGGCGACCTTTTGGCGACATTTGCCTCGTTAATCTCGCATCGCTTCATGAAGCGAGACGGCCCATTCCTGGAGGCGGAGCGATATGAGCAGGCACGTGCGACGGGCATTGGGGTTGGCGCTTTCGGCGCACTTGATCGGCGTCCCACTGGTCACACACGCAGCGGAGGCACCCGGTGCCCTGACCATCATCGTCAAGGATCAGACCACCGACCGGCCACTTCCAAACGCCAGGGTCACGATCACGAAACGGGAAACCGACGCCGCGCGGTCCGTGGAAACCGACGCACAAGGTCGCATCCTCGTCGATCAGCTCGACCCCGGCCTCTACACGGTCAACATCGCAAAGGCCGGCTTCGCTCCAATCTACGAGCCAAGCGTGCGCGTGATCACGCGGAAGAACTCCAGGGTCGAATTCGAACTGGGCGTTCCGTTGCTGGAGGCGGTGGTGGTTCAAGGCCGGCCAATCGATGGATTGGCATCGCCTTCCAGCACCTACCTCGATCGGGAAGCCTTGCGAAGCGCTGTCGGCGGTGGCGCGGATCCGCTCCTCTCGCTGGACGGCCTGCCCGGCCTGGCTTCCGCCAGCGAGTTCGCAAGCTTCAGCGTACGCGGCCGTGGCCCCCGGGATAACCTGATCTTCGTCGACGAGTTCCCCTTCGACAAAGCGGTGCACTTCGACGCGACACTGGGGGAGGACGAAGACATCGGCGGCGGCGGCCGTTTCTCGATCTTCGCACCGAACGTCATCAGTGGCGCCGAGTTCTCGCCGGGCGGCTGGGGCCCTGCGTATGGCGGCCGGGCGGCATCGCTGCTCAAGCTCGAAGTCGCCGATGGCAATCCAAGCCCGTCGGCCAGTCTGCGCCTCGACCTTGCAGGCGCCGAGGTCGGCTACGACGGGCCGCTCGGCATCACTGAAGGTGCCACCGTGCTCGTGTCCGCCCGCCGGCTGGATTTCGGTGCCTTCTTCGAAACGATCGAGGAACTGGACATCGGAGACCCCGTGTTGAGGGATGTCATCGTCAAGTCGGCCGTGCCGATCAACCAGTCGAACACGCTCGAGGTGCTGCTCATCGACACGCGCGAGACGTACACGCGCGACGTGACTCACGTCTTCGAGTCGCCCAACTTCGAAGACGCGGCGCTGCTCGATTTCGAACAGGACAGCGACCTGTACGGGTTTACCCTGCGATCGTTGATCGGGGAGGACGCCGTCTGGACCAACAAGGTCTACCACCGGGCCAGCAACAAGATCAGCTCGGAGGGCGAAGCATTTCCCGATCTGGTGCCCCCCGGATCGCCCGCTGACAGTTTTCCGGTGCGGGAAAACATCCTCACCGTGACCGAAGACGAAACCGAGATCGGCTGGCGAAGCGACTTCGCGACGGTGAATCGATGGGGTGCATTCAACGCAGGCGTCCAGGTGACGCAGCTCGACCTGGACTACAGCACCGTGCTGGATGGCGACTGGATCCGGTACGTCTACGACAGCGACGACTTCAGGCCCGACCCTGAGCAGCGCTACATCGTGCTGACGCCGGAGAACATCAACGCCTCGCTGAACCGGAAGGCGACGAACTACGCCGGTTACGTGGACCAGGCTTTCAAGCGCGGCGCGTGGGAGCTGCGCACGGGCGTCCGGCTGGAGCGGGACGACCTGACGGACGAAAGCCTCGTGTCGCCCAGACTCAGGGCGACCTGGCAGCCGAGCCGGAACTTCAGGTACTTCGCGACTGCAGGGCTTTTCCACCAGTCGCCACGGTTCCTGGACCTCGCGGCCAACGCGGCGAACACCCTCGAGAACGAGGAGATCACACACGGGAGTTTCGGCCTCGAGTACTTCCCGAACGACCGCTGGTCGGTGTTGACGGAAGCCTACTACCAGGACCACTCCAACCTCGTGGTCGATCTGGACCGGGCGAGCGGGACGTTCGCCAATATCGGCGATGGCGCGTCGTACGGCCTCGATGTCGTGGTCAAAGGCACGATCCGCGAAGGCCTCTACGCCACCGCGACCTACTCCTACAACGATGCGGAAGTGGACCGGAAGGACGGCCGTGGCGCCGTCGCCGCCGAATTCAGTCGCGACCACGTGGCCACCCTCGGGCTGACCTGGGAAATCACCGACCGCTGGAAGGTGGCCGCGCGCTACAAGTACCTGTCCGGCAGGCCGGAGGACGCCTACCTCATCCACGAAGACGTGCTGGGCCCCGGGCAGCCCCTGCGCTACTCGAGGGAGACGACCGAGCGCGGCGTCGGCCGCAAATCCGGCTACGGCGTGCTGAACGCCCGTGTCGACTACCGGCGCGCATTCGGCCCCATCGACGTCACGGCCTTCCTCGATGTCATCAACCTCACCTCGGCGTCGTCGACCGACGACACCGAGTTCGACTACCGCAGGGGCGTCAACGTGGAGGACGAAAGCGAGGCCGAGCCGCTGATCGGGCTTCGGCTAGACTACGCCTGGTAAACGGGAGGCGGCGGATGGCACGCGTTCTTGATGCTGCGCCGATCAGGGCGTTGATCGTCGAGGACAACCGCGACATCTGCGCCAACATCGCCGCGTACCTCGAAAAGCTCGGCTATGTGCTTGATTTCGCCCACGACGGCGTGACCGCGATGAACCTGGCGTTGGCCAATCCGTTCGACGTCATCGTGCTGGACCTGATGATCCCGAGGATGGACGGCCTGACTTTCTGCCAGCGGCTGCGGGCCGATGCCCAGATCGAAACGCCAGTCCTCATGCTGACGGCGCGGGACACGCTCGACGACAGGCTCAAGGGGTTCGACGCCGGCGCCGATGACTACCTGGTCAAGCCATTCGCACTGCAGGAGCTGCATGCGCGCCTGCGGGCCTTGTACAAGCGCAGCCACCGCAATGGCGACAATCTGTTGACGGTCGGCGACCTGACGTTGAACCGGTCCACGCTACAGGTGCACCGGGCGGGGCGGCGCGTCGAGATCAACCCTGCCGGCATCAAGTTGCTCCGACGGTTGATGGAAGAGTCCCCGGCCGTCGTGGATCGCGATGCGCTCGAAACGCTGCTGTGGGCCGACGAGCGGCCGGATGGCGATGCGCTTCGCTCGCACATGTACAAGCTGCGGCAGGCCATCGACCGGCCGTTCGACCGACCGTTGATCCACACGGTGCACCGCATCGGATACCGGATTGCGGAGGACGACCAGTAGTGCCCCGGCACGGTCTGCGCAAGCGTGTCGAGGTTGCGTTCGCGCTGTGCGTGGTCGGGCTCAGCCTGGCCTGGGGGTTCGCGTTCTTCGGCGCAATCAGGCTCAGCGAAGACCGCGTGGTGGTCAACCAGCTGCAGCGCGCCAGCGACAGCTATCCCGATATCACGACGCCCCTTCGGGGCTACGACGACGCCGGGAGCCTGCCGGAACCACTGAGGGCATGGGCGCTCACGGATCCCGATGAGGGCACGTACGAGTTCGTCGCCGAAGAGCTGCATGTGGCGGTGATCCCTGCCGACAATGCGCAGGGGCGCGCATTCGTGGTGTTCGATGTCGCCGGGATCGAGGCGTCCTCCTCCGAGGACTGGTGGTGGCTCCTCGTCATTACCGCCGTCGTGGGCGCGCTCGGTGCGCTGGGTTTCGGGCTGGGCGTTCTGGTGATACGCAGGGCGGTCGCCCCGGTGGTGCAGCTGGCCGAAACGGTCGCGGGGATCGACCTGGAACATCTGTCGGCCGGGGACCACAAGCTCATCGAGTCCAGCCGGTTCGGGGGGGATGAAGTGGGCGTCCTCGCCGGCGCCATCGAGACAACGCTCGAGCGCATCAGCGCATTCATGGCGCGAGAGCGGGACTTCACCGGTGCCGCCAGTCACGAGCTGCGCACGCCGATCACGGTGATCACAGGCGCGCTCGAGCTGCTGGAGCAGAGCGATCTGTCGGGTGAAGACGCGAGGGCGGTGGACCGGATCCGGCGTGCGACGCTGGAGATGAAGTCCACCATCGAAATGTTCCTGTGCATCGCTCGCGAAGCCGACGACGGGTCGTACGGCGAGCATTTCCTGGTAGCCCCATTGGTGGCCCGGGCGATAGAGCAGCAGCGCTACCTGCTGAACGGCAAGTGCGTCGAAGTCGACGTCGAAAGTGTCGCGGCACCCGTCGTTCACGGACATCCACAGGCCTTCCTGATCGCGGTCAGCAACCTGGTGCGAAACGCGTTCGAACAGACTCCCGGTGGGCAGGGACCGATCACGGTCCTCATCAAGGAGCACGAGCTGCGGGTCACCAATCGCTTGAACGGTGACGATACTGGCCGGTGCCCGCCAGCCAGCGCCTCTTCTTCCAATGGAACTGGCCTGGGTCTTGGCATCGTCCAACGACTGTGCGAACGCAACGGCTGGGTATTCACGCTGCACGAGGACGAGGACGAGGCGAGCGTGACCGCCTGCCTTTCCTGGTGAGCCCGGCATCCTCGTAGGAGCGCCCCATGGCCGCGAAGCCCACACCCAACCGGTGCCCACCAAACCGCGCCCGCCGGCGGCCCCAATCACGCCCACCTCGGTACCAAACCCACCTCTTCCCCGCCCGCCGCGTCCACCTAACCCGCGGCTACCGCCAATCCGAATCCCTCGACCTCGCCCCCCTTGCCACCGCCGTGCGCCAGGGCGACACCACCACCGCCCTCTCCCTGCTATGCGGCGGCACCCTCACCGGCGTCCACTTCCACGAAAACCTCGCCGACCCGCTGCAGGCCCACCGCGACCGCCTGCTCGCCCACTGGGCCGCCCTGGCCGAAGCCACCAGCCCGGCCGAGGCCCTGGCCTAGGCCGCCCGCCTGCGGATCCTCACCGCGGTGCGCGAAGGCCCGCAGGGCGCCCGCGGCCTCAACGCCCGCATCGAGGGCCTGCTGGCCGAAGCCGGCCTAGCCAGCCCCCAGTGCCGCGCCGCCGGCCCCGGCCATTTCCACGGCCGCCTGCTGCTGATTACCGAGAACAGCTACCGCCACCGCCTGTTCAACGGCGACATCGGCATCTGCCTCCGTGATGGCAGCGACACGTTGATGGCGTGGTTCCCCGGTGACGACCCCCACAATCCGCGCCCTTTCCACCCCGCCGCGCCGCCCGCACACGGCAGCGCCTTCGCGATGACCGCGCAAAAAAAGCGCAGGGAAGCGAGTTCGACGAGGTGTAGCTGGTGCTGCCGGAGCGCTTCAACCGCGTGCTGTCGCGAGAGTTGGTGTATACGGGGATGACGCGGGCGCAGAATACGCTGCATGTGGCAGGAACAGCGGGCGTGCTTGCGGATTCGCTGGTGCGGCATGCCGCTAAGTGGTCACGGCTGGGTTGGAGGCTCGGCTAGCCGGCCCAAGCGCTAAGACACACGGGCAACGTCCACTTGACGCTGTAAAGTGCCAACTAGGAAGCATGTGAACAAGCCCGTCCTGATCGGCGACACTATCAGCCTCTGATCGAAGGCGCGGTGCGATGACCCAACTGAGCTTTTCCGACGCCGAGCATGTCGGCAAGCGCATGCCGTGCATCCATCTGCTGCAGCAGCGGTGCGGATTGAGCGATCCGGCGATGGAGGAAGGATTGTACGAGATCGCCTCGATGCGGAAGTTCGCCCGGCTGCCGCTGCTGGCCGCGGTGAATCGGCATCCGCGCGGCAAGAGCATAGTGCGGGTGGGCACGAGCGTGGAGGGCGGGACGACCATCGATGCGTCCAGTGCGACGAAGAACCGCAGCGGCACGCGAGACCCGGGGAGGTACCGGACTAAGAAGGGTGACCAGCGTTTCTCCGGGATGAAGGCGCAAATCGGGGCGGGCGGGGACTCGGAGCTGGGGCATACGGCACTGGCGGCGACGGCGAACGTAGCGGACGCGACCCTGACCGATAAAGTGCTGCAAGGTCAGGAGCGGGCGGTCTTTACCGATGCCGGCTACATGGACGCGGACAAGCGCGAGAAACTGAAGGACAAGGAACTCGAGTGGCACATCGCCGAGCGTCCCAATAAGTTCAAGGCGCTGCCGGCAGGCGAACTGGAGGATGTCAGCGAACTGCTCCAGCACCTGAACGCCAAGATGCGCGCGAAAGTAGAGTATTCGTTCCGGGTGGTGAAGCGCCAGCTTGGCTACGCGATGGCGCGTTATAGGGATCTGACTAAAAACGCGGGGCAACTGAGCGTTTTGTTTCGCTGGTCAAACCAGTGGATGGCGCGCAAGTTGTTGGTGATCATAGGCAAGGTGCGCTCGCATCGAATGCCGGAACGCGACAGCAGGCTTGGACGCGCCGCTCAGAGCGGCGGCTTGTCGCCCTTTCCTAGAGCTTAGAAAATAATGTCACGGACATGCCTCTTCAACGATCAACACGAACTTCCAGATGTCATGGTCAACTTGAAAAGTGATGTAGCCAAGAGCGGCCTCCAGGTTGTCTCTGTGTCAACCAAAGGTATACGAAAACGAGCAATCGTTAAAGGTAGGAAGACAAACACCCCGTTAGATCTCCATCGATTCGCAATGATCGGCGAGAACGATCGGATAGTTATCGGCGATGGGATTGAGAAGCGCATCTGGGTCATTGGAGAAAAGAAGCAACTTATCGATGTATCGCCGCACTTTAGCTGGCAGACAAAACACATTTTCGCGGGCAATGAGGTTGAACTACGCATATCAGAACTTTCTTCGGATTCCGACTTTCGAGAGTACATATCGCTGGAATCGTTCCATTACAAAGGAGTTGATCTATCTCAAGACCCGTCCTCGGCAGACAAACCGACACGAAAGGGAACCGGTGGCAGACGCGCCGTCCTCCTAATGCAGATCAAGCTCCACAGTCGATGGATTTCAGCTGGATACATCGAAATTCAAATGCCACTGATGATGGCAAAGCCGCGACACAACGCATTCTCCAGACCATTCTCTCATCGAGAGCGCGCTGTTGAATGGAAGTCGTGGCAGAAAGGCGGACAGTCCTTAGTCAATCGAATAGCGCGTATCGCGCGTGTCGTCGTGAACCCAGAGCTGCGCGGTGCAAACTTGTCGTCAGCGTTGGTAAACGCTGCAATAAAGTTTAGCCGTGAGCGCTGGCATATCGGGGGTAAGCGACCGCTTTTCCTGGAAATCTCTGCGGAGATGTTGCGCCACATCGATTTCGTATCGGGCTGTGGATTTCACTACCTAGGCGACACAGAGGGCAACAGAACCCGGCTCGCCAAGGATCTAGTTAGCATTAAGAACGGCGCCAAAGGCTCGTCCGGAATAATGAGTCTGCAGCGGAAATACCACGCCTTCTTTGAAAGCTATCGCGATCGAACCGGATTAACGTTCGAAGACCTACGGTCGCGTCTTGCGGAAGTCCTTCAGTACGAAGATCCTTGGAAACATATGGATCTCGAAGAATGGCTAGCACTTCGGCCCGTTATCCGATCACCAATCCCCTATTACATGATTGGACTGGACGAGGCATCGGACGCATATGTCCGAGAAGCGGCGTATACACGTAAAAAAAATGGATCAGCGAGTCCTCAGCGGAGCATCGACGAAATTCACGTGTCAAATCTAGAAGTAAATTCTAAGTTCAAGATACCCATGACTCAGCATAGCCGCCTGATCATGGATGGCTTTGGCATAACAACCAAGACAATCAGAACTCGCATAATAGGCCCTCTATCTTTTAGCGCAGCCGCAGGAACCGTTAACTTTGTGGCGGGCTCAAGCGGGTGCGGAAAAAGCCTTTTGCTGGCAAGTTTAGACCCCCGGTGGAAATCCAAATCCGCAGTCAAAACAGGAGAAGTAAGCCCGAAGCGGTATAGGGTGGGATGGCTTGAGCAGCCGCCATCGGAAGCTTCGCTATTTGAGCACCTCTCTAACAAGCATGGGCCCGAACGGACCTTTGATGCCCTGGCTCGGGTAGGGCTCACCGAGGCGCTACTCTTTCTGAAGCCATTTGAAATGCTAAGCAGAGGGCAACGATACCGGGCCATGCTTGCGGATCTGTTGTTGGGAGATGCAGATGTGTGGTTGCTCGATGAGTTTTGCTCTGATCTTGATCCATTCACGGCAAAAATAGTGGCACACAAGCTTAGAGAGACCGTGCAAGCCGAAGGGAGAATAGCCTTCGTAGCAGCTGCTAATCACTCACATTTTATTTCTGCGCTTCGCCCTCACAAGGTTCTTTTTCTAAGTACTGGCGGCGGAAGCGAGGACCTAACTTGGAAGGAATATTCTCATGGGATTCTCCAATAAGCTTGCCGACTACATTGGGAAATCAATCGAGAAGACCCAGTACATCGCGATAGACCCAATCGTCAAATGCAACTATGTACAGAAGGGAAAGAATTTTATTTTCGGACGCGGTGACGATGACAGCGCGCCCAGTGACCTACTATATATAGGCAAGATTCTTGAGACCGCTTCGGGAAGCAGCTTTTTAGGGGCGGATGCCTGGCTCGACACTAGATTTCCCCATGTTCTGTACATAACGGGTACTAGGGGGAGCGGCAAAAGTATGGATCTCGGAATACTCATTGAAGGGCTTTCTCAGCTCGATCAGAGCTCTCCTGTGCAACAGGACATAACTCCAGTAACAACATTCTTGATTGATACGCAAAGCCAGTTCTGGACTCTGCGCTATGAGCCGAAGGGCTCCGACTGCAAGAAGCAACTTGAAGAACTAAAAGCCTGGAACCTACAGCCCAACGCGCTTGCCGATGCGAAGATCTTTGTTCCTCGCGATTCCACTAAATTCATAGGGGACGAACTTCCATTAACTCTTCGGCCACGAGATGTTCTGCATGAAGAATGGTGTGGCTTACTCGGGCAAGAGGTGTATAGTCCACAGGGCCACTTGCTTGCAGAAGTGTTAGAGAAGCTTGCGACCACTGATTTCTCCCTCGATGACATGATCCGTAATCTCCGAGAAGGGCGCCTGTCAGCCAGCGTTGCGGAGAGCTCGAGGAACGTACTGCTGTATCGCCTTGCAGATTATGCAAGGACCGGAATCTTTGACCCGAGTGGCTTAAAGGTGGAAGAACTACTGATTCCCGGGCGATGCAACATTTTCATGTTGAGAGATCTTCGCGATGAAGATAAGGCATTGGTGACGGCCATTCTAGCCAGACAGCTGTTTACGATAATGGGGAGACATCACCAACAGCGTCGGGTCTCAAGCTTCTTTGGCACATCGGCGTCGGAGTCGAGAATTCCTAGCCGTGTGTGGCTGCTTGTAGATGAAGCGCACGTCGTTTGTCCAAGCAGTGGAGACTCCCCGGCTCGCGAGGCGCTAGTCGAATACGTGAAACGCGGCCGTGATGCAGGCCTATCGCTAGTCCTTGCAACACAGCAACCTTCAGCCGTTGATGATCGCGTTCTTAGTCAAGTCAACTTATCCTTCTCGCATAGGTTGACGTTTCAAAGTGATATCAACGCCGCGGTCGCAAGAATTCCAACAAAGACACTGTCAGGACTGCGATTCAGCGGAACCAAGATCTCCGATTTTGGCGACATACTCCGACTTGTCGAAGCTGGCCAGTGCTTCATAGGCGATCATGCGACGAGTCGAACTATCCTAGTTCAAATGAGACCAAGAATCACGACTCATGCTGGACAAAGCCCGCTCTAACGTATTTTCAATTTTTATGAGAAAGATCGGCTTCTCAGTTGGTCTCGAGCATACGCTTGATAGATTGATCGATTTTTCGCGAATGTACTCGGAAAAAGACACCTTAAGCTATGGGGACATCAGTCGATTGCTGCATGAAAAGAGGCCGATTGGTTGGGGTCTAGATCCGAGTAACGAGCACATACTTGATGTGCTTCGAAGCCTGGGAATCGTCGACGTTCGCAAAGGGGAGGTGGCTGTGCTTGAAGCTGGGGATGCCCTTGGCATTCTCAGTAGAACCATCCCTGATGACGCCGAGTTCAGGGCATGCGCCACTCTTGTCTTTGGTCATTCGTTGCTGCTTGCAGATGGCGATGTATTTCTTAACGCTCTCGCTTCCGGCTTTGATGTAGACGAGTTCTCAACAAGAATAGCTTCGTCAATTGAGCACAAGTGGTCTGTACTTGAACACTATTTCGCTTCGGATCAACACCGACGACTATTATACAGCGCTGTAAACATTGAAGCGCAAACGAGTAACCCTGGGAGTCGCGGCAGGAGGTCTCTGTCTCAGTCTCCAGATCTGGATCGACTAAACAGCATTCGGCCTCCACTTTCTGCGGCTGTTGCTCGTCCTGAAACTGCTGTTACGTCCGCGTACTTGAATAAAGCTCTGCCTCGCAGGAAAGCATGGGCGGTATCTCTTGGGTTAGTAGATAGCTCCGGCGCCATCACCGATCGTGGTACAAGGCTGCTGGAGTCAATGATGTCTGCGGGGTACGCTGGACCTGGATGCTTCTCGCTCTGGCCCTTGCAGCATGAAATTTCGAGTCATGTGTTCTCAAAGATTAGATCGGGCGCCTTTCCCGTACTGAATTCTTGGGAGTTCTTAGTTCTCGTTGGCCGAGGTCTTGACTTGCTCCCGTCTGTTTACAGCAATGACGAACAGCGTGACGAGGTGTTCGAATTGTTGGAACGGATAATGCATGTATATAAGGCGTTGAATCAGTCAAAAAGTATTGTTAGGACAGAACTGCCGGCACGGGTGGCATACAGATGTATCGCAGGCTACGCTACGATATCGCGGTTCCTTCCAGATCTTCCCAAAGTAGTCGAGCAGGAACAGTTGCTTCCATCCCCTAGGATCGTTGCTAGGCAGTCTCGGATTGCTGAATCCGCACTATCTACCCATAAATAACGATGTCTACTTACATTTGCCTGGAGTTCCTGCGGGATCTAGTTGAGCACAACGAAGCCCACTTCGCGTCGCGCGTATTGAGCAAGATAGTTGACGGATCCGGTGACTTTGTGCCAGATGCCGATGACCATGATTACGACGGAATCGAGGACGCTAGAATCCGCTATATTAGCCGAGGTCGAACAGCGTTTAGGGCAATTTTCGTTCGACGCGACGGCCATATTTACTGGTACCGCGCGGGGAATCATTCGATTGAGGATCGGCTGCAACCACCAACGCGCTTAGATAGGGCGATTGAAGTCCGTGCGGCTCCGCAATTGGTTGATCTTCATGCTCAATATGCGTTCCCAAACTATCTCAAGTCCACGGAGCAGCGGCTATTACGAGAGGTTATCGCTTCCAGGGTCCTGGTTCCGCATAGGAGTTTGACGCTCGTCACGCCAAGGATATCTGATCAGCTTTTCAGTCCCATAGGCCTCATCGGCCGGCTAATTTCCTCGGTGATTGAACTCGGCGGATCGGTGACGCTGATCACCGCCCCGCCTTCAGAGCGTGAACTGAGATCATATCGATGGCTTGTGCAAAGGGGGGTTGATCTTCTGGTGCATCCTGAACTCAATGTTCGCTTTCTACTATTTGAAGTAGACCATTCGAACTTGGATCAAGAGATGCGACACATTGACTCCATAGCTATTATCGGTTCCGCGGAACTCACACAAGCTGGCCTAGGCGATGGTGCCGCTGGAGCGATAAAAGAAGAGCTTTGTTACCAAATTGGTCCGGATGATCTTGACGGATCCTCTCATTTCATCCTGCATCTGGCAGACAAAGCGCTGGATCTAGAAACGCACATTAGACGCTCAAACTAGCTTAGGTGGACCTCATGCCGGTGAACAACTCTACTTTTTATGCAATGTGCAATCTGAAGGATAATCCCTTTAGGTCGAATGCATTGTTTGACGACGATCCTCGACTTGCGATCTGGGCCGGCCAGACCAAAGAACAGAACCAATTGCAGAAGTTTCTTATTCGGTCTCGAGCTGAGCAAGTTGGCAACACTAACCTGACGTTACTTTACGGCGCTTACGGAACCGGTAAGTCGCACGCTCTGCTTTGGGGAATTCATTGGCTGAGGGGAATTACCGACCCAGGAAAGTCTGCGGCCTACTATGTTCCGACTCTCAAGAAGGACAAGGGTCGCCTGTCTTTTGGCGGTGCATTTCACGATGATCTTATTCAGAAAACATCGCTAGTTGACGACGCTCTTCACTATCGAACGTTTTTAAGTAGATGCGTTAATCAATATACAAGTGAGAAATCGTCGGGGGCCGATGTCACCGCGGATGAGGTAATTCAAGCCCTAATCCCCTCGGTTGAAATTTACAATTTTGCAAAGGAGCTGTATCGATACGAGAAGCGCGACGAGATGCAGACGTTCCTGTCGCCTAAGGGACAGACTGATTATCAGGCAATGATAACTTTTACCCGTTTGGTAAATCTGTTCGTTCATGAGATGAAGTTTGACACCGAGGCAAAGCGATTTCGGCAATCTGTCCACTTGATGATCGACGAGATAGATGCTCTGGTACAGGCGTCCACAAAGGAAGTCTTGGAAGTAAACGACTTAATCAGGCACCTATACGACCTATGTCCAAGTTGCTTCGGTCTCGTTCTCGCTGTTTCAGCGGAGCAGGAGATTCTTCCTTCGATTTTTACTGAGTATGTTCTAACGCGTGTAAGCCGGCAGATCGAGTTCAAGCCATTCGACAGGGATGCGGCTGTCGAATTTGCAATACACGTGATGGATGAAAACAGAGTAGATCCCACTACCCAGCAATCTGGCGCATTTCCCTACACCAGAGAGGCGCTTGAAGCAATTCTCGGGCAATTGACATTTCGCACACCGAGAAAGGTGGTGAACGTGATGCAACAAGTTATCGAAGAATCCAGATTGGCTGATTTGGACCCCAGCAATGGGCCGATTACCGTTTCGCAACTTGATGACTCAGGAGTGCTCGAGGAAGTTTTGTAAAGCTCTGCCGCGTCCAATGATCACGGTCATGGCAGTGTTCCAACTTGATGTCTTTGTTGATTCGATGCTGGGACGCAGCGCCGGTCGGGCGATTAGCCGCACGGCAGCCCGTAGCAGCGTCACCGACATGTACCTGGAGCCGACCATGCTTGCCGCGACGCCAACGCGGGAGAGCGCCAGAAATGCCGCCCATTCTTCTGTGTCGTGAGTGGACACCTCGGACGTCAACCACGCGGAGACGACAAGCAACCCGGAACCACCAACAATGACGGCCCGTAGCGAAGGAGCGCGAGCATGTCCAACGCAGTCAGCAACCCCTCCCCCTATGCGTATGCCGACGAGGGGCCGACGACAGACGTCGCCGATAGCCCGACCAGCCGCCTGACCTTCGGCATCACCCTCGATCAGGTCGACCAGCTCGACGGCCTGCTTCGAACGATCACCGCCACTGGCGACGTGATCGCGATCGGCACCGCCCCCCTGGATGACCACAGCCTGCCTGCGCTTGGGGAGGTCATCTTCAGCGCGGCCCGCGAGGTGCGCGGCCTCCTGGATCAGGTGTATGCCCAGCGGCTCGCGCCGGCCGCCGCCGTGGACGCGCCTGCCGTGCCGCAGGCGGACCGCCCGGCACTCGCCAGCGAGCTGCACGCCCGCCTGTTGCATGCGCGTGCGCTCCTGCAGGTGATGAAGGCTGCCGTCGCCCATCGTGCCGATGGCGCGGAAGACATCGCGGCCAGCTGCCAGGCCGTCGCCGAGATGCTGGGCGGGGTGATCGAGGGGCTGGAGACGCGGTTCGACATGGCCCCGGAGGAGGCGGGGACGTGACCGGCAGGGGAGGGGCCGCGGGCCTTGTGCACGGCCGCTTGCGCAACGGAGAGTGATACTTTAGTGTCACTTCATGCGCACCGAACTCGTCACGACCCTCAAACGTCAGGCCACGGAGCTCCTCTCGGATATCGAGCGGGACAAGCAGCCCATCCTCATCACCCAGCACGGCCTGCCGAGCGCCTACCTGGTGGACGTGGAGACCTACCAACTCATGCAGCAGCGCATGACCGTGCTGGAGGGCATCGCCCGTGGCGAGCAGGCGATCGCCGAGGGCCGGGTGGCCACGCATGCGCAAGCGAAGAAGCGCCTCGCGCGATGGCTGAAATAGTCTGGTCGCAGCCGGCCCTGAGCGACCTGGAAGCGATTGCCGACTACATCGCATTGGAACACCCTGCTGCCGCGGCTGAGCTGGTGGCCAGGATTATTGGCCACGTGGAACAGCTGGCGGAGCATCCGGAGAGCGGCAGCCGCCCGCAGGAACTCGAGAGGTCCCGCTATCGCCAGCTCGTAGAGCCGCCGCGCCGTGTCTTCTATCGCTACGATGGCGAGCGGGTGTACGTGCTGCATGTCATGCGTTCCGAACGGCTGCTCCGGGTGGCGCAGCTGAAGGGGCGCGACAAGCAGCCGAGGGCCTAGGGAGACGCAAGAAGCTCAGGTGCTGGCAAAGGCCTGGGGCCTGCGACGCAAGCTCACCTGCCGCCGGCTAGGGCCTCGGCACTCAACCGCTATCGACCATGGCAGAGCAGCGTCCCAACCGCCTGTGCGAACCCGATTTGACGACCCAGCGATCGCGGCGCAGAGTTCGTGCGATGCCCATCTAGGGGTCTAGCGTAGCTAGCGGCCATGATCTTTGTCGTCGAGACCGAAACACGAGTTCTTGCCGTGCACGGTGACGAGGCTACCGCTGTCAAAGAGCACGAGGGAATCGATGTAGAGGCCGCTCAGTACCTGTTCTGGAGCGATGACGGCACGCCGCTTGAGCCAAAGTTCACTGTTCCAAACAAGTGCGGTTGGATCTCTGTGCAGAGTGGAACGTACTGCCTGGTACAGGCTACGCAGGACCATCATGCAGAACTCGCTGAGGCACTAGATGAGGTGGCACATCTTGAGCCAAATCCGTACTTTTCATCCCTCGCCGAGATCCGCGCGCACATTGGGCAAGGTCCGGTGGGTACCTGACGACTTATTCAAGCTGAACCCGCTGCGCGGGTCGGCCCAACTCGAGCGCTAGGCGACACACGATGGTCACCCGCAACCAAGCAAGGCACCTTGTACGGTCGCAGCTCAAAGGCTGCACAGCCGAGATCGGCTGCGAGGTGGAAATCATCGACTCCGCCACCTTGGAGCGGCCCCTCGGATGGGTGTTCTTCTATCAGTCCAGGGAGTTCCTGCTCACGGGGAATAGCTCATCGCGGCTTGCGGGGAATGCGCCCCTCATCGTCAATCGGCATTCGGGGCGGATCAGCGTCACTGGCACGGCTGAGCCGGTGGAGGAGTACATTGCTCGCTACGAGGCGTCACTAGCTTCTGGTGCCGACTAGCAACTCACCGCCGCCGTGAACTGACCTGCCGTGCCGCAGGCGGACCGCCCGGCATGAGACGGACAGGCATGGAAAATCTCGGCTGTCTCTTGCCCGTGTTGCTCCCTAGCAATCCAGACGCTAGGCATAAGATGATGCGCGTCGAGAACATCGAGATCCTTTCAGACCAGACCAACACGCCGTTGATCCGGCATCCCGATCGGGAGTTCCCGGGCTGGGAATGCTGCGGATCGAGAATGGATGGCAGGCGCTGGACGACGAACACCGCTCCCACACGAGCATTGAGTCGCATCGGGCAGTACAAGCCACGGTGAAGGGCGTGCTGGCCGAACTGGCGAGCACGATCACTCCCGGCGACACAGAGGAGAGCGTCGCTCAGAGAGCCGCGCAAATGATGGCCAATGTGGCGCGCATGAGCAGATCGCACGCATGACCGGGCTGGATGGCGCCGACTATCGGATCGAGTCGGTCCAGCCGGCAACGGCGTGCCGCTGTCGCTTGATGGTCAGCGCGGCTCGCAACCTGGCAAAGACGGGCCAGTAGAATATTTCCACCATCCGTCGCGCTGATCTGCAGGAACAAGCAATTGAAGCCGCGGTGCAGCTTTACTTCCGTGTGGCATCGGCGTTCCATAGATGTGACGCAAGCAAGGCCGCCGCCCTCCCTATGTCGCCCGATCGTCACGAATGGTTCCTCAACCAGGTGTTCTGCCATCGCGCGATGCTGCGGGGCTATCTGCGGAAGTATCTGAGCGCGGAGGAGGACATCGAGGATGTCATCCAGGACACGTATATCCGCATCTACGGCATCCAGGACTACAGCACGGTCGAGTCGCCCAAGGCGCTGCTGATCACGATCGCCCACAACCTGGCGGTGGAACTGGGCCGGCGCCGCACCAGCCGCGCCACCGATGCGGTGGCGGATTTCGACGCGCTGGGCGTCTCATCCAACAACCCCCAATTGGAAGAGCAACTGGATGCGCGCCGCCGTTTCGAGGCGTTCTGCTCGGCGGTGGATAGTCTCCCGCCGGTCTGTCGACGCGTGTTCGTGCTGAGAAAAGTGTACAAGCTGTCGCAATCCGAAATCAGTGCGGTGCTGGGTATCACGCAAAGCACCATCGAGAAGCATGTCGCTAAGGGACTGGTGCGCTGCCGGGATCATCTGCGCGAGCACGACATGATCGGACTGACGGCCGGGCCGCGCCGGATCGAGGATGAAGGAAGCGGCCGATGAGCGACGTGCTGAAGTTCCGTAGCGCTACGGAGGTCGAAGAAGAGGCTGCCAGGTGGATCTGGCGTCTCGACGACGAGGATGCGCCCGTAGAGGTCCGCAACGATTTCGAGCAGTGGCTGCGGCGCGATCAGCGCCACCGGCGCGCGTTCGAGGAACTAGGCGGCGTCTGGCGCTCGCTGGACGACTTGGCGGAGGCAAAACGCGAGGAACGGGTGGCCACCTTCGTCGCCGAGGAGAAACGCCTGTATACCGTGGCCAAGCCGACGCTGACGCGCGGATGGCTGCGCCAAGCGGCGCCGTGGGCGATGGCGGCCTCGCTTGCCATCGCTGTCGGCGTCGTATCGTGGTTCCAGCGTGGCAACGAAGCGCAGACCTTGTCCACCGCAGTCGGCCAGCAGCGCAGCGCCATGCTGGCCGACGGTTCGACCGTACAACTCAATACGAACACCATCTTGGAAACGCGCTTTAATCGTGAAAGGCGCGTGGTCGTTTTGCGCAAGGGCGAGGCCTCCTTCAATGTGGCGCGCAATCCCGAGCGTCCATTCCTGGTGCATGCCGGCGACATGGTGGTGCGTGCTGTCGGTACCGAGTTCAATGTGCGCGTACGCGATACGCGCGATATCGAGGTCATCGTCACGGAGGGCAAGGTGACGGTGGGGCCACAGGGGGAGGGGGGAGCGCGAATAGCGTCCGGCGACGGACCCGAACCCGCGCTTCCAGCCAGACGCGAGCTGGCGGCGGGGCAGCGCTTGGAGACTACTGCGGCGGCCGTGCCGGTGGTCGCGATCAGTCCTGTCGTGCTATCCAATACCTTGGCCTGGCGCGAGGGCGCGATCGTCTTCGACGGCGAGCCGCTGGGGCAGGCCATCGCCGAGCTCAACCGCTACAGCGACACCCGCCTGATCATCATCGATTCCAGTATCCATGACCTACGGGTCGGCGGCCGCTTCCGCACGGGCGACATCGATGGTTTCCTGGAGGCGCTGACCAAAGCTTTTCCGGTAACCACGCGTCGTACGTCCGACAATCTCGTCTACATCCAAGCGCGCGTTCCAGCGTCCTCCGCACTCCAGTAGCCGTTTGCTCGAGCGGTGAGGCGAGTCTCGCGAGTCTCGCGAGTCACGCAATCAAGCGCTCGTCGGTGGCGGATTCAGACTTCCCTCCCGTCTTGCAGGGGACCGGACGCTGGCGCGTCGCCACCCTGTAGGCATGCCGTATGTGGAAATGCGGTGAATCATTCCGCAACTTCTTTGCACTCATGCTCGCCTTGTTGGCGGCCACCGCGTGCGTCCAAGCCGATGTGGCCCGCAAGCGTTTCGAAATTGCCCGCCAGCCTGCCGCCGCCGGGCTGAATGAATTCGCGCGCCAGGCCGACATCACACTGATCTTCTCCTACGACTTGGTCGCCGGCGCACAGACGCGGGCGCTGAAGGGCGAGTACAGCGTGGGCGAAGGGTTGAGGCGATTGCTGGTCGGGACCGCACTGGACTACCAGCAACTGGACGACGACATATTCTCCATTTGCAGGATGCCGTCGTGTGGGCCATCCAGCCCAGCGCAAGTCAATGACTGGGCCGAGCAAAGGTCGGAATCCGACACCGAATGGCGGAAAACATCGTCGGCCCCGTCTCAATGACAGGCTGGCGACGCAATGCCAGATACCCAGACACATCCCCGGGGAGGGAGCGGCGTATGCAAGGTTGTCCTATGGCGTCCAAGTTCAGGCGCAATGTGCTCCGCAACGCGCTCATCGCCTCGTTGATGCTCAGTGCTGCGATGACCGCTGTCCAGGCGCAGGGGCAGGTCAAGACCTTTGACATCTCCGCCCAGCCTGCAGCAACGGGCCTGAATGCCTTCGCTGAGCAGGCCGATATCACCTTGGTCTTTTCCCAGGACGTCGTCGATGGCGCCGAGATCAACCCCCTGAAAGGGGACTACCCGGTTGCCGAAGGTCTGGCGAGGATGCTGGAGGGAACACGACTCTCTTACCAGAACATTGGCGAGAACACGGTTGTCATTGGTGACAAAGCAGCGTCCGTTCCTCCGCTCCAGCTTGCAGACGTGCCAACCGGAGAGGAAGACATTTCCACGCTTGGGACGATCACCGTCACCGGATCGCGCGTCGCAGGGAGCGCCGACGGCCCGGCGACGGTCATCACCTTCGACCAAGACGCCATCAACCGCAGCGGCGCGACGCAGGTGCGCGACGTATTGCGCCTGCTGCCCCAGGCCTCCACCATCCTGGACGAGTCGGGCGCCCAGGGCGTGATCGGCGCCGCCCCGCCTCAGCTGCGAGGCTTGAGCGCCGGATCGACGCTGATGCTGTTGAACGGCCGGCGGTTGAACGTCTCCGGCGCCCAGTTCGCCAGCAACTTCTTCGATCTGAACCAGATTCCGCTGGCGGCCGTGGACCGAGTCGAGGTCCTTACCGATTCCGCCACGGCCATCTACGGCGCCGACGCGATCGGGGGCGCAATCAACATCCTGCTCAAGCAGGACTTCCAAGGGCTGGATGTCACCGCCCGGACGGGGACCAGCTCCGCCGGCGACGCCACCGAATGGCAAGGCTCGGTGGTGGCGGGCGACTACCGGGGACCCTTCTCGGGTATGCTGATCGCCAGTTGGTTCGAGCGCGACCCGGTCTTCAAGGGCGACCGTCCCTTCACCGCCGACAGCGACTTCAGCCGCTTCGGCGGCTTGGACCTACGCAGTACGCTGGCCTATCCGGGCACGGTCTATTCCGTCGACGGCCAGCCGCTACCAGGCCTGACCGCCAGCTTTGCCGGCATCCCGGACAATCCGTCGAGCAGGTCGCTGACGCCCGGGGATTTCACGGCGACCGACGGCGCGATCAACTTGTTCGAGCCCGCGCCCTACGTCAGCCTGATTCCCGAGACGCGCCGCGAGAGCATCTATGCCGCCGGCCAGGTTGAGCTGAGCCCCGATCTCGAGGTCTACGGCGAGGCGCTCTATTCTCACGTGCGCCAATCCCTTCAGTCCCCACCCGACGCCCTGTTCGGCGCCGCCTTCGGCCTGTTTGTCGTCCCGGCCGGAAACCCGTTCAATCCGTTCGGCGTCGATGTCGCGGTCGACCATCGCTTCGTGGACCTGGGGCCGCGTATCACGGATGCAGATACCCAGTTCACACGCTTCACCGCAGGCGTCAAGGGAAGGCTACCGGGCGAGTTCGATTTCGACCTGAGCTGGTGGCGCGACCATGATGACACCACCATCGAGAACCGGAACTACGTCGACTACGACAAGGTGTTCGTTGCCCTGGCGTCCACCGATCCGTCGACGGCGCTCAATCTGTTCACTACCGGCGGCAACTCGCAGACCGTTCTGGACTCGATCCGGGGCGATCGGACCGACCGGTTCGAGTCCTCCGCCGACACCGTCGAGCTCGTCGTGCGCGGCGACCTGTTCCAGCTGCCGGCAGGCGCCGTGAAGGTCGCGATCGGCGGTGACCTCAGGCGGGAATCCCTGGACGTCTCCGCGCCGGGGGTCATCGCCGTGACCGGCGAGCGGAACTCCCACGCGCTATTCGCCGAGGCCAGCGTGCCATTGGTGTCGCCGGAGATGGACCAGGCCCTGGCCGACCGGCTCGAGGCGACGGCGGCGATCCGCTATGACCATTTCAGCAACGGCATCGGCACGAGCAATCCCCAATTCGGCCTGCTGTGGGGGCTGACGCCCGCCTTCTCCCTGCGGGCGACCTACGGCGAGGCATTCAAGATCCCGTCGCTCTACAACCTGTTCTCGCCGACGAACGCATTCACCACAGTCGTGGCTGATCCACAGAGAGGCGACGAGCCCGTGGATGTTCTAGTGGAGCTCGGGGGCAACCAGCACATCGAGCCCGAACGCGCCCGCTCATGGAGCGCTGGCTTCATCTTCGCGCCGCCTCAGGGAGCGCTGGCCGGCCTGACGCTCACCGCCTCCTGGTTTCGCATCGAGCAGACGAACTTCGTCCAGGCATCTTTCGATACCGACCTGATCCTGGCCAACCCCGACGTTTTCGCCGACCGTATCGTGCGCGCGACGCCAACCCCGGAGGACATTGCCGCAGGGGCGCCAGGTCGGCTGATCTCGATCGACGCTCGAGCAGGAAACTTCGGCCAGGTGACGGTGGAGGGGGTGGATTTCGAGATGGCCTATAGACGGCGATCCGAGCGGTTCGGGGCCTTCGGCATCCAGGTGCTGGGCAGCTATGTCGACAGCTACCTCCTGCAGCTCGTGCCAGGCGCGCCGCCCCAGGACGTGCTGGGGATCGCCAACGACAGCGGGTTTCCAGTGGCGTTGAAGACGACCTCGGTCCTGTCGTGGACTGGGGACTCGGGCTTCGGCGCCAGCCTCTCCGCCCGCCACCGCGACTCCTACAACGACACCGACGGGGTACGCGATGTACCGGCCCAGACGATATTGGACGTCCAGCTCAGCTACGCGGATGGCCGCATCCCCCACTTGGGAGAAGGCTGGAGTGGCCGGCTGGGGGTGGTCAATCTGACCAACAAGCAGGCCGACTTCGTCAGCAATTTCTCTGGCTACGATCCGTCTCAGACCGACATGCGAGGGCGGTTCTATTACCTCGAAATCGGGAAGCGCTTCTAATGGGCCGGCATCCAGAATCTGCGCGAGTCTTGCTGGCCGCATCCGGGGCTCCAGATCCTCGAGGCGCCATTCGGCCTCGCCGAATTTCACTGGCAAGCAGGGCCACTTCGCCCGCACGAACCGCCGGCTACGACGTTTGCAGTCCGACAGACACGGCCGCTTCGTCGAAGTCAGCCCGAAGGGAGGTGTGAACGTATGCGCGCGATCAGGGCTGTAGCTACGTGCGTCACAGCAGCGTCGCTTTGCGCAAGCGTGGCGTTGACAGCGAGCGCCGAACCGGCCGTGCCGATCCCCATCGTCGAGCGCACGAGCCAGAAGCGTCCAATCGAGCTCATGGATGTCGTTGAGATGCGCGACGCGACCGCGCTATCGGTCTCGCCCGATGGTTCGCGCGTCGCGTTTCGCGTCCGAAAGCTCGATCATGAGGCAAACACGGAAAGGGCTGCCTGGTACGTCGCCGACATCGATGAGCCCGGGCACTTTCTGTATGTCGGCGATGGCGGCGAGCCGGACTGGGAATTCATTACCAACGAGTCCCATCAGCGATTGCTGCTGACGCAGGCGGGCTGGTCGCCCGACGGTCGCAAGCTGGTTTATCTGGCCAAACGCAGCGGCGAGTTGCAACTCTGGGTAGCGCACACGGATGGCTCGGGATCCGAACAGCTAACGCGAAATCCAGCGGACGTTTCAGGGTTCGCATGGGTGCCACAAACCAACCGCATCGTGTTCATGACGGGCTTGCCGAGAGCTGCGCGCGAAGCGGCCATCCGTGACAAGCAGATGCACGGGGTGCGGCTGCAGAACGGCGCCACGCCGCCCACCCAGCTCAGCGACAATGAAGCGAAGGCGCTCGAGGAGACTTGGGACGCGAAGCGCGACGATTATTCACCGCTGCTGGCACAGCGTTGGGAGCACAGCCGTTACCTGCCGAAGGTCGAGGAGTTCTGGTCCATAGATGTGTCATCGCGAGAGGAGCGGAAGGCAACGCCGCAGGAGATCGAAGCTCTGTCCGGCAGTCCCAAGACGGGCTTCGATCTCGAGCCGACCGCCACCTTGATCTCAGTAGCGCCTCATGGCCAGCAAGCCGCTTTCACCAAGCCCATTGATGAAACTCCCCGTTTCGTACGTAACGACTATCTCTACATTCGCGACGCGGGCGGCTCGGTTCGGCGTTTGTGCGAGGCCGAGGCGTGCAGCGGGCGGATAACCGCATTGAGCTGGAGTCGTGACGAATCGCAGATCTACTTCCAGCGCCGTGAGGGAACGCACTACGACACCATGGGGTTCTATGCCGCGGACCCCGCTACCGGACGCGTGCGCACGATCCTCAAGACAACCGACATGCTGGTCGGCGACTGGAGCTGGTTCAGAGGCGCATGTCCGTTCGTCGGCGACCGCGCCGTATGCATACGGGAGGCGCCGACTGTTCCGACACAAGTGGTCTCGATTTCTCTGCGGGACGGCACCCTGACGACGCTCGTCGATCTCAATCCCGAGTTCCGCAACATCGAGCTACTGGACGCCGAAAGGATCGATTGGAGGGTCGACGAGAAGGAGCTGGCCTACGGCTGGCTGGTCAAGCCGGAAGGGTATGTCGCCGGCCGAAAGTATCCGGTGGTGCTCATTCCGAATCGCCAGCGCGGGTTTCTGCGCGGTGGGGATGGCGACGAGTACCCGACCCAGCTGCTGGCGCGCAACGGCTTCGTCGTATTGTCCTACATGTACAACAATCTGGCCGGGATCGAGCCGGACGATGGAGGCAATGCGTACCAGCGCCACAAGTACGGCTACGAGGCGTACCAGCGCACGGTGGAATCGGCTATCGATCTTCTCAAGGCACGTGGTCTGATCGAGGAGACGTGCGTCGGGCTCACCGGCATGAGCGACACGGCCGACAAGGGCACGTACGTCATCACGCACTCTACGAGGATTGCGGCGGCTTCGATATCTGGAGGCTCAATCGATCCAACTGCCTTCATTCTCCAGGACAAGCAGTTGCAGGCCTGGCTGACGGCGCACGGACTCGGCTACCCCGACCCACAGGGGCCCTACTGGAAGAACTGGCTGGAGCTGTCGCCCGCTCTCAATGCTCACCGTACGCGCGCGCCGCTCCTGCTCCATGCTCCGGACTCGGAGATACTGCTAAGCGTGGAGCTGTTCCGGCAGCTCATCGAACTCAACAAGCCTGTCGAGTTGTTCGTGTACTACGAAGAACCGCACTTCAAGGTCCAGCCCAGGCACCTGCTCGAGATTAATGAACGCAATCTGGACTGGTTCAACTTCTGGCTACGCGGTGTGGAAGATGCAGCTCCGGCCAAGCAGGAGCAATACGAGCGCTGGCGCTCGCTGCGGAAGCTGACGCCGACGCCCGGTTGTGCCATACACGCGTGATTTGACTCTGGAGCGTGTTATGAAATTTGGAGGATCGCCGCCGTGAACCGCTCCTCGAGCGTCAGGCCACCGAGCTCCTCTCGGACATCGCCCTGCGACCGCAAGGCAACCTGACGCCGGCTATGGCCTCGGTACTTCATCTCATTTGCTCATGGGAGGGCGGTCCCAACCGCCTGTCCGAACTCGATTTGACGATCCAGGGAATGCGGCGCAGAGTTCGTGCTTGCCTCATCTCGGGCTCTAGCCGTAGTGTGCCGCTCATGTCGCTCGCCCCGGACGTCGTAGTTGCACACTCCAACTCCTCCAATCACCGAAGGGAGATTGAGGGCAGCGCCCTCTGCGGCTGCTTCCACTGTCTAAAAACTTTCGAGCCATCGGAGGTGACGGATTGGGTCGACTGGCCTGAGGGAACGCCGGAAGAGCTCGAGCTTTCCACAGGCGCTACCGCCCTATGCCCCAAATGCGGTATTGATGCAGTTATTGGCTCAGCATCCGGGTACCCAATCAACAAGGATTTCTTGTCTGCCATGCGCCGCCACTGGTTCTAGTGAGCGGCTAACAATCCCTTCAAATTCCGAACCCGCTTCGCGGTCGGCTTGACTCAGGAACTGGCGCCATGGAAGCACTCGTCGCTGAATTGGAAGTCAAGATTGCGCTGCTGCCAACTGCCTCCCAGAAGCGGTCGGGCTATCGGCCTAACCATAGGCAACCGCGAACCGGCGAGTACTTCATGGGCAGGTGGAGTTCACCGACGGCTTCGTTCATCCGGGTGGGAGCGCTCACGCCTCAGTCCGCGCTTGGCTAAGCGTCG
Source organism: Luteimonas salinisoli (assembly GCF_013425525.1). GTDB lineage: Bacteria > Pseudomonadota > Gammaproteobacteria > Xanthomonadales > Xanthomonadaceae > Luteimonas > Luteimonas salinisoli. Next base: position 19,938 of record NZ_JACCKA010000085.1, on the reverse strand, counting down.
CGGATCTAGTTGCCGAAGCTTGGTTCCAGAGTGGCATCTGCCCTGAAGTCCAGGTTCGCTGAGAGCGAGGTCGCTACTATCTACAATGCCAGTCAGGAACCACCCGATGCTACCTCGCACTCGAAACATCGCAACGACAGCCGCCCTCGTCGCAGTTGCTCTATTCAGCGCCTTCTCTGGCTATCTCTACGCCAAGGAGGAAAGCGGCCGGGAGTCACTAGAGAGGTTCTACGTGCGCAGTGCATCTGAAGCACGTTTTTTGGCGCTCACGCTTTCTCACCTGCGTTCAGGCGACAAGGAAACCGCCCTTAGATCGCTCGATGCAATGTTAGTCGGAAACCTGATCTCTCTGGCCAACTACGAGCGAGACATTCCGCTCAAAAGACGCGACAAGACCATCTACGATGACATCGCCAAAGTTCGCATCTACTACCGCCAGTTCCCTCAGCCTGATTCCTTGCAGTACGCAGAGGAAGCTCTTTCTCTTGGCGGGGGAGAGGGCGTTGCTCCCTGACAATTCATTCAAACCGAACCCACTTCGCGGGTCGGCTCAGTTCAGGCGCTAGGACTCACATGAAGCATTTTTGGTTGCCCACATTGTTTGCTATTGGTCTAACCTGCGGCGCCGTCGAGACGGAGGCTGTCTGTCCCGAAGCTCCACTACGGTCACAAGCTGAGGTTCTGTCGCTTGCTAAGCGGGTACTGGCTTCTCACCAAGTCGATACTTCCGAGTACAAGCTGCACCAAGCCCGCTACGAATGCTTCGAGGATCGTCCAGTATGGTTCGTGAGCTATCGCAAAGACCCATGGTGTTTGCACTGTGACGCGCTCATTCTTATCGGGGATCGTGACTCCAAGGCAGAGCTTGTACCGTCGGGTTGAACAAGTGAGGCCCAACAATTCATTCAAGCCGAACCCGCTGCGCGGTTCGGCCTGATTCAGGCCATGAGCGTCCCTTCTTGCTGATCGGATACGCGGCCGACGCGCTCCTGCAGGTGATGAAGGCCGCCGCCGCCCATCGCGCCGATGGCGCGGAAGACATCGCAGCCGGCTGCCAGGCCGTCGCCGAGATGCTGGGCCGGGTGGTCGATGCATTGGAGACAAGATTCGGCACGATTCTGGAGGAGCCAAACTCCGACCGGTAGGCCGAGCGGGCAGCGACGCGCCCAGGGGCGGCGAGCCAAGGTGCATTCGTCTGATCGGGGTTCCGCCCCGGACCGTCCAGGTACTGGCGGAGACCTCGGTCCTGCGACCGCAAGGTGACCTGCCGCCGGCTATGGAACCGTCACTCCATCGCGATCGGACAGGGCGGGGTAGCGGCCCAACAGCATGTCGAACTCGATTTGACGACCTAAAGAACACAGCGCAGAGTTCGTGCTATGCCCATCTAGGGGCTTAACCGTAGTCAGGGCCCACATGACAGAACTTCGTCCGTTGATGGTTGAAGCAGCCCACTATGACTCTGCTGCCTTCCTTGCCGAATGGTCGTGGCTTGTTCCCGCAACGGACACACCGCTGTTCCTTACGGCATTTGGTGATTGGGTCTTTGGCAATCCGGACGGTAGCTTGTGGGCTTTGTCGGTACTGGAAGGTACCTATGCTCAGGTTGCCCGTGACTCCGGCGAGTACAACACGCTCAACAAGTCTCCCGAGTGGCTAGATCAAATATTCATTGCAAGCTGGTTGCCCATTGCTGCCCGCCACGGCCTCGTCCCTGACGAGAATCAATGCCTTGGTTGGCGGTTACATCCGCTGCTTGGCGGTGCTTTTGAGCCATCCAACTTGCAACTCTTTGACATGCTTGTGTATCAGTCGCTCATGAGCCAGCTCCACCGGCAGCTCCAGGGGCGCGCGCTGGTCCCTAATAATACTTAGGTGCTAAACGAGCATGGACGATCTTAGTACAAAGGCATTCGAGCACGCTTGGCGCTACTTCGAACTGCATGCCCAGCAGAGAATGACTGTGTTTAACTTTTTCCTCTTCCTGGTCGGCCTTGTTGGTGCCGGGATCGCTACGTCTGCTCAAGCGGCTAAAGAGCTCGCGCTACTGAGCCTGTTTCTCGGGCTGCTTCTAGCATTCACTTCTTTCATCTTCTGGAAGTTGGACCAGAGGGTAAGCGTTCTGATGAAAAGAGCTGAAGTTGCTATGGCTTTGCTTGAACCGCATCTTCCAAATGACGCTGCCCGCTTGTTTAGTGGCGAGCCGCCGCTGACCGCTGAGGCCTGCATGTCGGGAAATGTTTGGACGCGCCATTGGACCTACGGTCGTTCCTTCCGGGTTACGTTCTGCACTACTGGCGCGTTCGGCGTTCTTGCGGCTTTCGCGTCCGGGCTTCGATTAGCAGGGGTGCTGCAGTGGTAGGGTACGCGCCTGGCAATTCGTTCAAGCCGGCGCCGCTTCGTGGCCCGGCTCAACTCTCAATCGGTAGGCGGCCCGTGGAGCGGCAAAGCAAACGTCGAGTCGCACTGCAGGCGGCGCTCTTGTTCGTCGCCTATCCAGTCGCATCAGTCGTACTGATGCGCGTCCTCTCAGCACGCGTCGATTCACCTTGGATCCTCGGTTCGGTCTTCGTGCTGTTCACGCTATTGTTCGTGCGTCTTGCTAGTGGCACCAAGACGCGCAGGCTCTTCGGAAGACCCTGGTGATGCTGACCGACAACGTCAACGGCACCTGGCAGCTTACCTTCGAGTTCCAGGACGGGAACGCCTAAGTTCTGGCTTACGAGGACTACCACTGATGGCCATGCACAACCCTCCTCACCCTGGTGAGTTCATCACTGAGGTCTACCTCGCGCCCAACGGCATCAGCGGCCGCGAGCTGGGGGAGATGCTGGACGTGGCGGCGTCCACCCTCAGCCGGATCCTCAAGGGCACCAGCCGGGTCACCCCGGAAATGGCGCTCCGCCTGTCCAAGGCGGTCGGCCGCTCCCCCGAGAGCTGGCTGGCCATGCAGGATGCGCATGATCTCTGGGTGGCGCGGCAACACGTCGACCTTCAACGGGTGGGCAAGCTCAGGCTGGCCGCGGCCTGAGCGACCACCATCATGCGCACCGCGTCCGTTGTGACGATCCAGCGAGATGCCACGGAGCTTCTCGCGGAGATCGCACGGGACAGGCGACCGATTCTGATCGCCCACGATGGTTTGCCGCGCGCGTACCTGGTGGATGCCGAGACGTTCCAGCTCATGCAGCGGCGTCTAGCCATTCTGGAAGGTATCGCCGGCGGGGAGCAGGCGATCGCCGAAGGCCGTGTGGCCACGCATACCCTAGCTCGGACGAAGCTGCGGTGCCGGCCTGCGGATGCGCGATGAACGCCGTATCCAGCCCGAACCGATGGCTCTTTGGATTGGTCGCCCTGGCGGGCAACGCGTATGCCGTCGAGTCGCCCAATCCCGCCGTGGAGCAACGGGTTGCGGCAGCTGAGTTGGTGGCCGTGGTGGACGCCATCGAACCGTTTCCACGGACAGATCGAGAATTCGCCGAGCTTCACCGCGTCAGCGCTCGCATTGCCGGCGTCCTGAAGGGTGATGCCAGAGCAGGGGAGCGGGTGGAAATCCTCATTGACCGTACGATTTCGGAGCACGCAACCGACTGCTGCGCCGCAGGCCGTGCGTATGTCGTGTTCTTGCGCAAGCGGGAGGGCCGGTATCTGTTCGTAGGAAGCCCCTTGGGTGCGATCCCGCTGGAGCTCCAGTCTGTCGAGTGAAAATGGGCAGCGCGCCGCCCGACAGCGCCGCCACTGGCGACGTGATCGCGATCGGCACCGCCCCCTTGGATGACCACAGCCTACCTGCGCTTGGGGAGGTCATCTTCAGCGCGGCCCGCCAGGTGCGCGGCCTTCTGGATCAGGTCTATGCGCAGCGGCTCGCGCCGGCCGCCGCCGTGGACGCGCCTACCGTGCCGCAGGCGGATCACCCGGCATTCGCCAGCGAGCTGCATGCCCGCCTGCCGCATGCGCGTTCGCTCCGGCAGGAGATGAAGGCCGCCGCCGCCCATCGCGCCGATGGCGCGGATGACCTCGCGCCCGGCCGCCAAGCCGTCGCCCAGATGCTGGGCGGGGTGATCGAGGGGCTGGAGGCGCGGTTCGACGTGGTTCCGGAAGAGGCGAGCGCCGGCAGGTAGGCCCAAGCGGGTAGCACGGGGCCGGCGAGAGCGACGAACCAAGGTGTGGCCCGTCGCCGGCTATGGCCTCGGCAGCCCACCGCGATCGGCCATGGCCAAACAGCGCCCCAACCGCCTGCGCGAACTCGATTTGACGCCCCGAGGAGCGCAGCGCAGAGTTCGTGTTATGCCTCACCTAGGGGTCTAACCGTAGTTGGGTTCGTAATGACAGTATCGAAGGTCCTTTTGTTGACTGCCGCAGTCTTCGCTTCGATTGCGCCCTTTGATTCACATGGCCAATCACGCGACACGGCTTCTTCTGATGACATTGCAAGCATCATCTACTCCGCATTGCCGGAGGAACAGATGCTGCAGGCGCTGTCCGACTACATTGCCATCGGCGACGAACTCGGTAAGTTCAAAGAGCGCACTGGCCTCGACCTTGGGCTCTGTCTTGTCGGTGGGCCAGGAGTCATTAGCTGCTCGCATGAGAGTGGGTTGCAAATCATCGCGGACCCGGATGGGATCGTTCGCATACTTCGTCGGTCCGAAAAAACAATTGAAGGAAAGAAGTTCAATGAGCAGTCGATCTCCACAAACATCCTTGAATGGAAAGGGTATGTTCGTGGCTATCCGGATTGACGCACCCAACGGTCCGTTCAAGCCGATGCCGTTTCACGGCTTCACTCTGGTGTTAGCGACCATGCAGACATGCACCGCTTCTTGCCGCTACTAGTGCTCGCCGCATCATGCAGCCAAGCCGAGACCTCCGGCTCTATGTCGGACGAGGCCTTTGCTCAAACCGTGTTGTCTCGCGCGAAGATTGGTCAGTCGCTTTCCGCGGCCGAGGCCAGCTTGGGAGGTCTCGAACTCGACTGTTCCGCGGTAGTGGCAAAGCCTCTTCCAGGCAGCGTTCCCGATCTAGAATCGCGCACCATCCAATGTAGCCGTCCGCCACTGCCGCAGGATCAATGCTGGCAGCGGATTGAGCTGACAGCTCGCAAAGACAAGATCGTGTCGATCTCTCTTACTTTTGAGCAACTTCCTGGATCGGTAGATGGCAGTGCCTGTGGGCGCTAACGAATCGAATCGCAGTAGAGGGATCGCAAGTGGCTTCAGAAGATCTCAACGCTCTGTACAACGAGGCTCGCGTCTTTGCCGAGTACATGCTGCTCGCCCATGGCGAGTTCATCCCGTTTGGCGTCTCGATGAGCCCCGACGGAGCGATTACCCAGGTAGCTGGGGACCTCGGCACCGAACATCCGGATTCTGTCGCGATGGTCGAGCTGCTTCAGTCTTCCTTCGCGCAGTCCGCCAACCTGGGCTCCATCCGGGCCGCAGGCGTCTGCCTCGATACGTACGTGGTACCGCCGGAGCAACAGCAGAGTACGGATGCGATATGCACGCGACTGGCTCATGTATCGGGCGAGACCGTCGAAGTGTTCGTACCGTACTCGAGGGATACCAAGGGGACCTTTCAGCTTGCTCGGCCGTTCGCGGCGGCGGGCGGTGATTTCAAGCTGGTCGAGCCATAATTCGCCGGGGTATCGAATGCAACGTTGGGAATTTGCGGCACTGTTGGTGCTTGCCATCCTCGCTGGCTGCAGTGACGTGCAATCGCGCGAGTGCGGTGGTCTGTCCGCATGCGTACAGGCACTGCGGGACAAGGCGCAGGCCAATGACGGATCAATGGGCGGGATGGGGCTGGATGCGGACACGCTGAAGCGAGGGATCCTGGCTCATGAAGGTGCCGTCGACGCGCTGATCCCGCTGCTGAAGGATCCTGACAAGCGAATCGCAGACCTGGCCGCCTTCATGTTGCGCGATGCGCCGGCGATCGCCCCGGCCTACCTGCCGGACATCATCGAAGGGCTGGACCGCGACCTGGGATGGCTGGCGCCAGCGCTGGCGCGGATCGGCACCGAGGAAGCGGCGAAGGAAGCGGTGGATCGCTATCTGGTGTCCGACAGCGCTCCCGAAAACCAGGAGGCCTATGCGTTGCAGCTTTTCGGGGGCCAGGCGATTCCGTTCATCCTCGAACGTGCGGCCTGCGCACCATCGTGCCGGGATGATACCCATTACCTGCTGGGCGCGGTGCTGCGCCGGATGGGTCCCGAACGCGCCGCCGCGGGCCCGGGGCTGATACGGATGGCCAGCGATCGCAAGGCATCGCCACAGGTGGCACGTGGTGCGCTGTCGATGATCGCGGACCTTGGAACCGACGGACGGGCGCTGGAACAGGACCTGCTGCGAGAGCGTGAGGAGGCGCCGCATCTCTCGCCCTGGATCGATCAAGCGCTGATCGGGATCCAGTCGACGCAGGCGGGCCGCATCTTCGCCGAGCGTCTCGCCGACGGACATGACGAGGTCACGCTGCGCGACCTCGCTGAAGTCGGGGTGGCCGGACACGATGCCGGCCCGGCGGTGCTCGCGATCCTCGAGCAGGAGCCGGAGCTGCGCGCCGCAGCCGCCACGACGCTCGGTTACATCGGCTACGCGAAGGCGACGCCTGCGCTGATCGAGGCGCTCGACGATCGTGCCGATGTCACGCTGGCCTGGGCGGCGGCGCGTGCGCTTGGTCGGATCGGCGCGCGTGATGCGCTCGCGGCGCTGGACCGCACGTCTGCAGCGCATTGGTACGCGCCGGTTCGCGATGCCGCGGCCGAGGCGGTCACGGCCATCCGCTCGGGCGCGAGCGATACGCGGGATTCGCCCCGGAGCCATTTTCCATCCGAGTTCTTCGCGTTCCAGTCGATCAATCAGGGGCTGCCCGAGTGCCAGCCGGACTACGACGCAAAACCGGAGTCATCGAGCACCAAGCTCTACTACGCCACCGCGAGCAGGAAACTCGAGCAGCTGAAGTACTCGGCCCAGGTCCTCAGCTATGGCGCGGCGGACGAAGACCAGCAGAGGCAGGCCGGGGCCGACGTCATCAAGGTACATCCGGGCAATCTGGTGGAACACAGGGAATCCATCGAGCAGACACCGCATGTCGCACTGCGCGTGGACGACGGCTGGCTGGTGGGCGGCAACCGCGGCGAGTGGGGCGGTGAACTGGGGTTCGTGGGCGACGACGGGCATTTCCAGCAGATCCTCGACGTCAACTTGCAGGACATCCACCGACTTGGAGACCGGGTCGTCGCAACGACCGGGCTCGCGCACATGGCCCTCAACCGCGGAACCGTCGTGGCGCTGGAGCGCCGACCCGACGGTCGATGGCAAGCGAGTTCGTGGCGCGTGCTGCCGGGCGCGCCCGCGACATCGTCCGAGACGTCCAACGGGCTGGTGATCGCGCTCGTCGGTGGCGGGGCAATCCAGCTTGCGGCCGACGGCAGCATGCAGATGGCCGACTGCCCGCCCTAGCAGCGCCAGGTCGCTTGTGTGTTCCGCCTGGAAGGCGCCCAGCCGCCCGTTCGACCACGATTTGACGACCCAAGAACCGCGGCGCAGAGTTCGCACTACGCCCCATCTTGGGGTCTAATCGCAGCTAGCCCTTCCAATGATTGACACTGAATACTTCTCGTTGACGGTCATTAGAGCATCGCTCCAAGAGATAGCAAACGCATTTGATGCAACGAGTCGAGCCGTAAGAGTCCATAGTCAGTGGATAGAACTCGATCTATCAGTTGCCGACTCAACAACGGAAATACTTTGGTCTCCAATCTCGTCGCCGCACCTCACAGCCTCACTTCCAGCAGCAAGCTACGTCAATGCTTGGGTGCAAACTGATTTCAGTTTTGAAACGCTTTCTGTTCGCTCACGTTTAGGAGTCGGTGAGGATTCAATTCAGGAGATGATCCATTACAAGAACGGAAAACTTAATCGCGCAGTACGAGTGATGCGAGATCCAGGATGGCAATTTTGGGAGCATGGCGAACCCTTTCCTTTCGAAAACACTGAAAAATACAAGGTTCTTCCGAAGCATAAGAGGGTAGATAGAGCCTTGCTTCTTGAATATCTTTCAGAGTACGGAGCAAATGTTGCTTCCGATGACTTCTGGCGAACTGAAACGGAGGCACTTACGTTTCCCATGAAGCCAGAAATTGTCGCACGCATGACTGAGAAACCGATCCCATGCCCCTACTGCGGAAAGCCACTTAGGACTGCTCGCGCAAAGCAATGTCAGCACTGCTTTAGAAGCTGGCACGCCGCAGGGGGCTAACAGTTCATTCAAGCCGAACCCGCTTCACGGGTCGGCTTAATTCAGGCGTTAGGCCCACACCTTGAATCACCGAGTCATTTGGTTAGTAGTCGCGGTCTTCCCTGTGGCCTGTCTTACCTTGCTTGCATTTGGTGACGGTGCGGCACTCGCGTTCGCACGCTTCTTGTCTTGGAGTGGCGCCTCAACGCGGGTCAGTATTGTTGCTTGGTGGTGGCTCCCACTTCTCCTACTTGGACTCATCCATATGCTCTGGGCCACGGCAGAACCATTTTTCAATCGCGCGATCTCATGCGCTTCGCGCCGGATCGCCTGGTCAGCAGCCAATCTATTGGCATGGCCTGCGGCTGTGCCAATCTACTTGTGGTTCTGCACTGATCGGCTCAGTGGACCTAGCAATTCGTTCAAGCCGAACCCGCTTCGCGAGTCGGCCGAATTCAGGCGCTAGGTGGCTTATGACACCTTCCAGTAGCTCGACCAACGCAGGCTTGTTCTCTTGGCTCGACAGGGTGCTGTCTCAGCCCATACCAGCTCGCACAGAAGCCTTTCACTTCAACCTATACGAGGGCGCGGACTCTGTTCACGTGCAGCTCGTCGGAACCGAGGCATTTCTTCCTGGGGCAGATCCGAGCACAGACTACAGGCCTTCTGCCGAGACGTTCTCGACGGGCGAGGATATCTTTGAGGTACCTTTTACAGTGGCTGGTCCTGACTGGCGGGCGTGGCTCGAGACGTTGACTGATTTGGCTAGTTCATACATCGCCGAAGGTTCCAAATCGGGCGTACTTCGCAGCAAAGCGGGTGTCGGGATCGGATTCGTAGATGGAGATACGCATGTGCTATGGCGCCGCGACGTCGCCTAACGATTCGTTCAAGCTGAACTTGTCCGGCTGCGCGGGCCAGGTCGGCTTAACTCAGGCGCGAGGCGCTCAATGAAGCATCGTTCTGCACGCCGGGCAAGAGTGATATCTAGCATCGATCCGGGTCGTGTAGATCTATCGGCTGGAGATGGCCTCACTCTCCCGCGGATCGGCGAAGCGTCGTATACGTCGCCATGACAGTGGCACTCTCGCATGGCTTGCTAGCTCTTCTTCTCGCCGGCTGCGCCTATGCCGACGACGCCTCGCTGGTGGTAGAGCCTCGCTCCGAGGCAATTTCCCCGGACGGCACGTTGCGCGAGCCCGTTGGGATTGAAACGCTGGGCGGCGTGTTTACGACGTTACTGGAAAAGGGCTGCGAATTGCCATGCGCAGTCTCGCAAACGTTCAGCACTGCCGAAGATGGCCAGGGGGAAATCTTGATCCATCTCCTCCGTGGCGAGACAGCACTAGCAAGGTCCGCTCACTCCCTCGGCACCTTCAAGATTTCTGGCATTTCGCCTATGCCACGGGGCGAGCCCAGCATTCTCGTAGAGCTCGAGGCGGACCAGGGCGGTATCACTCTCAAGGCGACCGACAGACGTGGAAAATCTCGGCTGTCCATTGCCCGCGTTGCCCCCTAGAAATTCAATCGTCGACTCCCCATGGCGACAGCCTGCCCCTGCAATCCTTCAGCCACCTACGCCTCCTGCTGCAAACCTCTGCACGAAGGCGCGCCGGCTGCATCCGCTGAGGCGCTGATGCGCTCGCGCTACAGCGCCTATGTGCTCGGCCTGCGCGACTACCTGGTGGACACGTGGCATCCCGCCACCCGGCCGGATCCGTTCGAGCTGGACGACACCCCCGGCTTGCGCTGGCTGGGTCTGGACGTGAAGCGCCACGTGGACATCGGGGACGGCACCGCCGTGGTCGAGTTCGTCGCCCGCTACAAGGCGGGCGGTGCGCGGGCCGTCCGCCTGCATGAGGTGAGCCGTTTCGAGCGGGTGGACGGGCGCTGGCTGTACGTGGACGGAGACTTTCCGCGCTGAGCGTAGGAGCCGCACGAGCAGCGCGAATACTCTTCTCCAGGACCTGACGCCCGGCTAGGCATGCTGGGCCCCAGACACGCTGCGGTCGCCACAATCCGGACAAGGAGTTCCCCACATCACCATCGCGATCGGCCACGGCGAGGCAGCGGCCCAACGCCTGTCCAAACTGGATTTGACGACCCAGGGAACGCAGCGCAGAGTTCGTGCTCCGTCCCATCTGGGGATCTAACCGTAGTTGGCCAGCAGGGGAAGGATCCTTGTCATTCTTGGTAGAGCTGCTCCTTGAGTTCCTTATTCAATTCGTGCTGGAGGGCCTTGTTGAGGTAGGCGCTCACGCGTTCAAGCGAGATCGAGCGCCGGTTCATCCCGCTCTAGCTGTCACTGGCTACGTCATCCTTGGTGGGCTGCTCGGCTGGCTGTCGTTCCTGGTTCTTCCCCAGCAACTGATCTCCCACCCTTACGCCGCCGTAGCAAATCTGGTTGTCACCCCCATCGCTGTGGGCCTGGCATTGGGCGCCATCGGCGCTTGGCGCGCCAAGAGGGGATCGGGGCTGGTACGACTGGACAAGTTCGCCTACGGTTATGCTTTCGCGCTAGCGTTCGCTTTGGCTAGGTTTGGTCTTGGCGCAGCTGGCTAACAGTTCATCCAAGCCGCGCTCGCTTCCCAAGTCGATTTGATTCAGGCGCTAGATTGCGAGGGCCGCTTCCTATGGCTTCCAGAAGAGCGAGAATCGCGGAGGCAGTGCTCGCGCTGCTGATGATCCCAGCGTTTCTTGCGGTGCCACTTTTTGGTGGGCACGGAGCGACATTCGTCTTAGCCGCCATCATGGAACCACCGTACCTTGTGGGCCTGTATTTGGCCTGGCCGGGCATTGTTCTCACAGTGATTGGCACCGCATTTCGGTGGGTCCCGGCCCGCGTTGCTGGTCCGGTTGTCTTGCTACTTTCCATCATCGCTTGCTACTTGCAGCTTGCAGGACCTCAAGAGATCATCTACGGCGGGTTCATTTGGTTCTCCCCACTGTTGCTGCTGTTCGTCGGTTGGCTGTATGCAGTTCGCAGGCAAACTGAAGTCAACACCGGTAAACCAACGTCCGGCGCAATATAGTTGTGTGTTCAAGTGAACTGCGGGGACAACCCATCGTATCGACTGGCGCTCTTTTGGCCCGCAGCCGTCCAATGCGGTGTTAGGGGCCATGGGTACATCTGCCGATCCAGAAAAGCTCGTGACTCGCCTGTTCGGAGGTGCAGCGGTGATGTTGACCTTGGCTGTCCCGGCGACGCTGCTTCACGCAAATTCTGTGTCTCAGCACCCCGGCAATGTCGACTCCGGGGCACTCCTTCCGATCTTCGCACTCGGCTACCTGGTGCCGGCTGCCGGGCTGTGCGCCGCCGCAGCGGTCGCACGTTCCAGGCGCTGGCCGGATCGCGGTGCTGTTCAATGGCTAGCCGGAAGTTGGTTGGTGCTACCTGCGGCCCTTCTGCTCGGATCCTGGCTGCTAGCGCAGCTCGGCACCTAACCCGCGATGTCAGTTGTCCTCTACCTGATGTGGCATCTTAGTCCGCGAAGAGTTGATTCTGGCCCCCGAGGCATAGTCGTGACCAAGGCGAACGAGATGCTGCTGATCCCATGGGAGGCCATTGCATCGTTCCGTGTGTCACGGACGGTGCTGCCTGGTGCCCTGCTTCTAAAGCTACACTCCGGGGAAGGGTATGCCATTGCTCTTGCGTCGAGCGTGCGGCCTGCTGAGATCACCAAAGAGCTGGCGGAGATGACCGGTGCGCAGGCCTAGCCATTCGGTCAAGCGACGCCACTTCGTGACGCGGCTTAGTTCAGCGTTGGGCCATGAAGAACCAGCTCGCTCGCGGCTTCTTGGAATTCCTTGACAGGAGGCTATCGAGACGCTATGGAGAGTAGGTCGGATACCTGGTTGATGATTCGCATTGGCTTCATCGTGCTGTCCCTGCCCGCATGGCTCGGGATCAAGGCTGCAATGCAAGATGACTTCTCGGCGCCGCCGAGCTGGGACTTCCCGCTCATTTTCATCGGGTTCTCGACGTTCTCGGTGGTTGCCCTGTCAGTTTTCCGTACGGACAAGGAATGGGTAGCCCCGAGCTGGCGTGCAAATCCCTTCGACATTGGCAGGCCGCTCGAAGGGTTCCACCTGTCCGGCTGGTCCTTCGTGGCGGGCGCGGCTGCACTACTGTTGGCCAGTCTTCTTCAAGAGCAAGGTGACTGGGCTTGGGTCTTTCCGGGATGTATCGGCGTGGGACTTCTTGCCGGGGTTCGCCTGGTATCAATTCCAGAGCAGCGGCGCGGTGCCTGACGAACGTCGACGTGTCCTGCCCGGGGGCGCGGCCCGACGTCATCCCGGAGGGCGCAAGTGCCGGTAGGTAGACCAGCGGACCTACATTGCGGCAGCAAGTTAGAGGCTGGGCGCCATGGCAAGTCTGTTGGCGCACAACAATTCATTCAAGCCGAACTCGCTTCGCGGGTCGGCTCAATCTAGGCGTTAGGCCGCAGAAATGATTTCCGCCAAAGCCATTCCCTTCCTCATAGGCGTCACTCTGGGATTCGCAGGTGCACTCGCCATTGGCCTTTGGCTATCTCGCTCTTGGACGATCCACTACGTATTACTTGCCCCAGTTCTGGTCTACCTTCCAATACTGGCTCGGCGTAGAAGCACATTGGCAGTAGCAGTTCTCTCCGCGGTATTTGTAGGCTACATCGGGGGCGGGCTTCTTGGCCTTAGCTGGGCATGATGATAGTCATGCGCATGCGGCCTAGCAGTCATTCAAGCCGACGCCGCTTCGCGGCGCGGCTTAACTAAAGCGTTGGGCGGAAAGTATGGTCTGCAAACACCTGGCTCCTCTGGAAGAAGCGCTGATCGGGAGCGGCGCATCCGTAACGTACCGCGGCCAAGCATGGTCGATCAACTGCAGAGAGTGGGTGTACTTCGACAAGGCGCTAGACGTGATCGCGCTTCAAAGCCGGTTTAGCTTTGGTCCAACTGTCCGCGTGCACGAGAATACGGACCCGAAGTCTGGCTTGGAGCGTGGCTTCGTATGCACGTCTTGCCACGATGCGGTCATGGGGATCATCAGGGATGGCAACGAGTTCAAGTAGTAGTCGTGCTGGCAGAAGTTGTCGTGGCATCATCTGGCCAGCTAGTCAATCATGCCGACGCCTTCTGCGCGGCCTAGCTCAAGCCGTTAGGCGCCACAGGATTCAGTTGTGCCCACAAGCACCTCTCGTCGCAAGGCGACTCCGGACGAAGTCGAATCCCTGCGGAAGCTTCTTACAGAGGCCCCGAATACGCTCAAGCGATTGATGCGCGGCGCAGGTAATGCCCTTGTGCTGTGGGCCGCGAGCTTGCTATTCGTCGTAGTGGCCTGGCTCGTAGTGGGTTGGGTGCTCGGCAAAGCGTTCAACCTGAATCTGGGCCTGCAAAGTTCCACGACAGTTTGGTTGGTCGCAGTAGCCACGCCTGTCTGTGCAGGCATCGCACTTCTATCCAGCATCAGGTGGGTTCGCAGTTGGCCCGACTATCGCTCCCAGTTGCGAGACGATCTCACGCGCGCCGAGGTCAACGAGGAACGCTACGTGTTCTCGGAAGCCAAGCGCTTTCAGGAACCAGAGCACGGTGGTCTCATCTACTTCCTGCGCAGTACGGAGAACGAGGTCTTCACCGTCTACGACTACGAGAGCCAAGAATTGGGGGTAGATGACAAAGATCCTCTACTGAGCAGCTATAGGCCGCAGACGGAGCTTCTGGTAGTGCGGGCGCCAAGCAGTGGCCGTGTACTGAAGAGCCAGCCGTCTGGTGCCGAGCTGAGCGTCGGTCCGCCTTTGGAGCTAACGGCCCAGCCTGCCGAGTGGCCTGATGCGGAGTGCCCTTGTCCAATACCTTGGGACCAACTTGAGCAGCGCCTTTGATCAGCAGTTGCACCCGCTTGGCGAAGCAGTGGCGCCCAACTTCGCTCGAGTCGGCTCAGCTCAAACGCCTCATATCGACATTTCCGCGTGTGACCTGCGTCGTGCTTGCTCTTGCTTTTTGGCGCGGTGGCGGAGTCGCAGTTGTGTCCCTGGTCGCGGGTACCGTTGGGCCTCGTAACCTACGTATAGGACTGGTTGCATGGCTGCGGTGGTTCTAGTGGCAGTTCGTCAAGCCGATGCCGCTTCGCGGCACGCCTCAACTCAAGCGATGGGCGCGCATGTCATTTCTAGACTTCCTTTGGCGGAAACCAATCAGCATCGAGGATCCGGTATTCGGGCATATCACTCTGGAGAAGGGCAGGGACGGCCCCTACTGGATGCATGACGCATGCGCAGAGAATGAGCTCGCCGTATCAATCGACACTCTCGGTGAAGCCCCTCCCACGGTGTCCCAAGCCGAGTTCTTCAACAAGATCGTACTCGATCCAGACAGGGCCTTTGCACAGGCAGCTGAGCTAATTATCCCTAGATACGAGCAGCACTTCGGGCGCACGTTTCCGGGGCAGTGGCGCTTGGCGCTTCAACTCTGTGGCGTAGGCGTCCCGCTTCACGGAGTCGAGTCCCATCCATGGGACATCTCCTTCGAATGCCTCACTGACAACACGGGGCATATCTTCACCTGCTACTTCGTTGGCGGCCGCCCGTCTCATGTGTCACTGGACACGTAGCGCGCCCAACAGCTCGTCCAAGCCGACGTCGCTTCGCGGCGCGGCCCAATCTAGGTGCTAGATCTCGTGTCGAGCATTCACGCGCATCAGGCAGCACAAGTCATTGCAAAGAACGTGCTGGCGGAACTGGCGAGTACGATCACTCCCGGCGACACAGAGGCGAGCATCGTTCAGAGAGCCACGCAAATGATGGCCAGACGTGGCGCTAATGACACTTGGTACTACAATTGCCCCGCGCTTGTCTTACTGGGCTCTCGGAGCTGCCTCTCAGTATCTGGTCGCGAGTACCAACCGAGCAGCGAGGTTGTGGGTCAGCTGAATCTCGTCACGGTCGATCTAAGTCCGTCGATAGACGGTGTCTGGGGCGACTGTGCGCGAAGCTTCGTGGTGGAGAACGGTCGATGTACTGCAAGCCCCAGCCTGCTGGAGTTTCAGGAGGGCATTGCGTTCGAACAGGAGCTTCATGCACGTATGCTTGCCGCAGTGAAGCCAGGCATGCGCTTTATGGAGCTGTTCGAATTCGCCAACGCAATGATCAGTGCTGAGGGCTTCGAGAATCTGGACTTCCTCGGGAACGTCGGGCATAGCATCGAGTCAGCCCGTGAGCATCGTCGTTACATCGAAAAGGGTAACGACGCTCGCCTGGGGGAGGTCGGTCTATTCACCTTTGAGCCGCACATCCGGAAGACCGGAGGTGCCTGGGGCTTCAAGCATGAGAACATCTACTACTTCGATCCGGATGGTCAGGCAGTCGAACTCTGACAACAGATTGCAGTGGGACCTCGTCGCCCTTGTCGAAACCGTCCCCTGAACCTGAGCGCCAGGCGGCACGCAATGCTCACCGCAACGAGGCGCCAGTTGCGTCGGGCGCCGGCTGGCAATTCACTGCGGCCGTGGACGTACCCGCACCTGGAAGCGGAAGGCTGACCGCGCGGCCGGATTTGACGACCCGGAGCACGAGGCGCAGAGTGCCGGCGGGGGCCCATCGGGGCCGAATCGCAGTTCGACGTACCAGTGAGGCGCGTACTCCATTTCGCCTTGAGTATCCTCAAGGTCGGCATGCCGGCCTATCTGATCCTGCTGCCAGCCATGGCGCTGCACGGATGGCTCGCGCCTTGGCCGTTGGGTGACGGCAGCTCGTCCAGGACCAGTCCGCTGCGGCGTTCGCCCCAGGCGGGGGTGCTAGCAGAATGAGGCCGTCACTTCTCGGACTGCTGGTGGTCGTGCTTGTCGCCGTCGCGCATGCCTTTGCCTTCGTCTATGCAATGGCCTTCCTTGGCGCCGGGTTGGGGGCCAAAGCCATCAGCGCCACAGGCTCGCTCCTGGCGTTCCTGTTCGCAGCGTCGTTGGCGGCCGCCATCTCCACCGCTCCACTCGCCTTCCTGACATGCTTTCTGGGCGGCAGGCGGTTGAACACCGCAACCGTCCTTCTTTTCGTCGGTGTGTGGGCGATCTTTCAGCTTCATCTTCACGGCTCTGCAGTCGCTCAACGACCGACTGCAATCTCGCTACCAGTTGAGCTTGTGACCATTTCAATCGTTAGCGGAGCACTCGGGTGGCTGGGGTCGAACATCGCTTCGCGTCGGAGCACGACCTGGTGGCGATCAAGGCCAAGGGCTAGCGGAGGCTGACGTTCGAATTCCAGGATAGGAACGCCTGCGTTCTGCGTTACGAGGACTACCAGTGATGGCCATGCGCTGGAGCGCCGACCCGACGGTCGATGGCAAGCGAGTTCGTGGCGCGTGCTGCCGGGCGCGCCCGCGACGTCGTCCTACACGTCGAACGGGCTGGTGATCTCGATCATCGGCGGCGGGGCAATCCAGCTCGGGGCCGACGGCAGCATGGAGACGGCCGATTGCCCACCCTAGCAATGCGGCCCGCGCGCTTCGGCACTAATCCGCGCATGCTGGTGGCGGTGCCTGCGCAGCCCGCCGGCAGCTGGCGGCAGGTGATGCGGAACCACCGCCTGGTGCCGCGGTTGGAGTCGCCGGCGACGGACGACCTCCTCCACCATGACCCGGCCAGTGGCGTGAACCGACGCCGGCCCCTGGAGCACGCGCCAGGTTGCCTATACGTTCTGCCTGGAAGGCGCTCAACCGCCCGTTCGCCCTCGATTTGACGACCCAAGGAACGCGACGCAGAGTTCGTACTTTGCCCCATCTAGGGGTCTAACCGTAATTAGGCATCGATGGACACACTCCAGCCTCTCTTCGATAAAGCTCTCACGAGACTGAGCGAATCTGGCTTCAACTCGCTAAGTGAGCCAGATCGTGTGCTCGCCACAATTTGGGGCTTGGAGGGCGACGTAAATAACGGCGGTTTTGACCAGTACTACTTCAATAGCTCTGGAGATCTTGCTAGGTACGCGCCAACCGCGCTCGATCTTATCGGTGCAACACAAATGGGCAATATAGTCAAAAGAGCCAACGCCCTCTTTGGGCCCAGCGGCCCCTCCCCGGACAGATTTGCGCGCGAAGAGCAGCTCTTCGCACTGACAAACCGGTTTTCTACTTGGGATGAGCTAGATAGAGCCTTCTATGCCTACCCGGACGACATCTCGAAATTGCTGTCTGCGTACCTCAGGCTGCACGGGTACGATGCCTGACAATTCATTCAAGCCGAAGCCGCTTCGCGGCTCGGCTTAATTTAGACGCTAGCCATCATGTACGCCATCTCAGTTCTTCTCGCGCTGGTGCTTGGCGCTTTGGTAGTCCGCCGTCGCAGGCGCCGCCAGAAGGCCGAATTGGCTCTTCGCGCTTTGTTTGAGCCAGGCAGAGACCTCATCGGGAGGGATTTCAAGTACGTTGTCAGCAAAGCAGGGCCGTGCACGTTCTTTGGCGGCATGGATCATGGTCGAGATGTTGCCCAATGGCGAGCAGGGCGGCTAGTTGCCGAAGTTTGGTTCCAGAGCGGTATCTGTACTGAAGTCGAGGTTCGCTGAGAGCGAAGTCGCTAGTCCCTGCAATGGTTGTAGAGCACATCCGTGTGAAGCACATGAAGCACTCAATCCCCAACCAGAACCAGATGTCTGGCCCTTCCATCGAGCGAACGTCCTCCAGCAAGCTTCTCTTGCTTTCAGCCGCCGCTCATGTCAAACGCTAGGCCGCAATGGAGAGTTCGGTGGAATCCTTTGCACTGTTACTGAGCCAGCTCGTGGCGATCAAGTGGCTTTTGATCGCCATTGCGCTCGGCGTGCTCGGCATGCTGGTCATCTTCTTCGTAATCGCGGTCAATCTACTGGGCGCGGTGAAAGAAGGGCGGAGTATCAACCGGAGCAACAACAGAAGGTCCGAGCTTGACGAGATGCTCGCATCGGGGGAAAGCAAGGCCGCCAAGTTCACTGCACTGGAGTGGGTGACGGCTCAGCCGCTCAGTCCGGAGGCGCACTGGGCACTAGCCAAAGCCCACTACCAGCTGGGTGAGCTGTCGGAAGCGAAGCAAGTGCTCAAGGGAATGCTCAAATTCGCTCCGGAGGAGCACTATCGCGTGGATGCTTGGCTTGAGTTGCTGGATTCGAAGTTCTCGGAGCGACGCCCCAAGCCGGTGTCGTGAGATGGAGTCCAGTTCCGGTCGGTGGGCATCTGGTCGGTGTGCTGCCTCCCGCACCTCGCGGTCGGCTGCCAGGCCGTCGCGGAGATGCTGGGCGGGGTAATCGAGGGGCTGGAGACCAGATTCGCCGTGGAGCCGGAGGAGGCAAGCTCCGGCCGGTAGGCCAAGCGGGCAGCGACGGGCCGGCGAGGGCGGCAAGCCAAGGTGCATTCGTCCGATCGGGGTACCACTCCGGACCGCCAGGCGCTGGCAATAGCCACGGTCCTGCGACCGCAAGCTCGCCCGTCGCTGGCTACGGCCTCGGCACCACGATCGGCCATGGAGGGCCGTGGCCCAAGCGTCTGTCCGAACTTCATTTGACGACCCAAGGAACGCAGCGCAGAGTTTGGGCTACGCCCCGTCTAGGGATCATCTGAACAACGTGGCTTGACGCAGTGATTCCAGTGTTCGGGGTCAACAAGCTCTGCGACGCTCGTTGCGCCGTTTTCGGCGCATTTGGGCGGGGTTCCCCGCCCGGGGGACACACCTATCCCGTCGCCGGCAGCAAGTGCCGGCGCGCCATCCACAGATTCGACAACGCGAACAACGTCAGCATCTGGCCGGTGTTCTTCATCAATCCGCGGTAGCGCACCTTGATGTGGCGGAACTGCTGCTTCACCACCCGGAACGGGTGCTCGACCTTCGCCCGCAGGCTCGCCTTGTACTGCTCCCAACGCTCCGCGTACCGGCGGTCGCGCTTGTTCTTCATCGCGCGGATCTTCGAAGGCTTCTCCGCCACCACGAAAGCCGCCCGGACCTCCTGCAGTTCTTCGCGCTTGTCCATGCCGGCGTAGCCGCTGTCGCCGCGTACCGTGCCTTCCTTGCCGTGCAGCAGCTTGTGGACCTGGCTGATGTCGGCCGCGTTCGCCGCCGTGCATTCCACGTGGTGCACCAGCCCGGACTCCTCGTCCACGCCGATGTGCGCCTTCATCCCGAAGTACCACTGGTTGCCCTTCTTCGTCTGGTGCATTTCCGGATCCCGCTCGCCATCCTGGTTCTTCGTCGAGCTCGGGGCCGCGATGATCGTCGCATCCACGATCGTGCCCGCGCGCAAGCTCTGGCCCTTACGCGACAGATGCGCATTGACCTGCTCGAAGATCTGCCTGCCCAGGTCGTGCGTCTCGAGCAATCGCCGGAAGTTGAGGATTGTCGTCTCGTCCGGGATGCCGTCCAGCCCACCGAGCCCGGCGAACCGGCGCATCACCGGAGTGTCGTACAAGGCCTCTTCCATCGCCGGGTCGCTCAACGCGTACCACTGCTGCAGGAAGTGGACGCGCAGCATTGTGGCAAGTGGGTACGGTTGGCGGCCGGGGCGGCCCGTCTTCGGGTAGTGCGGCTCGATCAGCGCCAGCAGCGCCTTCCACGGCACCACCTGGTCCATCTCCGCCAGGAAGATCTCCTTGCGGGTCCGCTTGCCCTTGCCCAAGCCCTCGGCGTCACCGAACGTCAGCTGCATCGATCGCTGTCCCAATCAAGTTGCGCTATTGTCGCGCGGAACGGACGAGTTGTTCAGACCTTCC
>NZ_JACCKA010000084.1 GCF_013425525.1 Luteimonas salinisoli | reverse complement strand
GTGAATTTGCTCTTGCGCATCGGTGGCCTCCTGGGCGGTAGTGTGCCCGGAGACCTCCAGCTACCGCTGGACCGATTTTAGGGGGAGGCGACACACGGGCGTGATGGGCAAACGCTCTTCCGTAGGAGCGGCCCATGGCAGCGAAAGCCGCGGCGATTCCGCTTGGATCGGCAACGACCCGGCCGGGCCACCCGGACCGGTTTTTGCTATGCGTCGTGCGCCGAAGCGCGATCTTTTTCCTCTACGTCGACGCGCCGGCCAGCATCAGTTCCGCAACCGATTCCCCCAGCGGCGCGCCGCCCGGCCCGAAACGCCGCTCGGCGAAGAGCAGCCGCGACCCCTCGACCAGGATCACGCTGCTGCATCTGGTCCCGTATTCCGCGCCCGCGACGAACGGCGGCGACAGCGCGCGTTCGAGATCCCGTCCCACGCCCGTGTCCGGCAGTGCCGCATCCGGCGCCGGGGCGGCATCGGCCAGCGCCCCGAACAGTGGCGCCAGGCACGCGTGGTCGGCGAACGGATCGACGCGATGCGACAGTCCGCCCAGCCACCCCTCCAGCGCCCGCGTCGCAAGCGTGCTCTTCGGCCAGGGCGCATCGAAGGCGCCGTTGGACATCGCGTGGACCCCCGGCGAGACCGGTGCGTGCATCGGCTCGGGGTGGTTGCTGGCGAAGGCCAGGTCGTCGCCGTCCCAGGCGAGCAGGTTGAAGCGGCCGTACTCGTCCGCCCGCGGCAGCAGGTCCCGGACATGGGAGACGGCGGACTCCTCGGCCCGCACGAAGTCGCGCACCAGCCACCCGCGTGAACGCGGCGCAACCTCGGGCGCGGTGCCGCAACGCACATTGGTCACCGCCGCGAGCCGCCCATGTCGCGCCGCCTGAAGCCAGCTACCGCCCTGCACCAGGTCGCGTCCGCCGTACACGTGGAGCGCGTCGGGATCGGGCCCGGCGGCGGCGGTCGGCCGCGCATGGAGCTCGTCGCGGTTGGCGATCAGCACCAGCGGATAGCGCGGATGGACCTTCCAGGCGATGGCGATCAGGCACATGTGCCCCATCCTAGTCCAGGCGCGTCGCGGCCGCAGCCAGCGCCGGATTCGGTCGCGGCGGGCGCATTGACGGGCTAGAGCGTAGGTGGAGCCTGGTTCTGCGCCCACAGCCAGAAGGTGCCCCCGTAGTCGCTCTCGACGGCCGGAAACGTGTCGCCACGATTGAAGTGGCGACGCGCTCCCGACTGGGCGGGCGAATACCACCAGCCGGATCTTGGGCAGGTCTGGCCAGCTTCCATCCGGTCCTGGCCCGCCGGGTCCGCGGTGGGCAGGAGATCGGACAGTCCATCTTCGATCGAGCCTTCCGCGGCCCGTTCTACCAGCCTCCAGCTGCACTCCGCTTCGGACGTGTTCTGCATGGTCTCGGGATCGTAGCCGATGCTCGCAGGCGGGGCGGGCAGCCCTTCGACCATGAAAGCCGCGCAGCTGTCGTCGACCCGCGGAAGATAGATGCCTGTCTTGGCGACGGGCTCGCCGGTCTGGGCCGTCTGCGTCGCCGAAAGCACATACGCGCGCCACAGTGGCGGAGGGTCCAGTGTGCCCCGCGCGACCGGGTCGTAACGATTGCTCAGGTCTCCCTGTGTCCAGTACGCCCCCACGGTGAACTCGATGTTCGCGGCGTGTTCCACGGCGGTCGTGAGCCATCGCCAGAACTCGGCGCTTCCTCCGTCGACCTCGGCCAGAACCTGCGGCTCGTCCATCCAGTCCGAGCTGTAATCACGGGAAAAGCCTGCGAAATCGCTGTGCACCATGCCTGCGACACCTAGCGCCCGCATCTCGCCATGCGTCAACTGGATATAGGCGTTGTTGAGGCTGTCCGCCGTGTTCCGGAAAATGGGCAGGATCCTTTCCCCCCAGACGATGTCCGGTTGCTCGGGGAGCGGCCTGTCGCGGTAGTCGGGCGGGAGCTTGTTGACGAACGCCTCGAGACATCGCTCGGCGTGCCGCAGCATCCGTTCCCATGCGTCCCGCATCGCATCGAAGTACGCCTTCGAGCTGTATCGCTCCAGCAGGTGGATTTCTTGCGCCAGGAGTGGGGTGGGCATGCTCAGCTCCCGTACCAGTTTGTCGAGTCGCCGCGGCCTTCCACCACCTCCTGTATCCAGGTGAGGATCTCGGCGAGGATATCGCCCTCGGCCTGCTGGAGCGAAGTTGGCGGTCATGCGGCGTCTCTGTCTGAATTACCAAGTCAATCGAGGTGTTACCGCTGACAAGCGTTCCGGAATCGGATTCACGCAAAGAGAGCTTGTAGTCGCGTATTTCAACAGACGTGGAGCTGCTGAGCTCTTGGGGTACGAACAGTTCCGCGCCAGCAGGCGGTTAAACGCTACAAGTAGCCACGCTACACGTAGCCATAAGTAACGCAACTGCATTCATTTACTACTTTCCACCAAATGCGTAGAAAAAATTGATTCCAGGATTCAATGGTCGCGTATGAATGTAGGAATGCGCAATCTACGGAAATGTGTCGGACGATCGTTCGCAATCCGAGATCAACGGCTCGCCAAGTTGGCGAACGATGTTTCCGTCTTCGTCATACTCTGAGAATTCAATAGATCTCTTGCAGTAGCGTATTATCCCACTGGTTATTTCGGACTCGATAGTAGAAGCATTCTCCCAAGACAAGTAAGACGAGGCTAGTTTCGTAGAAATTGGGTGTCCTGAAGCGTCGTAGAACACAATGCTAGACGCTAGCCCGATTCCATCATCTCCGGTTCTCGGGTAAATGTACTGGACCCAAGGAGTTCCGTCGGTCACTCCAGCATTTGCGTCGACATAAGGAGGCGCATCCCATGGAGATTTTATCGACTCTGGAGAATCTGGGATGATTTCACCAGGAGGGCAGTTCGATTGAATGGATGGTACTGACTCGTATATGTTTGTAAAGTTCTCTCCGTTTATTTCATAATCTTGATCCAGGCTGAATGTGGCTCCTGAAGCATATTTATTGGCATCTAATCGTTGCAGGAAGTATCCACAATCCAAGTCATTTCGGACTTCGGCTGCGCAGCCTAATGGTGTAGTGAGTAGGAACGTCGTTGTGATAAGAATTGAAATCAATCTACCCATTTCTTTCCACCGTTGTTGGTGAGTAATTATGAAGGTACAAATGGTGGTGGTGATTCGAGTAGTGGCGTGAATGGTTTAGCAACTTCTTTCCACCTCCTATCGTATATTCTCAAGAGAGGAGACCGTGCCATCCGTACTTGTACAACGCATCATTAAATGTGTTCTGTCTCGTTTCATCCATCAGTTCTGGCTGGGTATTTATATGTAGACTTGGTTGCGTTTGTGTGGACTCATCGGAGCGAAGATACTTGAAGTCTCCATTTATTCCGTTTCTGTGAGAGCTGCTTCCTCCGATCGAATGGCCCAAGGCGTCGCTGAAACCATTGCAGGAAATGTCTTCGTAGCCCACATCTAGCATGGCACCAAGCAAGCTAGCTAGCGGCATGGTCCCGATGTACGGGCGAAGGGTGAGACGCTCGTCGTATTGGAAACCGAATTTTACGTCGCCGTTTGCGTAGTTGGCGATATTGCGAAGATCTACAAGATGCGACGTTCCATTTATCGCTCGATTTCCAGGGCCAACACGAGACGCTGAAGTGAACGTGTACTCGCCTATGTCGTGCTCCGCCCCGATGTTGTCGATGTATACGTAGCGGACCCTGTTTCTACGGTTTGAATTAATATGTTTCGGAGTGATTATCTCGATAAGCCCACTTTGTTGGTAGATTTTGTACGTTACGCAGTCCAGGGCCCTAGCTACGAAGTTTGAAACAATTGCCACGGGATGAAGATGATGTACGCTACTCGTCCGAGGAAATTCGTGGCCGCCCTTGACAGAGTCCCACCAGTTCAGCGTAGAGATTCGCTTCTTTTCCTGATTCCAGTCACCTTTTCTCGATTGCGGGATGTGCCGGTCGATTTCGTCCCACTTGCTCATCGGCCCGGACCACTCGCTTTCGTGTTCGACGATCAGGCGCGAAATGGCCTGGGCCAGCCACCGCTTGGCTAGAGCTTTGCGAATTTCATGCGGCGAGAGGTGGCCGTCCTTCTTCCCGCTCTCCGCCTGGTCGATGATGTCATAGAGCTTGTTGAACACCGGGCGGGTGTCGACCGGTGCGCCCGCGGCGGTCGACTCGCCTTCCTCGCTGGCTGTGGCCTAGCCCTGCTGCACGATATGGCGAGCATACAGCTGCGCCGGTGTGCTGGTTTCGCCCTTGACGATCTCGAATCCGGGCCAGCCCCAGGGCGAGCACAGGCGGACATTGGCTTGCCCCTTCTCTCGGGCCCAGCCGGTCCGGGGCGCGCCGTCTCCGGTGCCGACGTCGATCTCCCACCAGCGGGTGCCGTCGGCTTCGGTCGCAATCTTTTCCAGCAGCCTGATCTGCCTCACGCGAATGAAGCCGGCCTGCGGGCCGTGCACGGTCGGGCGGTCCTGCGGCAGCGGCGCGACAGGCGTGCCGGCGGGCACAGCCACGAAGCGGTTGCGGTAGCTCCCGCGTTCCAGTTCGGCCGAGGCGAGCAGGGCGGTGATGCCGCTGCCGAGGTTGTTGACCGCGCCGTGGGGTAGGTGCAGCGGCACAAATGCCTGGCCGCCGTGGGGCGGGTGTCGGGTCAGGGCGAAGGCGGTGCCGGTGGCTAGCGTGCGAGCGCGGCACGGATGGACGCGTACTCTTTGAAGGGGAAGGAGACCTCTACGCCTTCCCGGGTTCCATCGAGACCCGACCCAAGCTTGTCCTCGATATCGCGCGCTCTATGGAACTCCAGTTCGTTCCCTTCGACGGCAGATTTACGATAAGCATAGATTTTGTAGTAGGTGCCTTCGGTCCCGATTGCTGCATGATTGATCGGCCACGTCGCGATAATGAATAAGTCTCCTTCTTTATCCCCATCTGCATCGAGCGTAAAAACGGATGAAATTTCGGCAGCTCGACCCTCTGGTTCTATAGTTTCCAGATGCGCTGTTCGTACGCAGACGCCTGAGCGATAGGACAAGTAGATCTCGATATTAGGTTCTTCGTCTCGCTGGGGAACATAGAAGAACTGGATCAGCGATTCCCTAACTGGAAAGTCAATCTCTAGTGTCGGAGAAGCGAGGGTTAAGGAAGGGGAGAGGGATTTCTCGCTCGCTATTGAGGCATGCAGCAGCTGAGCGGCAGTAAATCCGAGTAAAATCGCAAATTGAGTGAAGATTCTCTTCATGGCTGAAAGCTTACTCGTCGATTGATGCGAAAACATCCGCGGCCCAGATGTTGGTGAAATGGCCGCGTCGTGCAGCGTAGCTGTTCGTATGGCGGTTGATGATCCTCGTGATCGAGTCGACATTTGCGTCCTCCGGTCCTCCATCGGCGATCCGATAGAGACCATGCCTAATCCAGAAGAATACCGCGGACTGAACCGCGTATCGCGCGGTACTTAAGGATCATCTGAACAACGTGGCTTGACGCAGTGATTCCAGTGTTCGGGGTCAACAAGCTCTCATCGCGACGCTCGTTGCGCCGTTTTCGGCGCATTTGGGCGGGGTTCCCCGCCCGGGGGACACACCTATCCCGTCGCCGGCAGCAAGTGCCGGCGCGCCATCCACAGATTCGACAACGCGAACAACGTCAGCATCTGGCCGGTGTTCTTCATCAATCCGCGGTAGCGCACCTTGATGTGGCGGAACTGCTGCTTCACCACCCGGAACGGGTGCTCGACCTTCGCCCGCAGGCTCGCCTTGTACTGCTCCCAACGCTCCGCGTACCGGCGGTCGCGCTTGTTCTTCATCGCGCGGATCTTCGAAGGCTTCTCCGCCACCACGAAAGCCGCCCGGACCTCCTGCAGTTCTTCGCGCTTGTCCATGCCGGCGTAGCCGCTGTCGCCGCGTACCGTGCCTTCCTTGCCGTGCAGCAGCTTGTGGACCTGGCTGATGTCGGCCGCGTTCGCCGCCGTGCATTCCACGTGGTGCACCAGCCCGGACTCCTCGTCCACGCCGATGTGCGCCTTCATCCCGAAGTACCACTGGTTGCCCTTCTTCGTCTGGTGCATTTCCGGATCCCGCTCGCCATCCTGGTTCTTCGTCGAGCTCGGGGCCGCGATGATCGTCGCATCCACGATCGTGCCCGCGCGCAAGCTCTGGCCCTTACGCGACAGATGCGCATTGACCTGCTCGAAGATCTGCCTGCCCAGGTCGTGCGTCTCGAGCAATCGCCGGAAGTTGAGGATTGTCGTCTCGTCCGGGATGCCGTCCAGCCCACCGAGCCCGGCGAACCGGCGCATCACCGGAGTGTCGTACAAGGCCTCTTCCATCGCCGGGTCGCTCAACGCGTACCACTGCTGCAGGAAGTGGACGCGCAGCATTGTGGCAAGTGGGTACGGTTGGCGGCCGGGGCGGCCCGTCTTCGGGTAGTGCGGCTCGATCAGCGCCAGCAGCGCCTTCCACGGCACCACCTGGTCCATCTCCGCCAGGAAGATCTCCTTGCGGGTCCGCTTGCCCTTGCCCAAGCCCTCGGCGTCACCGAACGTCAGCTGCATCGATCGCTGTCCCAATCAAGTTGCGCTATTGTCGCGCGGAACGGACGAGTTGTTCAGACCTTCC
>NZ_JACCKA010000083.1 GCF_013425525.1 Luteimonas salinisoli | reverse complement strand
GGCGCCGGAACCCAGCAGTGGGTGCTCGACGACACCCCGGGCCAGCTGCGCACCCGGCTGCACACCAGCCTGGCCGACAGCCGCCTGGAACTGGGCTACCTGGTGCAGCACCAGGACGCCTCCCGCGGCGGCCTGCGCGGCCAGGGCGTGGAGTTGGCCAGCGCCGGCTGGGGCAACGTCCACGCCGGCCAGGGCCTGCTGCTGTCCACCACCGCGCGGGCCGAAGGCGCCTCCACCCAGCTCGACATCACCGAGGCCGTGGCCCAGCTCAAGGGCGCCGAACGCACCGCCGAGGGCCTGCACGAGACCCTGCTGCAGCAGCAGGTACCGGGGTTCGACGCCAACGCCCGCCTCACCGCGCTGCGCGAGGCGCTCGATGCCGAGGTCGACGGAAAGTACGCCGACAGCGTCGCCGGCCAGTCGGCGATGAAGCCCGCGGGTGGCGGGCGCGAACCGGGCGAGGAACCGGTGGAGCGTTTCGCGGATCCCAAGCTGGTCGCCGAGTCGCCGGAGTCGATCGCGTTCGCGACGCAGAAGAGCGCGGTCGCCTACGCCGGCGGCGCCCTGCACCTGACCGCGCAGGCCGACGTCCAGCTCAGCGCCGGCCAGACCTTCGCCTCGGTCTCCGGCCAGCACGCCGCGCTTTACGCCCACGCCGGCCCGATCCGCGCCATCGCCGCCAACGGCCCGCTCAGCCTGCAGGCCCATACCGGCCCCCTCGAGCTGCTGGCTGACAAGTCGGTCACGCTCACCGCCACCGACGAGCGCATCGACGTGCTGGCCAACGAGAAGATCGTGCTGCAGGCGGGGCAGACGCAGGTGACGCTGGAGGGGGGTGACATCACCTTCGCGTGTCCGGGGAATTTCACCGTGAAGGCGGGGGAGCATCCGTTCCGGGGCGGCGCGAGCGGCGATGTCAGGCTCTCCCTGCCGGACGGCATCGTGAAGCTGGAACCGGACAGGATGCTCGACTTCTCCGGTTGAACGACCACCGACAAGGACGCCGACATGAGCGACGACAACGCTCCCGCACCCCTCAAGAAGTTCGTCTATCCGTTTCCGAAGACGGAGGCTCGCAATCCCGCCCAACCGGGAACGGTCGAGGTCACCAACGCCCAGGAGTATTTCCAGGCGCTTTCCCAGGCCGAGGATGGCTTCTACCCCATCGGCTATAACGGTCAGTGGCACGGCGGTATCCACTTCGGCGCCCAGACCGGCGCGACGCTGGCGCAGGACGGTGGTGTGCGCTGCATCGCCGATGGCGAGGTGATAGCGTGGAAGCTCGATGACGACTACCCAACCGTAGAGTACGCCAGCTGCGGCGCGGCCACGTATTCCACGGGGTTCGTGCTGGTGCGACACTGGCTGCGGCTGCCCAAGGCCGACGGTGCGCAGGCCGGTGGCGCGGCTACGGGCGAGTCCGCAGCCGCTAATCGAAGTGGGAGTGAGGAGCAGCAAGAGCCAAGCCTGCTGTTTCACAGCCTCTATATGCACTTGCTTAACTGGAAAAATTACCAGCAGGACGCGGACAAGGCGAGGCCTGCGTTCTGGGGTGAACCGCTGCATATCGTGGGCGAAAAGGCCACCGATGCCGACAGGACGCGAAATCCCTACATCCCTGAAAACGGCATCGGCTTGAATCTCCGCGACGCCAACCGCCAGGTCGTCGGCTTCGCGCCCCGCGGCACCAAGCTGAAACTGGGCGCCCGGCTCGGCACGACCGGTTATTACGCCGTCACCGAGGTGGTCGGTACCGCCTACCCAGAAGGGCTGGCCGGCGCCTACGCCTACAAGGCCGAGATTCCCGATACCGAGGTGGAGCCCGCCGAGGTCGGAAGTATCGTGATCCCGGACGCTCCTATCGAAATCAAGGCCGGCGATTTCGTCGGCCATTTGGGCCAGTATCAGCGCTACATCGACATGAATCCCCTCGGCTCGTCATGCAACGAGCGGCCGTTGATACAGGTGGATGTGTTCACCACGGAAGATATCAAATCCTTCATTGAACAGAGTAGGCAACGGGCAGCACAGTTGACCGATCGGCACAAGACCCTGCTCCTGATCGAGGAAGGCGCTCGACTGGTGCAGACAATGGACACTGCGATACCGGACGCAACGCAGCTCAACGCGCAAACCAATGGCACCGATGGCCCAGTTGTCGGCCACGCCCGCGTTCTGCCCATCAGCGTGCTGGATGAGCCCGTCAAGGAGGAAGATGGCACCCGCTGGTGGAAAGTGGAGGTGGGCACTGTTGAAGGAAGCAGCGCCTCGGGCTGGGTCCGGGAGAAGGGTCACACCAAGGTCGGCCTGTGCACCCCCTGGCACTGGCCGGGATTCGAGATCGTGGACATCGACGGCTCCACGCCGCGCGCGCTCTATGCACACCATGTAGTCCAGCAAGGCCATATCGTCCCCGATGAGCAGAGCGAACTGGAAACCGAAAGTGCCGGCGCCGAGGGCGGCATCCTGTTCCGCAAGTTGTATGACGTGCTCGACCTGGATGGGGACAAAAGCCTCACCCCACTGGAATTGCGGCAGGCCCTGCGTAAGCCTTGGCTGGCCCAGGCGCTCTCGCACCTGATCATCAAGCATGAGAGCGAATGGTCCGGCCCGATGGACAAATGGCGCGCTATGGACTAACTGATCCCGGATCGGCGCAAGAAAGACTGGGAGAAGGAGAAGGAGCGAATCGAGTCACTGCTATGGTGGGGGGAAGCTAAAGGCAAGCATGGCCTGTCCAACGAAGAGTCGCTTGTTGCCTACAACTTGCATCCAATCGGTCTGATAGAGACGTTCAGCGCTCGTGCACCCAGCATCACCGTGGAGATGCTTCAGCAGATCTTCACCACTGCTCCCGTGGATCGCCTTCGCTCAATCGTGGAGGAAGTAAACCAGAACATCGAAGACTACAAGCTCGACTCGCCACTCCGGCTGTCTCATTTCTTTTCGCAGGTCAGAGAAGAAGTCGGAAATAGTGCCAGTTTCACCGAGAGTCTCAACTACTCGCCCTCTGGATTAATCGCCACGTTCTCCTACTTCGCACGCAATTCGCAGGAAGCTCAAACCTATGGCCGCGCGAACGGTCGAAGTGCGGATGAGGAAGCCATTGCTAACCGTGCATACGGCAACCGCAATGGAAACGGCGACATAGCCAGCGGCGACGGCTGGCGGTACAGAGGCCGGGGCCTGAAGATGACAACTGGCAGGGGCAACTACCAAGACCTTCAGGACAACTATCACCTGGTTTGGCCGGGCACCGCTCCGGACTTCGTCGGCAATCCGGACCTCTTAAGGAAGGTCTGAACAACTCGTCCGTTCCGCGCGACAATAGCGCAACTTGATTGGGACAGCGATCGATGCAGCTGACGTTCGGTGACGCCGAGGGCTTGGGCAAGGGCAAGCGGACCCGCAAGGAGATCTTCCTGGCGGAGATGGACCAGGTGGTGCCGTGGAAGGCGCTGCTGGCGCTGATCGAGCCGCACTACCCGAAGACGGGCCGCCCCGGCCGCCAACCGTACCCACTTGCCACAATGCTGCGCGTCCACTTCCTGCAGCAGTGGTACGCGTTGAGCGACCCGGCGATGGAAGAGGCCTTGTACGACACTCCGGTGATGCGCCGGTTCGCCGGGCTCGGTGGGCTGGACGGCATCCCGGACGAGACGACAATCCTCAACTTCCGGCGATTGCTCGAGACGCACGACCTGGGCAGGCAGATCTTCGAGCAGGTCAATGCGCATCTGTCGCGTAAGGGCCAGAGCTTGCGCGCGGGCACGATCGTGGATGCGACGATCATCGCGGCCCCGAGCTCGACGAAGAACCAGGATGGCGAGCGGGATCCGGAAATGCACCAGACGAAGAAGGGCAACCAGTGGTACTTCGGGATGAAGGCGCACATCGGCGTGGACGAGGAGTCCGGGCTGGTGCACCACGTGGAATGCACGGCGGCGAACGCGGCCGACATCAGCCAGGTCCACAAGCTGCTGCACGGCAAGGAAGGCACGGTACGCGGCGACAGCGGCTACGCCGGCATGGACAAGCGCGAAGAACTGCAGGAGGTCCGGGCGGCTTTCGTGGTGGCGGAGAAGCCTTCGAAGATCCGCGCGATGAAGAACAAGCGCGACCGCCGGTACGCGGAGCGTTGGGAGCAGTACAAGGCGAGCCTGCGGGCGAAGGTCGAGCACCCGTTCCGGGTGGTGAAGCAGCAGTTCCGCCACATCAAGGTGCGCTACCGCGGATTGATGAAGAACACCGGCCAGATGCTGACGTTGTTCGCGTTGTCGAATCTGTGGATGGCGCGCCGGCACTTGCTGCCGGCGACGGGATAGGTGTGTCCCCCGGGCGGGGAACCCCGCCCAAATGCGCCGAAAACGGCGCAACGAGCGTCGC
>NZ_JACCKA010000082.1 GCF_013425525.1 Luteimonas salinisoli | reverse complement strand
AACCATGGCCAAGGGTAAGTTCGAGCGCACCAAGCCCCACGTGAACGTGGGCACGATCGGTCACGTGGACCACGGCAAGACGACGCTGACGGCGGCGCTGACGAAGATCGGTGCGGAGCGTTTCGGCGGCGAGTTCAAGGCCTACGACGCGATCGACGCGGCGCCGGAAGAGAAGGCGCGCGGGATCACGATTTCGACGGCGCACGTGGAGTACGAGTCGGAGAGCCGGCACTACGCGCACGTCGACTGCCCGGGCCACGCGGACTACGTGAAGAACATGATCACCGGTGCGGCGCAGATGGACGGCGCGATCCTGGTGTGTTCGGCCGCGGACGGTCCGATGCCGCAGACGCGCGAGCACATCCTGCTGGCGCGCCAGGTCGGCGTGCCGTACATCGTGGTCTACCTGAACAAGGCGGACCTGGTGGACGACGCCGAGCTGCTGGAGCTGGTGGAGATGGAGGTCCGCGAGCTGCTGAGCAAGTACGAGTTTCCGGGCGACGACACTCCGATCATCACCGGTTCGGCGCGTTCCGCGCTGGAAGGCGATCAGACCGACATTGGCGTGCCGTCGATCATCAAGCTGGTCGAGGCGCTGGACACCTGGATCCCGGAGCCCGAGCGCGACGTGGACAAGCCGTTCCTGATGCCGGTGGAGGACGTGTTCTCGATCTCCGGGCGCGGCACGGTGGTGACCGGGCGCATCGAGCGCGGGATCATCAAGGTGGGCGACGAGATCGAGATCGTGGGGATCCGCGCGACGCAGAAGACCACGGTGACGGGCGTGGAGATGTTCCGCAAGCTGCTGGACCAGGGCCAGGCGGGCGACAACGCGGGTCTGCTGCTTCGCGGCACCAAGCGCGACGACGTGGAGCGCGGGCAGGTGCTGTGCAAGCCGGGTTCGATCGCGCCGCACACCAGCTTCGAGGCCGAGGTGTACGTGCTGTCGAAGGACGAGGGCGGTCGTCACACGCCGTTCTTCAAGGGCTACCGTCCGCAGTTCTACTTCCGGACCACGGACATCACCGGCGCGGTGACGCTGCCGGAGGGCACGGAGATGGTGATGCCGGGCGACAACGTGAAGATGGTGGTGGAGCTGATCAACCCGGTGGCGATGGACGAGGGCCTGCGCTTCGCGATCCGCGAGGGCGGCCGGACGGTCGGCGCCGGCGTGGTGGCGAAGATCCTGAAGTGACGCAGCGCGGCGGGCGCGCCTGACGCGCTCGCCTTTGTCGCTGCGCCGTCCCGGTGCAGGCCGGGGTCAGGCCCGCGCCCCGCTTGTGGGCCGCGGGCTGGCAGGAGCCACGACAGTCCGCGCCTCCTCCGGGTGGCGGGACGCGGCTCCGGGAACTCCCGGGCATCGGCGAGCGGTTCGGGTGTTGCATTCAGCCCGGCCCACTCCCTATAATGATCGACCACTTCGCGGAGCCGCCTCGGGCGGCTTCGCGGAACCGCGAAATGAGGGGCAGGACGCGCCTCGTTTTCGCCAGACAGGGAAAATGTCGCGCGGCAGCGCCCCGGTCGTCCCGAAATGGTTCGGGACATCATCGGCAGGGGCATTTCGTCGCGCTTGCAGTTCTCAGTCTGGGCGGGCCGGGTGACCGGCCTGCCTTCGTTTTTCCCAGGGAAACTCCCGGGCCTGCGGCATCGGTCCGGAAAGTCGTCGATTCCACGAGGCCTTGCGCACCCAGCCGCGGGGCCTGTCGCTCTTTCAACCAAGGAATTTCGTCATGGCGGACCAAAAGATCCGGATCCGGCTGAAAGCGTTCGATCATCGCCTGATCGACCGTTCGGCAAGCGAGATCGTCGAAACGGCCAAGCGGACCGGCGCGCAGGTGCGCGGCCCGATCCCGCTGCCCACCAAGATCGAGCGCTACACCATCCTGACCTCGCCGCACGTCGACAAGGACGCGCGCGACCAGTACGAGACCCGCACGCACAAGCGCGTGCTCGACATCGTCGACCCCAACGACAAGACCGTGGACGCGCTGATGAAGCTCGAGCTCGCGGCCGGCGTCGACGTCCAGATCAAGCTGACCTGAGGGCCCGGACCATGACCGCGAAGAAGCATTCGTTGGGAATCGTCGGCCGCAAGGCCGGCATGAGCCGGGTGTTCACCGAGGACGGCCAGTCCGTGCCGGTGACCCTGATCGAGGCGACCCCCAACCGCATCACCCAGGTGAAGACCGCCGACACCGACGGCTACAGCGCCGTACAGGTCACCGTCGGCGCCCGTCGCGCTTCGCTGCTCACCAAGCCCGAGGCCGGTCACCTGGCCAAGGCCAAGGTCGAGCCGGGCCGCGGCTTGTGGGAGTTCCGCGTGGCCGACGACCGGCTCGGCGACTTCCAGGTCGGCGGCGAGATCAAGGCCGACATTTTCGAGGTCGGCCAGATCGTCGACGTCCAGGGCGTGACCAAGGGCAAGGGCTTCCAGGGCACGATCAAGCGCTGGAACTTCAAGATGGGCGACGCGACGCACGGCAACTCGCTGTCGCATCGCTCGCCGGGCTCGATCGGCCAGCGCCAGACGCCCGGCCGCGTGTTCCCCGGCAAGAAGATGTCCGGCCACATGGGCGCCAGGAACCAGAGCACCCAGAACCTCGAGGTGGTCCGGGTCGACGCAGAGCGCGGCCTGATCGCGGTCAAGGGCGCGGTGCCCGGCGCGCCGGGCGGCGACGTCATCGTGCGTCCGGCGAGCAAGGGTTAAGGAGACCACGATGGAACTGGCTATCAACAACAGCAGCGAGAAGCTGTCGGTGTCCGACGCGGTCTTCGGTCGCGAGTTCAGCGAGGACCTGGTGCACCAGGTCGTCGTCGCCTACCGCAATGCCGGGCGTGCCGGCACCAAGGCGCAGAAGACCCGCTCCGAGGTCAACGGCACCACCAAGAAGTCGAAGCGGCAGAAGGGCGGCGGCGCCCGCCACGGCGCGCTGACCGCGCCGATCTTCGTCGGCGGCGGCGTGACCTTCGCGGCCAAGCCGCGCAGCTTCGAGCAGAAGGTCAACCGCAAGATGTACCGCGCCGCGATGGCGGCGATCCTGTCCGAGCTCAACCGGCAGGGCCGTCTGAAGGTCGTCGACGCGTTCGATATCGAGCAGACGAAGACAAGCGGCCTGATCGCGAAGCTCAAGGAGTTCGATCTCGGTCGGCGTCCGCTGATCGTGACCGAGGAAGCCTCCGAGCACCTGTACCTGTCGGCGCGCAACCTGCCCTACGTGCAGGTCCGCGACGTCCAGGGGCTGGACCCGGTCGCGCTGGTGTCGTCCGACACCGTGTTGATCACCGCCGATGCGGTCAAGAAGATCGAGGAGTGGCTGGCATGAGCGCCAAGAGCACCGACAACACCGCCGGCGCGACCCGCGAGCTCGCCGCCAGCAAGCTTTACGAGGTGATTCGTGCACCGCGCGTCTCCGAGAAGACCGCGCGCCTGCAGGAACTCTCCAATCAGTATGCGTTCGAGGTGTCGAAGGACGCGACCAAGGCCGACATCAAGGCCGCGATCGAGAAGCTCTTCGACGTCAAGGTCGAGGCGGTCAACGTGCTGAACGTGAAGGGAAAGAACAAGTCCTTCCGCTTCCGCAGCGGCCGTCGCGGCGACTGGCGCAAG
Organism: Luteimonas salinisoli; assembly: GCF_013425525.1. Classification (GTDB taxonomy): domain Bacteria; phylum Pseudomonadota; class Gammaproteobacteria; order Xanthomonadales; family Xanthomonadaceae; genus Luteimonas; species Luteimonas salinisoli. The sequence continues at coordinate 100,988 of NZ_JACCKA010000082.1, read as the reverse complement.
GCGTACGTGAAGCTGGCCGAGGGCCAGTCGATCGACGTGATGACGGCCAAGGTCTGACGAAGCCCTGCTCCGCAGGACTTCACTGAACAGGATCCAGTCCCATGCCATTGATGAAATTCAAGCCTACTTCCGCCGGCCGCCGTTCCGCGGTCCGCGTGGTGACGCCCGAGCTCCACAAGGGCGCCCCGCACGCCGCGCTGGTCGAGAAGCAGGGCAAGACCGGCGGCCGCAACCACCACGGCCGCATCACCACCCGTCATATCGGCGGTGGCCACAAGCAGCACTACCGGATCATCGACTTCAAGCGCAACAAGGAAGGCATCCCGGCGCGCGTGGAGCGGATCGAATACGATCCCAACCGCACGGCCCACATCGCCCTGCTGTGCTACGTCGACGGCGAGCGCCGCTACATCATCGCGCCGAAGGGCCTGAAGGCCGGCGACCAGGTGATGGCGGGCCCGGATGCGCCGATCAAGACCGGCAACACGCTGCCGCTGCGCAACATCCCGATGGGCTCCACGGTGCACTGCATCGAGATGAAGCCCGGCAAGGGCGCGCAGATCGCGCGCGCCGCGGGCGCCTCGGTCCAGCTGGTCGCACGCGAGCAGGGCTATGCCACGCTGCGTCTGCGCTCCGGCGAGATGCGCCGGGTGCCTGCCGAGTGCCGCGCCACCATCGGCGAGGTCGGCAACGTCGAGCACAACCTGGAGAAGCTGGGCAAGGCCGGCGCCAAGCGCTGGCGCGGCATCAAGCCGACCGTCCGCGGCGCGGCGATGAACCCGGTCGACCATCCGCACGGCGGCGGCGAAGCCCGCGCCGGCCAGGGCAACCCGCACCCGGTTACGCCGTGGGGCGTGCCGACCAAGGGTTACAAGACCCGCAAGAACAAGCGCACCCAGCAGTTCATCGTGCGCGACCGCAGGAGCTAATTGGCTATGGCACGTTCCCTGAAGAAAGGTCCGTTCGTCGATCATCATCTGATCAAGAAGATCGAGACCGCGGGCACCAGCAAGCGCCCGATCAAGACCTGGTCGCGCCGTTCGATGATCCTGCCGGAGATGGTGGGTTACACCATCGCCGTGCACAACGGCAGAAACCACATTCCGGTGCTGGTCAACGAGAACATGGTCGGCCACAAGCTCGGCGAGTTCGCCTTGACCCGTACGTTCAAGGGTCACAGCGGCGACAAGAAGTCGCGTTAAGGAGATGACGACCATGAGCAACCAGAATGGCGCAAGGGCGGTCCTGCGGACCGCGCGCATCTCCCCGCAGAAGGCGCGTCTCGTCGCCGACCAGGTGCGCGGGCTGTCTGCCGAGCGCGCGGTCAACCTGCTGCGCTTCTCCGACAAGAAGGCCGCCCACATGATCCGCAAGGTGGTCGAATCGGCGATCGCGAACGCCGAGAACAACCAGGGCGCCGACGTCGACGAGCTTTCGGTCACCACCATCATGGTGGACGAGGGCCCGACCCTGAAGCGCTTCATGGCGCGCGCCAAGGGCCGCGGCACCCGCATCCTCAAGCGCACCAGCCACATCACGGTGGTGGTGGGCGAAACCACCGGAAAGGGCAAGTAACCATGGGTCATAAAGTTCATCCCACCGGTATCCGCCTCGGCATTTCCAAGGACTGGAATTCCAAGTGGTACGCCGGCAAGAAGGAGTTCGCCGACTACCTGGCGGCCGACCTGAAGGTCCGCGAGATGCTGCGCAAGAAGCTGGCGCAGGCCGGGATCTCCAAGATCATGATCGAGCGTCCGAACAAGACCGCACGCGTGACCATCCATACCGCCCGCCCGGGCGTGGTGATCGGCAAGCGCGGCGAGGACATCGAGAAGCTGCGCCGCGAGGTCAGCGACATGATGGGCGTGCCTGCGCACATCAACGTCACCGAGGTGCGCAAGCCCGAACTCGACGCGCAGCTGGTCGCCGAGTCGATCGCGCAGCAGCTCGAGCGCCGCATCATGTTCCGCCGCGCGATGAAGCGCGCTGTCGGCAACGCGATGCGCCTGGGCGCGCTGGGCATCAAGGTCAACGTCGCCGGCCGCCTCAACGGCGCGGAAATCGCACGTTCGGAGTGGTACCGGGAAGGCCGCGTGCCGCTGCATACGCTGCGCGCCGACGTCGACTACGGCTTCGCCGAGGCCAAGACGACCTACGGAATCATCGGCATCAAGACCTGGATCTACAAGGGCGAGATCTTCGATTTCAGCCAGGTGGGCCAGGAGAAGCAGGACGATTCGCCGCGTGGCGATCGCGGCGAGCGCAACGAGCGCCCGCGCGGTCCGCGCCGCGACCGTGATCGCGAGGCGAGGGACTAAGTCATGCTGCAACCCAAGCGAACCAAGTACCGCAAGATGCACAAGGGCCGCAACGACGGCCTGGCCTGGAACGGCAATCTCGTGAGCTTCGGCGAATACGGGCTGCGCGCGACGCAGACCGGGCAGCTGACCGCGCGCCAGATCGAGGCCGGACGCCGCAGCATCAGCCGTCACGTCAAGCGCGGCGGCAAGATGTGGATCCGGGTGTTCCCCGACAAGCCGATCACCAAGAAGCCGATCGAGGTCCGGATGGGCTCGGGCAAGGGCAACGTGGAGTTCTGGGTCGCCCAGGTGCAGCCCGGGCGGATGATCTTCGAGATCGAGGGCATCGACGAGGCGACCGCGCGCGAGGCGTTCCGCCTGGCCGCCGCCAAGCTTTCGGTCACCACCCAATTCGTGACCCGGACGGTGCGCTGATGGCTACGATCAAGGAACTCCGCGAGAAGTCCGGCGACGACCTCAAGTCCCATCTGGTGGACCTGCACAAGGAGCAGTTCTCGCTGCGCATGCAGAAGGCCACCGGCCAGCTCGCCAAGACCCACGAGGCCCGCCGGGTGCGCCGCGAGATCGCGCGCGTCAACACCCTGCTCGGCCAGAAGAAGTGAGGACGGCCGACATGACAGAGAACACCGCCGATATGAACCAGGCCGAGAAGAAGCTGCGCACGGTCGAAGGCCGCGTCGTCAGCAACAAGATGGACAAGACCGTGACGGTGCTGGTGGAGCGTCAGGTCAAGCACGCGCTGTACGGCAAGTACATCCGCCGCTCGACCAAGCTGCATGCCCACGACGCGGACAACGCCTGCAGCGAAGGCGACATGGTGCGCATGGTCGAGATCGCGCCGATGTCCAAGACCAAGAACTGGCGCGTGGTCGAAATCGTCACGCGTGCGGCCGAATAACGAGGAGCGCCGAACATGATCCAGATGCAAAGCCACCTCGACGTGGCGGACAACTCCGGCGCCAAGGAAGTGATGTGCATCAAGGTGCTCGGCGGCTCCAAGCGCCGCTACGCCGCGATCGGCGACATCATCAAGGTGTCGATCAAGGACGCGATCCCGCGCGGCAAGGTGAAGAAGGGCGAGGTCTACAACGCGGTCGTGGTGCGTACCCGCAAGGGCGTGCGTCGCCCGGACGGTTCGCTGATCCGCTTCGACGGCAACGCCGCGGTGTTGTTGAACAACAAGCACGAGCCGATCGGCACCCGCATCTTCGGGCCGGTGACGCGCGAACTGCGGTCCGAGAAGTTCATGAAGATCGTCTCGCTCGCGCCTGAAGTGCTCTGAGCGCGGGTGAGCCAAGGCGTGTTTGGCGCGGCACCGCCGCGCCGCCTTGGCGAACGATCGGCCAGGATGGCCGGGCCGGACGATCCGAAGCTAACGATGTTGCGCCATGGATGGCAGGCTCTCTCTAAGAGAATATGGTTATGAACAGAATCAAGAAGGGCGACCAGGTCATCGTGACCGCCGGCAAGGACAAGGGCAAGAAGGGCGACGTGGTGCGCGTGCTCGGCGACAAGGTCGTCGTGTCGAACATCAACATCGTCAAGCGCCACACCAAGCCGAATCCGCAGGCCAACCAGCCGGGCGGCGTGATCGAGCGCGAGGCGCCGATCCATGTTTCCAACGTGATGCCGTTCAACCCTGCCTCGGGCAAGGGCGAGCGCATCGGTACCAAGGTGCTGGAGGATGGACGCCGGATCCGGGTGTTCCGCTCCAGCGGTGAGGCGGTCGACGCCTGAGGAATGCTGAAATGACCCGTCTGGAACAGTTCTACAAGGACGAAGTGGTGCCGAAGCTGATGGAGAAGTTCGGCTACACCAATCCGATGCAGGTGCCGAAGCTGACCAAGATCACGCTCAACATGGGCGTGGGCGAGGCGGCGGCCAACAAGAAGATCCTCGAGAACGCGACCGCGGACATGGCGAAGATCGCCGGCCAGAGGCCGCAGATCACCAAGTCGCGCGTGTCGGTCGCCTCGTTCAAGATCCGCGATGGCTGGCCGATCGGTTGCAAGGTGACCCTGCGCCGGACCCGGATGTACGAGTTCCTCGACCGCCTGGTCAACGTGTCGCTGCCGCGCGTACGCGACTTCCGCGGCGTTTCCGGGCGGTCGTTCGATGGCCGCGGCAACTACAACATGGGCGTGAAGGAGCAGATCATCTTTCCGGAGATCGATTTCGACCAGGTCGACGCGATCCGCGGCATGGATATCGCCATCACCACCACCGCGAAGACGGATGCCGAGGCCAGGGCGCTGCTCGAGGCCTTCCGCTTCCCGTTCCGCAATTGATGGAGCCGTGATTCGGGATTGGTGATTGGTGATTCGCAACGGCGAAAGCCGGCGCGGTCCCGATCCTTCGAATCACAAATCACGAATCACGAATCACTGAGGATTTACACATGGCCAAGACCTCCATGGTCAACCGCGAAGTCAAGCGGGCCAAGCTGGCGAAGAAGTACGCCGCCAAGCGCGAAGAGCTTAAGAAGATCATCAGCAACGAGACGTCGAGCTACGACGAGCGCATGGAGGCGGTGATCCGCCTGCAGAAGCTTCCGCGTGACTCGTCGCCGGCGCGCCAGACCACGCGCTGCGCCATGACTGGCCGCCCGCGCGCGGTCTACAGCAAGTTCGGCCTGGGCCGCAACAAGCTGCGCGAGGCCACCATGCGCGGCGACGTCCCGGGCCTGCGCAAGGCCAGCTGGTAGAGCGGGAATGGGGAATCGGGAGTCGGGAATCGCAAGAGCCCCGGTCGCCGCTTTTCCGATTCTCGATTCTCGATTCTCGATTCACGTTTCCCCGTATCCATCGGATATCGGTGCACTCAAAGGTAACAATCAATGAGCATGACTGATCCCATCGCCGACATGCTGGTCCGCATCCGAAATGCGGCCGCCGTCGGCAAGCCTGCGGTGAAGATGCCGTCTTCGAAGACCAAGGCGGCCATCGCCAAGGTGCTGAAGGACGAGGGCTACATCGCCGACTGGCGCGTGACCGAGAACGGCCCGAAGGCCGAGCTCGAGATCGAGCTGAAGTACTACGAAGGCCGTCCGGTAATCGAGAACCTCAAGCGCTTCTCGCGCTCGGGTCTGCGCCAGTACCGCGGCAAGGACGAGCTGCCCAAGGTCCTCAATGGCCTGGGCATCGCCATCATTTCCACCTCGAAGGGCATCATGACCGATTCGCAGGCGCGCCAGCAGGGCGTCGGCGGCGAGGTCCTGTGCTTCGTGGCCTGAGGGAGCACGCCGCATGTCTCGCGTAGCCAAGAAGCCGATCGCTCTTCCGAAGGGCGTCGAACTGAACATCCAGGCCGATTCCATCAGCGTCAAGGGCGCCAAGGGCACGCTGTCGATCGCGCGTCCGGAAGGGGTCGACGTTTCCGTCGAGGACGGCACCGCGGTGCTGTCGCCCCGCGAGCCTTCCCACATGGCCATCACCGGCACCATGCGCGCGATCCTGGCCAACATGGTGCATGGCGTGTCCGAGGGCTTCGAGCGCAAGCTGGAGCTGGTCGGCGTGGGTTACCGCGCATCGATGCAGGGCAAGGACCTGAACCTGTCGCTGGGCTTCTCGCACCCGGTGGTCTTCGCCACCCCGGACGGGATCAGCATCACCACGCCGACCCAGACCGAGATCGTGGTCAGCGGCGCCGACAAGCAGCGCGTCGGCCAGGTCGCCGCCAAGATCCGCGGCTATCGCCCGCCCGAGCCGTACAAGGGCAAGGGCGTGAAGTACGCCGGTGAAAACATCATCCGCAAAGAGGCCAAGAAGGCGTAGTTCGTCGATCCGCCTCGGAGAAAGACCATGGACAAGAAGAACGCCCGTCTGCGCCGCGCTAAGTCGACCCGCGCGCGCATCCGCGACATCGGCACGCCGCGCTTGTCGGTGCTTCGCACCGGCCAGCACGTCTACGCGCAGCTGTTCAGCGCCGACGGCTCGAAGGTACTCGCGGCCGCCAGCACCACTCAGGCCGACGTGCGCGACGGCCTGAAGAGCAACAAGAACATCGAGGCGGCCGCGAAGGTGGGCCGCGCGATCGCCGAGAAGGCCAAGGCGGCCGGCGTCGACAAGGTCGCCTTCGACCGCTCGGGCTATCGCTACCACGGCCGCGTCAAGGCGCTGGCCGACGCGGCCCGCGAGGGCGGTCTCGAGTTCTGATCCAGCCCCTGCCGGCGTGGGCTGCGCCGGACACCGCTTCGCCTTCTGCGCGAGCCGGTGGTTCACCGATACATACCACAACCATAAGCGGCCAAGCCGTACATTCCCGGACACATCAGAGATCACGACATGGCAAACGAAAGAGATTCGCGCGGACGCAATCGCGACCGAGAGGAGATGGACGACGGCATGGTCGAGAAGCTGATCGCGGTCAACCGCGTCAGCAAGACCGTCAAGGGCGGCCGCCAGTTCACCTTCACCGCGCTGACGGTGGTGGGCGACGGCAACGGCAAGGTCGGCTTCGGCTACGGCAAGGCCCGCGAGGTGCCGGTGGCGATCCAGAAGTCGATGGAGTACGCCCGCAAGAACATGAGCAGCGTCGAACTCAACGGCGGCACTCTGTGGCACACGGTCAAGGCCGGCCACGGCGCGGCCCGCGTGTTCATGCAGCCCGCTTCCGAGGGTACCGGCGTGATCGCCGGCGGCGCGATGCGCGCCGTGCTCGAGGCGGTCGGCGTCAAGGACGTGCTGGCGAAGGCGGTCGGTTCGCGCAATCCCATCAATCTGGTCCGCGCCACGGTCAGGGGCCTGGAGTCGATGCACTCTCCCGGCAAGATCGCGGCCAAGCGCGGCAAGAAGGTGGAGGACGTGCTCCATGGCTAAGAACGAAACCACCGGCGGCACCGTCAAGGTGCGCCTGGTCAAGGGCTTGCGGGGAACCCAGGCGCGCCACCGGTTGTCGGTGAAGGCGCTGGGCCTCAACAAGCTCAACGACGTCCGCGAACTGAAGGACAGCCCGCAGGTGCGCGGCCTGATCAACAAGGTCCACTATCTGGTCCGGGTCGAGGAGTAATCGTCATGCGTATGAACACACTCAAGCCCGCCGACGGCGCCCGCAAGGAGCGCACCAGGGTCGGCCGTGGCATCGGTTCGGGTCTCGGCAAGACCGCCGGGCGCGGCCACAAGGGCTCGTTCGCGCGCTCGGGCAAGGGCAAGATCAAGGCCGGCTTCGAAGGCGGCCAGATGCCGATGCACATGCGGCTGCCGAAGGTCGGCTTCCGCTCGAAGCTCAAGAACGACACCGCCGAGGTGATGCTGTACCAGCTGGACAGGCTCGAGGGCGAGATCGACTTCGCCGCCCTGCGCGCGGCCAAGCTGGTGCCGTCCAAGGCCAAGCGCGCCAAGATCGTCAAGAAGGGCGAGATCTCGAAGAAGCTGGTACTCAAGGGCGTGCTGGCCACCGCCGGCGCGCGCGCGGCGATCGAGGCCGCCGGCGGCAGCGTCGAGGGCGAGCCGGCGTAAGCTTGGCGCGGCACCCAGCGCGCCGGCGAGCGCCCGGCCATGGATGGACGGGCCGGGCGGTCCGGAGCCGGCGAAGCCGCACCATGATGGCAGCCATCGTTTTCGAGTGAAGGGTTTTTGAGCGTGCAGATAGATCGTCACATCGGAGCATCGAATGTCACGCAGCGGTAGCGCAATGGGCGGAGTCGGTTCGGGGCTGGGCAAGTTCACCGAGCTGCGTCAGCGCCTGCTGTTCGTGCTCGGTGCGCTGCTGGTCTATCGGATCGGCTGCTTCATCCCGGTCCCGGGCGTCAATCCGGAAGCGATGCTGCGGCTGATGGAGCAGCAGCAGGGCACCATCGTGGACATGTTCAACATGTTCTCGGGCGGCGCCCTGGAGCGCTTCAGCCTGTTCGCGCTGAACGTCATTCCGTACATCTCGGCCTCGATCGTCATGCAGCTGATGGTGCAGATCGTGCCCAGCCTGAAGGCGATCCAGAAGGAAGGCGAGTCCGGTCGCCGCAAGATCACCCAGTGGTCGCGCATCGGCGCGATCCCGTTGGCGATCTTCCAGTCGGCCGGCATCGCCGTAGCCCTGCAGGGGTCCGGCGCCAGCAACGGCATCCAGGTGGTGTACGCGCCTGGCATCGGTTTCGTCCTCACCGCAATCGTCGCGCTGACCGCCGGCACCATGTTCCTGGTGTGGCTGGGCGAGCAGGTGACCGAACGCGGCGTCGGCAACGGCGTGTCGCTGATCATCTTCGCCGGCATCGTTTCGGGGTTGCCGAGCGCGGTGTTCAGCACGCTGGAACAGGCGCGCAACGGCGACATCAGCCCGATCGCGGTGATCATGATCGCCGTCATCGTGCTCGCCTTCATCTTCTTCGTGGTGTTCATCGAGCGCGGGCAACGGCGGATCACGGTCAACTACGCGCGCCGCCAGGGCGGCCGCAACGCGTACATGAACCAGACCTCGTTCCTGCCGCTCAAGCTCAACATGGCGGGCGTGATCCCGGCGATCTTCGCCTCGTCGATCATCATGTTCCCGGCCACGGTTTCGACCTGGTTCGGCCAGGCCGGCTCGGCGCTGTGGCTGCAGCGCGCCGCGCAGGCCCTGTCGCCGGGTGAGCCGCTGTACATCCTGCTCTACGGCGGGCTGATCGCGGGCTTCGCCTTCTTCTACACGGCGCTGGTGTTCAACAGCCAGGAGACCGCCGACAACCTGAAGAAGTCGGGTGCGCTGATTCCGGGGATCCGGCCGGGCAAGGCGACCGCGGACTACGTCGACGGCGTGCTGACGCGGCTGACCGCGGCCGGCGCCCTGTACCTGGTGATCGTCTGCCTGCTGCCCGAGTTCATGCGCGCGGAGCTGGGCACCTCGTTCTACTTCGGCGGCACCTCGCTGCTGATCGTGGTGATCGTGGTGATGGACTTCATCGCCCAGATCCAGGCGCACCTGATGTCGCACCAGTACGAAAGCCTCCTCAAGAAAGCAAACCTGAAGGGGGGAGCGCGGGCGCGCTAGCGCGGCACTGCCGCGCTGCCCGCGCGAGCGCCCGGCCAAGGATGGCCGGGCAGGTCCCTCCGGAGCCAAGATGGTCCCGCCATGGATGGCAAGAACACCGGCCCTTGCGGGATGAAGTTCCCACCAGGGAGCGCGGGCGCGCTAGCGCGGCACTGCCGCGCTGCCCGCGCGAGCGCCCGGCCAATGATGGCCGGGCCGGACCACCCGCAAGCCGGCACGGTTGCGCCAAGGATGGCAGCTAGAGATTCCGCTCCGCCCCGGCTTTCAAAGCGGAGCGGCGCAGAACAAGACCCGCCCCTGACAACAGCGCAGGGAAGGGAAGATGGGCGACCCGGGCGGCGGTCTCGCGCGCGGGTGGTCCGGTGCCTGTCCCCGCGTGAGTGCGTGGGGCGGCCGCGACCCGGAGACTCCGGGATGCGGCCAGCGCCGGGCTTTCGCCGGAGCACGGGCACACTCCCCGTGCCGGAGCCCCGGGCGGCCGCCAGGCCGTCCAGGGGCTTCCTGAGAACCCGAGACCCTGATACAATTTCGTGTTCACTCCGCCGGATCCAGGGTCCGGCAGCCAAAACAGTTTGGAGATCGCCTCATGGCGCGTATTGCGGGTGTCAACCTGCCTGCCCAGAAACACGTCTGGGTCGGGTTGCAAAGCATCTACGGCATCGGCCGTACCCGTTCCAAGCAGGTCTGCGAAGCGGCCGGCGTCGAGGTTTCGACCCGGATCGTCGACCTGTCCGAGCCGGAAGTCGAGCGCCTGCGCTCCGAGGTCGGCAAGTTCGTGGTCGAGGGCGATCTGCGTCGCGAGGTCGGCATGTCGATCAAGCGCCTGATGGACCTGGGCAGCTACCGTGGCCTGCGCCACCGCCGCGGCCTGCCGCTGCGCGGCCAGCGCACCCGCACCAACGCCCGCACCCGCAAGGGTCCGCGCAAGCCGATCCGGAAGTAAGGGGACAACGCCATGGCCAAGCCGGCTGCCAAGACCAAGAAGAAGATCAAGCGCGTCGTCACCGACGGTGTCGCCCACGTCCACGCTTCGTTCAACAACACGATCATCACGATCACCGACCGCCAGGGCAACGCGCTGTCGTGGGCGACCTCGGGCGGCGCGGGTTTCCGTGGCTCCCGCAAGTCGACCCCGTTCGCTGCGCAGGTCGCCGCCGAGAAGGCCGGCAAGGCCGCGCTCGACTACGGCGTGAAGTCGCTGGAAGTGCGCATCAAGGGCCCCGGCCCCGGGCGCGAGTCGGCGGTGCGCTCGTTGAACAACGTCGGCTACAAGATCACCAACATCATCGACGTGACGCCGATCCCGCACAACGGGTGCCGGCCTCCCAAAAAGCGTCGCGTCTGAGGAGCTGAGAAGACATGGCTCGTTATATCGGTCCCACCTGCAAGCTCGCCCGCCGCGAAGGCGCCGACCTCTCGTTGAAGAGCCCGTCGCGCGCGCTCGATTCCAAGTGCAAGCTGGAGCAGAAGCCCGGCCAGCACGGCGCCGGCACCGGCGCACGCCGCAGCAAGCTCTCCGACTACGCCGTCCAGCTGCGCGAGAAGCAGAAGGTCAAGCGCATCTACGGCCTGCTCGAGCGGCAGTTCCGCAACTACTACAAGAAGGCCTCGACCAAGAAGGGCAACACCGGCGAGAACCTGCTGCAGTTGCTGGAAACCCGCCTGGACAACGTCGTCTACCGGATGGGCTTCGCCGTCACCCGGCCGGCCGCGCGCCAGCTGGTGAGCCACCGCGGCGTGACCGTCAATGGCAAGCCGGTCAACCTGCCGTCCTACCAGGTCAAGGCCGGCGACGCGATCGCCCTGGCCGAACGCGCACAGAAGCAGATGCGCGTGCAGGAAGCGCTCGACGTGTCGTCGCAGATGGATCTGTCGCCGGGCTGGGTCGAGGTGGACGCCAAGAAGTTCGCCGGCGTGTTCAAGGCGGTGCCGGATCGCGGCGACCTGCCGTCCGACATCAACGAGGCGCTGATCGTCGAGCTGTACTCGAAGTAAGGCCGGCGCCGGCTCCTATGGCCGGCCCCTGGCCGGCCATTCGCCGCACCGATCCCCCGCCAGCGCGTGCAGCCGCGCGCCGGCTCCCCCGGTATCAAGGGGGCTCCAACAGCTCTATGGCCGCGCACCCCCACGCGTCGGCATTTGAGGAGAAGCCAAGAAAATGACGGTTACTGCCAACCAGGTCCTGCGTCCGCGCGCCCCGCAGATCGAGCGCCTTGCCGGCAATCGCGCCAAGGTCGTGATCGAGCCGCTGGAGCGCGGCTATGGCCATACCCTGGGCAATGCGCTGCGCCGGGTGCTGCTGTCGTCGATTCCGGGCTTTGCGATCACCGAGGTCGAGATCGACGGCGTGCTGCACGAGTACAGCGCCATCGAGGGCCTGCAGGAGGACGTGCTCGAGGTGCTGCTGAACCTCAAGGACGTCGCCATCCGCATGGGCACGGGCGAGTCGTCCACCCTGTCGCTGGCCAAGTCCGGCCCGGGCACGGTGACCGCGGCCGACATCAAGACCGATCACAACGTCGAGATCCTCAACGGCGACCACGTGATCTGCCACCTGACCAAGGACGCCTCGGTCAACATGCGGCTGAAGATCGAGCGCGGTTTCGGCTACCAGCCGGCCGCCGCGCGCCGTCGTCCGGACGAGGAGACCCGTGCCATCGGCCGGCTGATGCTCGACGCATCGTTCTCGCCGGTGCGCCGCGTCGCCTACGAGGTCGAGGCCGCCCGCGTCGAGCAGCGTACCGACCTCGACAAGCTGGTGCTCGACATCGAGACCAACGGCACCATCGACGCCGAGGAGGCGGTGCGCACCGCCGCCGACATCCTCACCGACCAGCTGTCGGTGTTCGGCGACTTCACCAACCGCGACCGCGGTGCCGCCAAGCAGCAGACCGCCGGCGTCGATCCGCTGCTGCTGCGCCCGATCGACGATCTGGAGCTGACCGTGCGCTCGGCCAACTGCCTCAAGGCCGAGAGCATCTACTACATCGGCGACCTGATCCAGAAGACCGAGGTCGAGCTGCTCAAGACCCCGAACCTGGGCAAGAAGTCGCTCACCGAGATCAAGGAAGTGCTCGCCCAGCGCGGGCTTTCGCTGGGCATGAAGCTGGAGAACTGGCCGCCGGCCGGCGTCTCGCAGCACGGGATGCTTGGGTGAGCGACCGCGTCTAGCCGATGCCCTATCGGCATCGGCTGCGGTCGCGAACGCCCGGCCATGGATGGCCGGGCAGGACGATCCGAAGCCAGCTTCGCTCCGCCATGGATGGCAAGGCATAGAATTCGAGAGGCGCGCGTTGGGCGTCGTCATCCGAGACAAATTCAGGAACCAAGACCATGCGCCACCAGAAAGCCGGACGCAAATTCAACCGCACCAGCGCCCATCGCGAAGCGATGTTCCGCAACATGGCGGCGTCGCTGTTCAAGCACGAGATGATCCGCACCACGCTGCCGAAGGCGAAGGAACTGCGTCGGGTCGCAGAGCCGCTGATCACCATCAGCAAGAACGACGGCGTGGCCAACCGCCGCCTGGCGTTCGCGCGCCTGCGCGACAAGGAAGCGGTCGGCAAGCTGTTCGTCGAGCTGGGGCCGCGCTACCGTGCACGCCCGGGCGGCTACCTGCGTATCCTCAAGTGCGGCTTCCGCGACGGCGACAACGCGCCGATGGCGTACGTGGAGCTGGTCGACCGTCCGGTGGCCGCCGACGCCGCCGAGTAGGCGCCGGGCGGTCCTTCCGCCCGACGACAGGTCCCGCAGAACCCCGGCCACGCGCCGGGGTTTTTGCTATCTTGCGCCGATGCAGACGAACCCCTTGCGCTGGTCCTTCCGCGCCCAGTTCCTGATCGCCGCCGCGGCCTGCGCGGCGCTCATCGGATTCGCGATCTACTCCCAGCTGCAGTGGGGGCTCGAGCCCTGCCCGCTGTGCATCTTCCAGCGGATCGCCTTCGCTGGACTCGGCCTGGTGCTGCTGGTCGGCGGGCTGCATGCACCGCGCGGCGTCGTGGGGCGCAGGCTTTACGGGGGACTTGCCTTCGCTGCCGCCGCGGTGGGCATCGGCATTGCCGGGCGCCACACCTGGATCCAGCTGTTCCCCCCCGAGATCCCCGCCTGCGGCCCGCCGCTGGACTTCATGCGCCAGACCATGTCGACCGGCAGCCTGATCCGCAAGGTGCTGACCGGAACCGGCGACTGCGGCCTGGTCGACTGGACCTTCCTGGGCCTGTCGATGCCGGCCTGGAGCCTGGTCTGGTTCGTCCTGCTGGGCGCCTGGGCGCTGCATGCGGCGTTCCGGCGCCGGCGCTGAGCCGTCCGGCAACGGTTGCAGGCGAAATTGACGCGGTGCAGCAGTCTGGCATGATGACGGACCAAGCCGGGTCCAGACCATGCCGCAGCCAGAACGCAACCTCCGCGCCGTGAACCTTCCAGCCGACTGGAGCCCGGACAGCTGGCGCAGGCGTCCGGCGCTGCAACTGCCGACCTATCCCGACGCCGCCGCCCTGGCGGCGGTGCAGGAAGAGCTGCAGGCATTGCCGCCGCTGGTCACGTCCTGGGAGATCCTCGCCCTCAAGCAGCAGCTCGCCGAGGCCCAGGAAGGCAAGCGCTTCCTGCTGCAGGGCGGCGACTGCGCCGAGAATTTCGCCGACTGCAGCTCGGAGCTGATTTCCAACCGGCTCAAGGTGCTGCTGCAGATGAGCCTGGTGCTGGTGCACGGCCTGCGCCTGCCCGTGGTGCGGGTGGGGCGCTTCGCCGGCCAGTACGCCAAGCCGCGCTCCGCCGACACCGAGACCCGCGACGGCGTCACCCTGCCCAGCTACCGCGGCGACATGGTCAACGGCCCGGAGTTCACGCCGCAAGCGCGCACCCCGGACCCGCGGCGCATGGTCAAGGCGCATGCGCGCTCGGCGATGACCATGAACTTCACCCGGTCGCTGATCGACGGCGGCTTCGCCGACCTGCACCATCCCGAGTACTGGAACCTGGACTGGGTGGGGCACTCGCCGCTGGCGGCCGACTACCACCGCATGGTCGCCAGCATCGGCGACGCGGTGCGCTTCATGGAGACGCTGTCGGGCAGCGAGGTCTACAACCTCAACCGGGTGGACTTCTACACCTCGCACGAGGCGTTGCTGCTGCCCTACGAGGAGGCGCAGACCCGGCAGGTGCCGCGGCAGTGGGGCTGGTTCAACCTCAGCACGCATTTCCCCTGGATCGGCATGCGCACCGCCGCGCTGGAAGGCGCGCATACCGAGTATTTCCGCGGGATCCGCAATCCGGTCGCGGTCAAGATCGGCCCGTCGGTGACCTCCGACGAGCTGCTGCGCCTGATCGATACGCTCAATCCGGACGACGAGCCGGGCCGGCTGGCGCTGATCCACCGCATGGGCGCCAGCCGCATCGCCGAGCGCCTGCCTGCACTGCTCGATGCGGTCAGGCGCGAGGGCCGCCGGGTGCTGTGGATCTGCGACCCCATGCACGGCAACACCGAATCGACCAGCAACGGCTACAAGACCCGGCGCTTCGACAACATCCGCGGCGAGGTGGAGCAGGCGTTCGACCTGCATGCCGCCGCGGGCACGCGCCTGGGCGGTGTGCACCTGGAGCTGACCGGCGAGGACGTGACCGAATGCACCGGCGGTGCCCGCGACCTGACCGATCTCGACCTGGCGCGCGCCTACCGCTCCTCGGTCGATCCGCGGCTCAACTACGAACAGGCGCTGGAGATCGCGATGGCGATCGTGCACAAGCAGAACCAGGTCGCCGCGCCGGCGGCGCGCTGACCGTTCACTCCGGCGCGGGAATCGACACGGTGGCCAGGAAGCGCGGCGCCGCGCGCGCCGCGGACAGGCGCTCGAAGGCGTAGGCCAGTTCGATCAGCCGGCCCTCGCTCCAGGCCGGGCCGAGGAAGACGATGCCCAGCGGCAAACCGTGGCTGTCCCCCATCGGCACGGTGATGGACGGCGTGCCGGCCACCGCGGCCACGCCATACCCGGCGCCGGTGAAGTTGTCGCCGTTGACCGGATCGATCGGCCATGCCGGGCCGACGGTCGGCGCCACCAGGGCGTCCAGACGGCCGTCGCGCAGCGCGGCCTCCAGGCCCTGTTCGCGGGCGAGCCGCCGGGCGCGGTCGCGCGCCCGACGATAGGCCGGATCGTCGAGCCCCGGCGTCGCGGCGGCGCGTTCGAGCAGTTCCTGGCCGAACCACGGGAGCTCTTGCGCCGCATGGTCGTGATTGAAGGCGACGATGGCGGGGAGATCGCGTACCGGCGCCTGACGCGAGTCGAGGTAGCGCTCCAGGCCGTCCCGGAACTCGTGCAGCAGCACCGTGAACTCGTCGTCCGACCATTCGCCGGCGGTGGCGATCCGGGCCTCGACGACGGTCGCGCCGGCCGCCTGCAGGGTGCCGATCGCGCGCTCGAAGGCGGCGTCGACGTCGGGCTGCGCGTCGACCCCATGCTCGCGCAGGATCCCGATGCGCGCGCCGTGCAGGCCGTCGGCGCGCAGGTGGACGACGTAGTCCACGGGCGGCGGCCGGCCGGTGCCCCCGGTCGCGGGATCGGCCGGGTCGGGCCCGGCCATCGCCGCCAGCAACACCGCGGCGTCCGCCACGCTGCGCGCCATCGGACCGGCGGTGTCCTGGGACGCGGCGATCGGAATGATGCCGTCGCGGCTGACCAGGCCGACGGTGGGCTTGATCCCGACCAGGCCGTTGACCGCGGCCGGGCACAGGATGCTGCCGTCGGTCTCGGTGCCGATCGCCACCGCGGCGAGGCTGGCCGCCACCGCCACCGCGCTGCCGGAACTCGATCCGCACGGGCTGCGGTCGAGCACGTAGGGGTTGCGGGTCTGGCCGCCGCGCGCACTCCAGCCCGAAGTGGAGCGGCTGGAGCGGAAGTTGGCCCACTCGCTGAGGTTGGTCTTGCCGAGGAGCACGGCGCCGGCGTCTCGCAGCCGGCGCACCAGGAAGGCGTCGCGCGCCGGACGGTGGCCGGCCAGGGCCAGCGAACCGGCCGAGTTCGCCATCGGGGTGGCGTCGATGTTGTCCTTGAGCAGCACCGGGATGCCGTGCAGCGGGCCGCGTGGCCGGCCGGCGGCGCGCTCCGCGTCGCGCACATCGGCTTCGTCGAGCGCATCCGGATTGAGTTCGATCACCGCGCGCAGGGTCGGCCCTGCGTGGTCGATCGCCGCGATGCGGTCGAGATAGGCGCGGGTGAGGGTGCGGCTGTCCAGCTCGCCGCGTGCCATGCGCGCCTGCAGTTCGGCGACCTCGAGTTCGGCGAAGGCGAACGGCGCGGTCCCGGCCGGGCCCCGTTCGGCCCCGGGCGCCTCGGCGCTGGAGGCCGAGGTGGGACTGGGCTGGCGCTCGCAGGCGCCGAGGAGGGCGCAGCCCAGGAGCATCCAGCCGGTGCGCAGCAGGGCCGCTGACGGAAGGGATCGCATGCGGCATTCCCGGGGGACCGGCGAGCAGCATCGCGCGCGCTGCCGGGCCGCGCAACATCGGACCGGTCGTCGTGGGTGCGCTCAGTCCGGGGAGGTGGGCAGCGGTGGGTCCTGCAGCGGCCACCAGTCCGGCGTCTCGTAGCCGCCGGGGGCGGTCCGGGCGAGCGCGACGCGTCCCACGCAGGTCTCAAACGGAAGCGGCGACGGGGCCCGCGGCAGCCCGGTGCCGGGCAGGGCGCCCGGCGCGCGGGGCAGGTAGGCGAGGGTGACGTGCGGCTTCGGCGGTTTCGGTTCGGGCCGGTCGCCGCACGCCACGGCGACGGCATCGGCGTCCGCGAACAGCCCGTCGAGCCGGGAATGCGGCGCCGGGCACGCCACCAGTACGTTGCTCCAGGCCTCGACGCGATCGAAGACCAGGTCGATGCGTCGGGTGCGCGCCGCGATCGCGGCCATCCCGGCGTAGAGCGGCCCGGGATCGGCCGGCAGCCCGCCGTACAGGTAGCGCAGCGTCATGTGCAGCTGGCGGCGCCGGCGCCATTCCAGGCGCGCGGTCTCCGGCGCCGCGTCGACGACGGAGGCGCGCAGCGCGGTGAGCGCATCGAGCGCGTCGTCGTCCGGCATCCAGGCGACGAACACGCTCACGGCGGGCTCAGGCGGCGCGGCTGGCGCGCTTGCGGTCGACCTCGGTGCGCAGCTTCTTGCGCAGGCGGATCTGCTTCGGGGTCACCTCGACCAGTTCGTCGTCGTCGATGAACTCGAGCGCCTGCTCCAGCGACAGCTTGATCGGCGGGATCAGCCCTTCGTCCTGGTCCTTGCCGGACGCGCGGAAGTTGGTGAGCTGCTTGCCGCGCAGCGCATTGACGGTGAGATCGTTGTCCTTCGAGTTGATGCCGACGATCTGGCCCTCGTAGATCTCCTCGCCCGGCTCGATGAACAGCCGGCCGCGCTCCTGCATCGCGATCTGCGCATAGGCCGGCGACGGCCCGGTGCCGTTGGAGATCAGCACGCCGTTGATGCGCTGGCCGATCTCGCCCTCGGCGCGCGGGCCGTAGTGGTCGAACACGTGGAACAGCAGGCCGGTCCCGGCGGTGAGGGTGCGGAACTCGGTCTGGAAGCCGATCAGCCCGCGCGCCGGGATGATGAACTCCAGGCGCGCGCGCCCCTTGCCGTCGGGCTCCATGTTCTGCAGCTGCGCCTTGCGCTCGCCCAGGCGTCCCATCACGCCGCCCTGGAACTGCTCCTCCATGTCGACGACGAGCTGCTCGTACGGCTCCTGTTTCACGCCGTCGATCTCGCGCACGATCACCTCGGGGCGCGATACCGCCAGTTCGTAGCCTTCTCTGCGCATGGTTTCGATCAGGATCGACAGGTGCAGCTCGCCGCGGCCGGAGACCTTGAACTTGTCGGCATCGGCGGTGTCCTCGACTTTCAGCGCGACGTTGTGCTGGGTCTCGCGGGTGAGGCGATCGCGCAGCTGGCGCGAGGTCAGGAACTTGCCGCCGCTGCGGTCCTTGACCCCGGCGAACGGCGAGTCGTTGACCTGGAAGGTCATCGAGATGGTGGGCTCGTCGACCGCCAGCACCGGCAACTGCTCGACCGCGGCGGGGTCGCACAGCGTGTCGGAGATGCCGATTCCTTCGATGCCGCTGAAGGCGATGATGTCGCCGGCCTGGGCCTGCGATACTTCGATGCGCTCCAGGCCCATGAAGCCGAGCACCTGCAGCACCTTGGCGTTGCGGGTCTTGCCCTCGCGGTCGACCACGGTGACCTGCTGGTTGGTCCTGACCTTGCCGCGCTGGATGCGGCCCACGCCGATGATGCCGACGTAGTTGTTGTAGTCGAGGCTGGTCACGCGCATCTGGAACGGGCCGTCCGGATCGACCGGCGGCGCGGGGACGTGCTCGCAGATGGTCTCGAACAGGTGGGTCATGTCGCCTTCGCGAACGTCCTCGGTCGGCCCGGCGTAGCCCTGCAGGCCCGAGGCATAGACGGTGGTGAAGTCGAGCTGGTCGTCGTTGGCGCCGAGGCGGTCGAACAGGTCGAAGGTCTGGTCGAGTACCCAACTCGGCCGGGCGCCGGGGCGGTCGACCTTGTTGACCACGACGATCGGCTTGAAACCCATCGCAAACGCCTTCTGGGTGACGAATCGGGTCTGAGGCATCGGCCCGTCCATGGCGTCGACCAGGATCAACACCGAGTCGACCATCGACAGTACCCGTTCGACCTCGCCGCCGAAGTCGGCGTGGCCCGGGGTGTCGACGATGTTGATGCGCCAGACCTGGCCGTCCTTGTCGGTCCAGCGGATGGCGGTGTTCTTGGAGAGGATCGTGATGCCACGCTCCTTCTCGAGGTCGTTGCTGTCCATCACCCGGTCGGGGACGACGGCGCGATCGCTCAGGGTGCCCGATTGCTTGAGCAGCTGATCGACGAGGGTGGTCTTGCCGTGGTCGACGTGGGCGACGATGGCGATATTGCGCAGGCGTTCGATGGACATGGGTGCGGACATGGGCGAGGCGCGCCGGTGCGGTGGGGCAGGGCGCGGTAGGGAAGTGGAGGAAGCCGGGTATTATAGCGTGTTGCGCTGCGTCAATCCCGGCCCGCGGTTGAATCGGGGCTCCGGGCCCCGCATCTGGTTCCAGACCCCGATTTCTTCGTCCCCAGCTGAGGATCCGACATGTCCCTGAATGCCGTTTTCGACACCGATCGTGGCCAGATCAAGGTCGAGCTGTACCCCGACAAGGCCCCGCTGACGGTGGCCAACTTCGTCAATCTTGCCCGGCGCGGGTTCTACGACGGGCTGGGCTTCCACCGGGTGATCCCGGATTTCATGATCCAGGGTGGCTGCCCGGAGGGCTCCGGCCGGGGCGGCCCCGGATACAAGTTCGAGGACGAGACCGGCAACGGCGTCCGCCACGAGCGCGGGGTGCTGTCGATGGCCAACGCCGGCCCGGACACCAACGGCAGCCAGTTCTTCATCACCCATATCAAGACCGACTGGCTGGACGGCAAGCACACCGTCTTCGGTAAGGTCACCGAGGGCCTGGAGGTGGTGGACGCGGTGAAGCAGGGCGATGCCATCAAGTCGGTGAAGATCGAGGGCGACGCCGAGGCGGCACTCGCGGCGCGGGCAGATCGCGTGGCCGAGTGGAACAAGATCCTCGCGGCCTGAAGTCAATGGCGCACGGCTCCGCCTCTCCTTTGCGGAAGGCGGTTGCCCCGGAGGCATTTCAGCACCAGGCAGTCCTTTCCGTTGCGGGGTCTGTGTCGGGGTGCGCCAGCGAATAGCCGCTGTTTGACAGATCCCCCGAGCGCCTTCGGTTGGCTGTGCGGGGCGTGAGCCGCGCCGGGGGTGTTGCTACGCCCTTCGGTCCGGCCATCCATGGCCGGACTCAGGGCCGCTGCACATCCATGTGCAGCTCTCCGCAACACCCCCGGCGCGACTCCCGCTGAGATGTTGGTCGGCTTCGGAGGAATGGGCTGCCGGAAATCCGAAAGCGAATGACCGATGCGGCGCCCGGGCCGGGATATGCGGACAGCAGACCATGGATGGTCTGCGGCGGCGAGCCGGGCCATGGATGGCCCGACCGAGCCGGGGAGCCTATTCCGGCCCGGGCGCCGCTGGCACCGAAACCCGCGAACCCGCCGCTTCCTCCAGCCGACATGGCTGGGACGCCCGGGACGGCGGAGACGGCATGCCGCCCAGCGGGCGGCCCCGGATCAGAGCGACGTTGCCGGACTTCCCGACATCCCGGCCCCACCGCGCGGCCATGCTAAAATTCCGCGCCGCAGCAGACCCGGTCCGCGCGCGTCTTCCCGCCCTTCCCGAGAGGTCCAGCGATGCCCCAGCTTGCCCGGCGCATTGGTCGCGCCAAGCCCAGTGCCATCATGCAGGTCGCCGAGAAGGCCAAGCGCCTGAAGGCCGAAGGCCGGGACATCATCAGCTTCTCGATCGGCGTGCCCAACTTCCTGCCGGGTGAACACGTCTACGCCGCCGCCCGCGAGGCCCTCGAGCACGATTCGGGACAGTACGGCAGCAACCGCGGCGCCGATGCGCTGCTCGATGCCTTCCTGGGCCACATGTCCGAGATCGGCCTCGACGGCTATACCCGCGCCAACTGCGCCACCGGCGTCGGCGCCAAGCACCTGATCTACAACCTGGCCGAGGCGCTGCTCGACGAGGGCGACGGCTTCGCCTTCCCGACCCCGTACTGGACCAGCTACGTCGACGTCGGCGAGATCCTCAACGCCGACATCCAGCTGCTGCCGTGTCCGGCCGAACAGGACTACAAGCTGACGCCTGCACAGCTGGACGCGGCGATGGAGAAGAAGCCGCGGGTCTTTCTGTTCAACAACCCGTCCAACCCGACCGGGATGGTGTACACGAAGGAGGAGATCGCCGCGCTGGCCGACGTGCTGGTGAAGTACCCGGAGACGTGGATCATCACCGACGACATCTACAACCGCATGGTGTTCGACGGCGTCGGCTATCACAACTTCGTCCACGCGCGCCCCGAGCTGCGCGACCGGGTGATCTTCCTCGACTCGCTGTCCAAGACCTACGGCATGCCCGGCTGGCGGCTGGGGCTGATGGCCGGGCCGGAAGCGGTGGCGCAGGCGGTCACCACGCTCAATTCCAACCACATCACCAACGTGCCGGAGATCGTCTCTGCCGCCGGCGTAGCCGCGCTGTCGGGGCCGCAGGACGTGCCGCGCGAAAAGTGCGCCGAGTTCCAGGCCAAGCGCGACCAGGTGCTCGAGGTGCTCACCGCGATCCCCGGCATCGTCTGTCCGCGACCGCAGGGCGCGTTCTACGTGTTCCCGGACATCAGCGTCGCCTTCGGCAAGCGCCACCAGGGCCGGGAGATCGCCAACGACGTCGATTTCTGCACCGCGCTGCTGGACGCCAAGGGCGTGGCCTGCGTTCCGGGCTCCGCGTTCGGCGAGCCGCGGGCGATGCGGATCAGCTACACCTGCCCGACGCCGCAACTGGGCCCGGGGCTGGAGCGGATCCGGGAATTCTTCGCCGAACTCGCCTGAGCCGGAGCCGCACCATGCGCGTGCTGATGATCCTGTTGGTACTGGCCGGGGCCGGGGCGTTCCTGCATTTTCGCAGCGCGGAGGCCGCCAAGCTGCATCCGGACGACCCGCGCAACGCCAGCGGCGAGAAGGGCATCGTCATGCTCGCCGCAGAATGGTGCGGGTATTGCCGCCGGCAGCAGAAGGATTTCGAACCGGCCAACGTGCGCTATCGCGTGCTCGACATCGACACCGCCGAGGGCGACCGCGCCATGCGCGCGCTAGGCGCCCGCGGCGTGCCGGTGACGGTGATCGGCCAGGACGTGGTGCGCGGCTACGATACCGCCGCGCTCGACGCGCGGCTCGCGCCCCTCGGCTATCGCGTGTACTGACGCGATGGCCCCGCATCCCCAAAATACCGAGAGGACTTCCCCATGAAGACGCCCGTCCGAGTCGCCGTCACCGGTGCCGCCGGCCAGATCGGCTACGCCCTGCTGTTCCGCATCGCCTCCGGCGAGATGCTGGGCAAGGACCAGCCGGTGATCCTGCAGCTGCTCGAGCTGCCGATGGAGAAGGCCCAGGCCGCGCTCAAGGGCGTGATGATGGAGCTGGAGGACTGCGCGTTCCCGCTGCTGGCCGGCATGGTCGGCACCGACGATCCGGAAGTGGCCTTCAAGGACGCGGACGTCGCGCTGCTGGTCGGCGCGCGACCGCGCGGTCCGGGCATGGAGCGCAAGGACCTGCTGCTGGAGAACGCCAAGATCTTCACCGCCCAGGGCGCGGCGTTGAACAAGGTCGCCAGTCGCGACGTCAAGGTGCTTGTGGTCGGCAACCCGGCCAACACCAACGCCTACATCGCCATGAAGTCGGCCCCTGACCTGCAGGCGAAGAACTTCACCGCGATGCTGCGCCTGGACCACAACCGGGCGCTGAGCCAGTTGGCGACCAGGCTCGGCAAGCCGGTCGGCGGCATCGAGAAGCTGGTGGTCTGGGGCAACCACAGCCCGACCATGTATCCCGACTACCGCTTCGCCAACGCCGACGGCGCGCCGGTCGCCGAGGCGATCGACGACCAGGAGTGGAACGCGGACACCTTCATTCCGACCGTGGGCAAGCGCGGTGCGGCGATCATCGAGGCCCGCGGCCTGTCCTCGGCCGCCTCGGCCGCCAACGCCGCCATCGACCACGTCCGCGACTGGCTGCTCGGCAGCGACGGCAAGTGGGTGACGATGGGCGTTCCCTCGGACGGCAGCTACGGGATTCCGGAAGGCGTGATCTTCGGCTTTCCGGTGATCACGGCGGGCGGCGAGTACACCCTGGTGAAGGACCTGCCGATCGACGAATTCAGCCAGCGGTACATCGACAAGACGCTGGCGGAGCTCGAGGAAGAGCGTGCGGGTGTGGCGCATCTGCTCGACTGACGCGCTGGCCGGGCCCGGGCGCCCAGGGGAGCTCCTGGGGCTGTTTCAGCTCCGGGAACTTCGGAGCGGGAGGTGCGGTTGCGTGATCGCCGCCGTCCCCGAGCTCGGTCCGCAGGCGGTGTGGGTCGGCTGGCCTCTTTCGAAGGCGAGCTAACCTGAGGTCGCATTCGAGCGAAGCGAGCTGATCGGCGAGACCGAGTCGTGGTCACGGAGGCAACGATGGATCGAGCGGGGGAACGACGCCTCGCGGCACTCGCCGCCACTTTCACCGCTTCGATCGCGATGGCCTGGCTGTACTACACCGGGCTGCTTTGCAGCGACGATACGAGGTACATGATCGGAGCGATCAAGATCGCCATTGGCGAAAGCGTGTCGATCGGCTCGCTGGCGGAGCGCAGGGTCGCTCTGCTTCTCCCGGCAGCGGTGGTCTACGCGCTCACATCGAGCGTCGACGTTTCGATTGCCGTCTACAGCTTGTTCTATGTCGGCACAGCACTCGTCGCCTTTGCGATAGCGAGGCGGTTCTGGTCGCCCTGGCGAGCCGCCGCCGTTGCACTTCTCGCGCTGCTGCAGCCAGCGCTGTATCTCTACTCCGGAGGCCTGCTGCCGGACGTTCCGGCATCTTTCTTTCTCGCCGCAGCGCTTTATTTTTTTTGCCGTTGGGCGGAGGCGCAACAGTCGCGCGGTCGATTCGACAGCGTGGCTTCAGCGACGATGCTCGGCGCGAGCATCGCCACGGGTTTCGCAATCAAGGAGAGCAGCGCGGTCGTCCTCGTTGTCCCCCTGGTCTTTCTCTGCGTGCGGCTGGCGAACAAGCGGAACTCCGGGCGCGCACTCGTCGATCTCGGCGGGCTGGGGCTCGGGCTCATGGGCGTGCTGTTGCTCGAAGCCCTCGTGTTCCGCGCAACGGCCGGACAGTGGCATTCGAGCGTTGCCAGTCTCGCGGTCCCTCACGATCTCGGTGGGTTCGCAGAAATCCAGGGGCGGACGCCCATCGCCAGGTTGCGGACGCTCGCCGGACAGCTCGGTCTCCACACGTCGCTGCTGTTCGTTGTTGCGGCGATATCGTCGATACGGCTGGTGTGGGAAGCCTTGCGCGGGCGTCTGGCGACGGGCGAGATGCTCACGTGGCTTGGAGTAGTCGGCTTCTGGGCATGGCCGTTGGCGTATTTCACATTCGGGACCGCCTCGTTGAGCGAGTACCTGCTGCCTGTCATACAACAGCGCTACTACGCGCTTTGTATCGTGCCCGCAACGTTGCTCGTCGGCAGGATGTGGATATCCGTGGCCGCGCCCCGTTTGCGCAGCCGCGGCTTGCCGGCGGCAGGCTTCGCTGCGCTCCCGGCGCTGGTCGTCCTCGGAAGCGCACCGTATTTCGGTCACGAGCAGCGCGGCTTGATCTATGCCGCCGACGCGAAAGAGGCCTTCGAGATTGCGCTTTTCGATATCGGGAGCCGCTATCCGGACGTCCCCGTGGTGGATGTCGGCAGCGGATGGACCACCGACCTGAATCGATGCCGCGCGCTGCTGGCTTCCGATATTGGCGAGAGTCACCCTCAGCTGGTCGCCTCCATACGTGATCGGGACGATCTGCATGGGTGGTTCGGCTACCCGGATCCGTCCACGATCTCTCGTCCGGTGCTGGCTGTGGGGCACGGAGATTTTTTGAAGCAGCCCGATGTTGGCACAGTGGCTGGAGTTATCGCCCGGCGAGTTGCAGAAGGCGAGTTGGTGGCGGAGAAGGTTGGCCGCTATGGAGTGCGCGCAAAGCAAGACGGCGGGCGATGGTGGTGGCTGCCGCGGCAGTATGCGACGCAGCGCTCACTGCTCCACGAGCATGCATCGGCATTGTCCGCGCCCGAGGGGCACGAGCGCCGTCCCAGCGGACATGAGCCCGATTCTGACGCCCACGTGTACCTGGTGTCGCCCGCGCCCGCGGGTCGCGTCGAGTAGGTGCGGGGGGGCGGAGCCGTCGACACGCGCCGAGGTGCCGAACGCAACGATGCCGGGTACGAGGAGCATCTCGCACGGGACCTTGGAAAGCCGCTTGATGGCTCCGATCCCTTGGCCGCGGGGCTGCGCCGATCCGCCCCGGGGCCGCCCCGGGGCCGCCTTGGAGCGCTGGTTGGCGGTGGACTAGACCAAAGTCTGGGACCCAGGGGCCTCCCCGCGGGCTACGCTGGCGGCAAAAGCGAGGTCCCGCCATGACCTATGGGGATTTCTACCGTCGTTCGATCGAGGAACCGGAAGCTTTCTGGGCCGATCAGGCTCGCAACATTCATTGGCATCGGCGCCCGGACGAGATCCTCGACTATTCGAACCCGCCGTTCCGCAAGTGGTTCGTCGGCGGCGAGACCAACCTCTGCTACAACGCGGTCGATCGCCACCTCGCGGAGCGTGCCGACCAGCTGGCGCTGGTGGCGATCTCCACCGAGACCGGCAAGACCCGCGAGCTGACGTTCCGCGACCTCTACCGCGAGGTCAACGAATTCGCCGCGGTGCTGAAGTCGCTGGACGTGGGCCGCGGCGACCGGGTGGTTATCTACATGCCGAACATGGCCGAGGCAGCCGTGGCGATGCTGGCCTGTGCACGGCTCGGTGCGATCCATTCGGTGGTGTTCGGAGGCTTCGCGGCGCACAACCTCGCGTTGCGCATCGACGACGCAGAGCCGAAGCTGCTGATCGCGGCGGACGCCGGCATGCGTGGCGGCAAGGTCATCCCCTACAAGCCGCTGGTCGATGCCGCCTGCGCGAAGGCGCAGGCGCCGCCGCCGCACGTGCTGATCGTAGGGCGCGGCCTGGATCCGGACAATGCGCGCGTGGAGGGCCGGGACCTCGATTACTACGAGTTGAGCGCGCGCCACGCCGGCGCCGTGGTAGCGGTGGAGTGGCTCGAGTCCAACGAGCCCAGCTACCTGCTCTACACCTCCGGCACCACCGGCAAGCCCAAGGGCGTGCAGCGCGACGTCGGCGGCTACGCGGTGGCGATGGCGCTGTCGATGTGGTCGATCTACGACGTGCGTCCGGGCCAGGCGATGTTCTCCACCTCCGACGTGGGCTGGGCGGTGGGGCATTCCTACAACGTGTACGGGCCGCTGGTCGCCGGCGCTACGTCGATCCTCTACGAGGGATTGCCGACCAGTCCCGATCCGGGCGTCTGGTGGCGCATCTGCGAGAAGTACGGGGTGCGCACGATGTTCTCCTCGCCCACCGCGATTCGCGTGCTGAAGAAGCAGGACCCGGCGTGGCTGACGAAGTACGATCTCTCGGCGCTGCAGTACCTGTTCCTGGCCGGCGAGCCGCTGGACGAATCGACCGCGCACTGGATCACCGACGGCATCGGCAAGACCGTCATCGACAACTACTGGCAGACCGAGACCGGCTGGCCGGTGCTGGCGCTGATGCCTGGTGTGGAGATGAAGCCGGTGAAGTTCGGCTCGCCCGGGTTGCCGGTGCCGGGCTATCGCCTGCGCGTGATCGACGAGACGAGCGGCGGCGAGGCCGCGCCGGGCGAGAAAGGCGTGTTGGTGATCGACCCGCCGCTGCCGCCCGGCTGCATGACCACGGTCTGGCGCGACGACGAGCGCTTCCTGGCGAGCTATTTCTCGCACTTCCGGGAGTTGGTCTACAGTTCGCTGGACTGGGCGATCCGCGATGCCGAGGGCTACACCTTCATCCTCGGCCGCACCGACGACGTGATCAAC
This sequence comes from Luteimonas salinisoli, assembly GCF_013425525.1. Classification (GTDB taxonomy): domain Bacteria; phylum Pseudomonadota; class Gammaproteobacteria; order Xanthomonadales; family Xanthomonadaceae; genus Luteimonas; species Luteimonas salinisoli. The sequence goes on along the minus strand of NZ_JACCKA010000082.1, from coordinate 74,132 downwards.
GTCGCCGGCCACCGCCTGGGCACGCGCGAGATCGAGGAGGCCGTGTCCTCGTGCAAGGCCGTGGCCGAGGCCGCGGTGGTCGGCGTCGCCGACGAGGTCAAGGGCCAGGTGCCGGTGGTGTTCGCGACCCTGCGCGATCCGCAGGCGGACGAGGCCGCGCGCGACCGGGCCGCGAGCGACATGAAACGCGCGGTCGATGGCTCGCTCGGTGCGGTGGCGCGCCCGGCGCGGGTCTACATCGTCAACGCGCTGCCGAAGACGCGCTCGGGCAAGCTGCTGCGTCGCTCGCTGCAGGCGCTTTCGCAGGGCCAGGACCCGGGCGACCTGTCTACCCTCGACGATCCGGGCGCGCTGGAGGACGTGAAGCGTGCGTTGGCGAGGGACGCCGACTCCGGGAGTTGAGGCGCCGCCCTTGCTCGTTGCCGCGCCCCGGACGGACCCGTAGAGCGGAGCTTGCTCCGCTGCTTCTCCTCGAAAACCTTCGACCCCGGGGCAGCGGAGCAAGCTCCGCTCTACGAATCGGATCGCCCTAGAGGCCGTCCGCGACCGCCGGGTATGGGTGCGCGGGATCGATGTCCTCCGCCAGGGTCCAGACGATGTCTCGCCCTTGCGGATCCCGACTGAGGTGGATGCGCGCCGGCTCGCCCGGCGCGATTCGCGGCGGGCCGGGGGTATCGTCGAAGCCGGAGCCGGCGTCGGGCCCGGTCCCGCCGCCGATCGGGACGATGAACAGACCGCTGGCATCGATCACGCGTCGCGCCCGGGTCCCGGCCAGGTCGCCGACGTCGGCGATCCTGCCCCCGCGCCCCGCAAGCGGCTGCTCGAATCTCACCAGCAGGTCGGCGCGCGCCGCCGGCAGACCGGGCGCGGCGAGTATCCCGCCCTGGACGAGCAGGTCGGGCCAGTCCTTGCCGTTCTCGGGCAGGTCGGCATAGAGCGCGTGCGGCATCCCGCGGTGCCCGCCGCTCGCGATCGCGTCCAGCGCGGCGGCCAGCGCCAGGAAGTTCAGCTTGCGCAACGCCTGTTTCTGCGGATCGCCCTCGATGCCGCCCGATTCCACCAGCACGGTGCTGGTGCCCCACTGCGTCATCAGGTCGCCGAAGGCACGCGGATTGAAGCTGTCGTCCCAGCGCGCGATGCGGCCGGCGATGTACGGCTCCAGCGCCGTGCGCATCACCGCCGCCACTTCGATCGCGCGCGCGCGTACCGGATCGATGCCGCCGCTCGCGTCGTAGGGCGGCGCCAGCAGCGCGATCGCCACGCCGCGCTCCGAGTCGCCGGCGCGATAGCCCACGCGCTGGTCGTGCAGGTTGAAGCCGAATTCCGGCTGCAGGCGGTCGCGCAGCGATTTCAGCGCCCGCGCCTCCGGCGACGCCAGCGCACGCGCGTCGCGGTTGATGTCGATGCCCTGGGCGTTGCGTCGCTGGAACCGGGCAGCGCCGTCCGGGTTCATCACCGGCAGGAAGTGCAACGAGGTCCGCCGGCGCAGACGCTCCACCAGCGGATGGTCCGGGTACTCCCCGAGGAGGCGGAACAGGTCGGCCAGCGCCATCGAAGCCGTGCTTTCGTCGCCGTGCATCTGCGACCACAGCAGCACGCGCGCGCCGCCTTCGCCCCAGGCGATGTGCCGCAACGGACGCCCCTCGGCGCTGCGCCCGGCGTCCTCCACGGTGAAGCCACGGTCGTCCGCCAGCAGCGGCATGGCCACCTCCCACCATTGTTCGGGGGAGAACGTGCGCGTTTCCAGGCCCGGCACGCGCAAGTCGCGGTCGTAGCGGCGCTCCAGCCCGGCCAGCCACGCGGGCGGCGCGGGCACCGGCGTCGCGTCCGGCCCAGGCCGATCCGGATCGGCGGATGTCGTGGCGCAGGCGGTGCCGGCCATGGCGGCCAGCAACAGGGCGAGCGGGTACAGCCTGACCGGAAAGCGCATCGCGGGCACCGGAAGCGGAAGGGGAGAGGACGGTCCGCAGCGTCGGCGCACGGGGAAGCGATGTCAATCGACGGCGGCCGCGGAGTCCGGACGCGGGTGCGACTTCCTCCCGCCCGTCCGTTCCGGCCGATCCCCCTCGTATCGCGCGCGCGGCCGGATCAGCCGGCCGTCGGCCTGCTGCTCGAGCGCGTGCGCCAACCAGCCGGCGAGCCTCCCGGCGGCGAACAGCACCAGTGCCGGCGTCGCCGGAAGCGCGTGGACGTGGCAGATCGCCGCCAGCGTGAAGTCGATGTTGGGACGCTGGCCGCTGATGTCCTCGGCGCAGCGGACCAGCCCGTCGATGCGGCGCATGGTGCGGTTGCGCCCGCGCGCCTCGCGCAGCATTCGCAGCAGCTCCGCGGCCCGCGGGTCGCCGTCGGGGTAGAGGGCATGGCGGAACCCGGGCAGGTCGTCGCCGCGCCGCCAGCGCGAGGCGACCAGCGCCGATGGAGACGGCGAGGGCAGCGCGTCCTCGATCAGCGCGTAGGCGCGCGCGGTCGCGCCGCCGTGGCGCGGCCCGGACAGGGCGGCCAGCCCGCTGCAAGCGGTCGCGTGCAGGTGCGCACCGGTGGATGCCACCACCCGGGCCGCGAACGCCGAGACGTTGAGTTCGTGGTCCGCGCACAGCACCAGCGCCGCGCGCACGAGATCGGCGAACGCGGCATCCCGCGACTTCCAGCAGCGGGCGAGCAGGGCGTGTATCGGGTGGGGGGAGGGCCGTTCGGCGACCAGCAGGGCGGCGTTCTGGCGCAGCAGCAGCGCTGCGATCTCGCGGCGCACGGACGTGGCGGAGTTGAACGAGTGGCGTACGTCCAGCGCCAGCAGCGGGATCGCCGCCATCGCGCGCTCCAGCGGCGGGAGCGCGGCATCCCGGGCGATCGCCGCAACCCGCGCGGGCCAGCGTTCCGCGGGCGGAGCGGCGAAAGGATCCTCCGCGCCGCAGTCCCAGAGCAGCCGCGCAGCGTCCTCGAGCGTCGCGCCGTCGCGCACCGCGGTCACCGCCGACCGGCCGCGGTAGTACGGCCCGTCCGGCTGGATCAGCGAGATCCGGGTCTCCAGCACCGGCAGGCCGCGGTCCAGGCTCTGCGCGGCGCCGCCGGCGGCGCCGCGGCCGGCGCGCTTGCGGCGGGCCAGCCGCTGCAGGTCCTGGCGACTGTAGACGCGGCTGCGGTGGTCCGGGCCGGGCCGCGACTCCAGCAGTCCCCGGCTGACGTAGGCGTACAGCGTCGCCGGGGCGATGTCGAGGATGGCGCAGGCTTCGCGCGCGGAGACGAATTCGGGATGCATGCCGACATATTGATTGCTTCCATCAAGATTGATCAATACGTGGATCGGTGCCAGATTGTGTCCGCCCGACACCGGCGCGATGCGCGGCCACCGCCGTCCGCCCCGGGGTCGCTCCAGGAGGAATTCGATGAGCCAGGCTTCCGCAGGCGCCCGCTTCCGCGCCGCCCTCGCCGCCGAGTCGCCGCTGCAGGTGATCGGCGCGATCAATGCCAACCACGCCCTGCTGGCCAGGCGCGCCGGCTACCGCGCGATCTACCTGTCCGGCGGCGGCGTGGCGGCGGGCTCGCTGGGTCTGCCGGACCTGGGCATCAACACCCTCGAGGACGTGCTGGTCGACGTGCGCCGGATCACCGACGTCTGCGACCTGCCGCTGCTGGTCGACATCGACACGGGGTTCGGGCCCAGCGCGTTCAACATCGCGCGCTCGGTGAAGTCGCTGATCAAGGCCGGCGCGGGCGCCTGCCACATCGAGGACCAGGTCGGCGCCAAGCGCTGCGGTCACCGACCCGGCAAGGAGATCGTGGGGGCGGCCGAGATGGCAGACCGCGTCCGGGCCGCCGCGGACGCCAAGACCGACCCGGACTTCTTCCTGATCGCCCGCACCGACGCGATCGCGGTCGACGGCGTGGATGCGGCGATCGAGCGCGCGCTCGCCTGCGTCGAGGCCGGCGCCGACGGCATCTTCGCCGAGGCCGCCCACGACCTCGACACCTACCGCCGCTTCGTCGACGCGGTGAAGGTCCCGGTGCTGGCCAACATCACCGAGTTCGGCGCCACGCCGCTGTTCAGCCGCGACGAGCTGGCCTCCGCCGGCGTGGCGATCCAGCTGTTCCCGCTGTCCGCGTTCCGGGCGATGAACCGCGCCGCCGAGAACGTCTACGCCGCGATCCGCCGCGACGGTCACCAGAAGGCCGTGGTCGATACCATGCAGACCCGCGACGAGCTCTACGAGCGCATCGGCTATCACGCCTACGAGCAGCAGCTGGACGCGCTGTTCGCCGGCGGGCGCTGATGGCCGTGCGTTTCCGCCGGGCGCGGCGCGACGACCTGCCGGCGATCGTGGCGATGCTGGCCGACGACCCGCTGGGGGCAGCGCGCGAGACGCCGGAAGATCCCGGTGCCGACCACTACGTCCGCGCCTTCGAGGCGATCGCCATCGACGCCCGCCAGTACCTGGCCGTGGGCGAGGACGAGGCCGGCGTCAACGCGGTCTGCCAGGTCACGCTGATTCCCGGCCTGAGCCGCAGGGGCGCCACCCGCGCGCTGATCGAGAGCGTGCGCGTCGCCAGCCGCTGCCGGGGACAGGGCGTCGGCGAGGAGCTGCTCAAGCACGCGGTCGACCATGCCCGTACCTCGGGAGCCGCCATCGTCCAGCTGACCTCCGACCGCAGCCGCGCCGATGCCCATCGCTTCTACGAGCGGCTGGGCTTCGCGCCCACCCATACCGGTTTCAAGCTCGAGCTGCAGCCCGCCCGCTGCCCCGATCACGCAAGCGCCGCCGCTTCGCCGCGGCGCGAACACCAAGGAGACACCCGATGAGCGACGCCACCCCGAGCCCGGCCGGTTTCAAGCCGAAGAAGTCCGTGGCCTTGAGCGGCACCGCCGCCGGCAACACCGCGCTGTGCACCGTCGGCCGCAGTGGCAACGACCTGCACTATCGCGGCTACGACATCCTCGACCTGGCCACCAGCAGCGAGTTCGAGGAGATCGCCCACCTGCTGGTCCACGGCAAGCTCCCGAACATGGCCGAGCTGGAGGCGTACAAGACCCGGCTGCGGGCGATGCGCGGGCTGCCGGCGGCGGTCAAGGGCGCGCTCGAGCAGTTGCCGCCCTCGGCGCACCCGATGGACGTGATGCGCACCGGCGTCTCGGTGCTGGGCTGCGCCCTGCCGGAGAAGGACGACCACAACCATCCCGGCGCCCGCGAGATCGCCGACCGGCTGATGGCCTCGCTGGGCTCGATGCTGCTGTATTGGTACCACTTCAGCCACAACGGCCGCCGCATCGAGGTAGAGACGGACGACGACAGCATCGGCGGCCACTTCCTGCACCTGCTGCACGGAACGAAGCCCTCGCCCAACTGGGTGCGGGCGATGCACACCAGCCTGATCCTGTACGCCGAGCACGAATTCAATGCCTCCACCTTCACCGCCCGGGTGATCGCCGGCACCGGCAGCGACATGCACTCGTGCATCGCCGGCGCGATCGGCGCGCTGCGCGGCCCCAAGCACGGCGGCGCGAACGAGGTCGCGTTCGAGGTGCAGAAGCGTTACGAAACCCCGGACGAGGCCGAGGCCGATATCCGTGCGCGGGTGGAACGGAAGGAAGTGATCATCGGCTTCGGGCATCCGGTCTACACCACCGGCGATCCGCGCAATCAGGTGATCAAGCAGGTGGCGAAGGAGCTGTCGGCGGAGCAGGGCAACACCCGGATGTTCGACATCGCCGAGCGCCTGGAGACGGCGATGTGGGACGCCAAGAAGATGTTCCCCAATCTCGACTGGTTCAGCGCGGTGAGCTACCACATGATGGGCGTGCCGACGGCGATGTTCACTCCGCTGTTCGTGATCGCGCGCACCAGCGGCTGGGCGGCTCACGTCGTCGAGCAGCGCATCGACGGCAAGATCATCCGCCCGAGCGCCAACTACACCGGGCCCGAGAACCTCGAGTTCGTGCCGATCGACCGCCGTTCCTGAGGGACACGGGCGCCCCAGGGCGTGTCGCGACGCAGACGAAGAGAAGGGCCGCGCACCGCGCGGCCCTTCTTTTAGCTCGGTGGCCTCGCCGGATGCGCTACGACTTGCGCGGCCGGAGCGACTGCACCCGCAGGAAGGTGTGGTCGCCGATGGTGGCCACCTGATAGGCGTTGCGCCAGCTCGGGCTGGCGATCGCATGGGCCAGGAAGTGGCTGGCGCCGGGCACGATCTCGTTGCGCTCCCCGGGCGGCAGCGCCCAGTTGCGCTGCGACTCGATCGCCACGGTGACCGCCTGCGACCACGCCTCGGCATTGCCCAGGCGGGTACGGGGGGAGACGATCGTCGGGGCGAACTGCTTGCGCGCGGTCACCACCTCGCACATCGAATCGCCCCACAGGCCGCTGTCCTGGCGGCGCAGCGCCACTTCGGCCACGGCCTGCTGGCCGCGCGGCGACTGGTCGCGGGCCTCGAGGTACAGGGTGGTGCTCAGGCACAGCGAATCGGCCGCGGGCTGCGGCAGGATCGAGGTCAGCCAGAGGATCCAGGCCAGCTTCATCGGGTCGGACTCCTTGCTCCGTTGCGCCGGGGCTTGCACGCCGCCGGGGTGGCGGAGCGGTCCGGCATGGCGAATGGGCGCGCCCGGTCGGGACCGGACGCTCGCGATGGCTCGCGACAAGAAGGGCAGCGGCTCTATGGCGCTTTGGCCCCGGGTGGCCGGGGCGCTGGGCTGGCCGGCCGTGCCCACCGCATTCAGGCGGCGGGTCAGGTGCGCGCACCCTAAGGGGCGATCTCGGAATGTCTCCTGAACGGGGATCGCCGCGGCACTTGACCGGAATCCGATCCGCATCAGGCACTTGCAGGAGCCCGGCATCGCCGGGGCGCTCAGAGATCGGCCGCGACGGTGCTCCCCTGGGCGATCGCGCGCTTGGCGTCCAGCTCCGCGGCGACATCCGCGCCGCCGATCAGCAGCGCATCCAGGCCCGCCGCCCGCAGTGGCTCCCGGAGGTCGCGGCGGGGCTCCTGGCCGGCGCAGACCACGACGTGATCGACCTCGAGCAGCCGCTCCGCGCCGTCGATGCGCACACGCAGGCCGGCCGCTTCGACGCCCAGATACTCGACGCCGCCGAACGCCTTCACGCCCTTGGCCTTGAGGCTGGCGCGGTGGATCCATCCCGTGGTCTTGCCCAGCCGGGCGCCGGGGCGCCCGGCGCTGCGCTGCAGCAGCCAGACTTGGCGCGCGGCCGGCTCGGGGCGTGCCGGGACCAGGCCGCCGGGAACCGAGAAGCCCGGGTCGATACCCCATTCGCGCATCCACAGCCGCGGATCCAGCGCCGGCGACGGGCCGGCGTGGACCAGGTATTCGGCGACGTCGAAGCCGATGCCGCCGGCGCCGACGATCGCCACCCGCCGCCCCGGCACGACCCGTCCGCGCAGCACGTCGAGATAGCCGACGACCATCGGGTGGTCGCAGCCGGGAAAGTCCACCGCCCGCGGCTCGACCCCGGTCGCCAGCACCACGCGCTCGAATCCAGCCAGCGCAGCGACGTCGGCACGCGTGGACAGGCGCAGCTCCACGCCCGTCTCGGCGATGCGGTGGCGGAAGTAGCGCAAGGTTTCGTGGAACTCCTCCTTGCCCGGGATCCGCTTGGCGAGGTTGAACTGGCCGCCGATCTCGTCCGCCGACTCGAACAGGGTGACCCTGTGGCCGCGCTGTGCCGCGACCGTGGCGCAGGCCATGCCGGCCGGGCCGGCGCCCACCACCGCGATCCGCCGCGGCTCGGCCGCGGGCGGGTAGTTCAGCTCGGTCTCGGCACAGGCCCGGGGGTTGACCAGGCAACTGGCGCGGCGGTTCTGGAAGACGTGGTCGAGGCAGGCCTGGTTGCACGCGATGCAGGTGTTGATCGCCTCCGCGCGGCCCGCGGCGGCCTTGGCCACCCAGTCGGGATCGGCCAGCAGCGGCCGCGCCATCGACACCATGTCGACGTCGCCGGAAGCCAGCACGGCCTCCGCCACCTCCGGCGTATTGATGCGATTGGTGGCCACCAGAGGCAGGCGCACGTGCGGGCGCAGCCTGGCGGTGACGCCGGCGAAGGCCGCGCGCGGCACCGAAGTGGCGATGGTCGGCACGCGCGACTCGTGCCAGCCGATTCCGGTGTTGATGAGGGTGGCGCCGGCGGCCTCGATCGCCCGCGCCTGGGCGACCACCTGGTCCCAGTCCGACCCGTCGGGCACCAGCTCCAGCATCGACAGGCGATAGACGATGATGAAGTCGGCACCGCAGGCCTCGCGCACCCGCGCCACGATCTCGGTGGCCAGGCGCATGCGGTGCTCGAGGCTGCCGCCCCAGCGGTCGCTGCGGCGGTTGGTGCGCGCGCTGGCGAACTGGTTGATCAGGTAGCCCTCCGAGCCCATGATCTCGACCCCGTCGTAGCCGCCCTCGCGCGCCAGCCGCGCGGCCTGGGCATAGGCCGCGATGGTGCGCTCCACGCCGCTGCCGCTCAGCGCGCGCGGAGTGAACGGATTGATCGGGGCCTTGATCCGCGACGGCGCCACCGACAGCGGGTGATAGGCGTAGCGCCCGGCATGCAGCAGCTGCAGGCAGATCCTCGCGCCGTGGGCGTGCACCGCCGCGGTCACCTGGCGGTGCTTGCGCGCCTCCCACGGCCAGCCGAGCTTGCCGGCGAACGGCTTCAGCCAGCCGCTGATGTTCGGCGAGAAACCCCCGGTGACGATCAGGCCGACGCCCCCGGCGGCGCGTTCGGCGAAGTACGCGGCCAGCTTCGGGAAGTCGCGCGCGCGATCTTCCAGGCCCGTGTGCATGGAGCCCATCAGCACCCGGTTGCGCAGGGTCACGAAGCCCAGGTCGAGCGGAGCGAGCAGGCGCGGGTAGGGCGGGGTGGCCGCGGGCGTCGCGGCGGGCGGAAGCGGCATGAGATGCGCTGGCGTACGGCAGTCGGCACCATGCCGGGAAACCGGCGTCATCGCAAGCCGCGGCATCGGCCGTCGGCGTGCGTCGCTCCGCCGTTCACCGATCTCCGATCACCCACTCCATCCCGCCGCCACCAGCTTGCCGATGGTGGCGCCGGATTCCAGCCGTCGGTGCGCCTCGCGCAGAGTGGCCGCGTCGATCGGCCCGAGCGTCGCGCTGCGGGTCCCGCGGAGGCTTCCAGTGTCGACCAGGTCGGCGACGCGCTCGAGGATCCGCCCTTGGCGGTCCATGTCGCCGGTCGCGAAGCGCGAGCGGGCGAACATCGATTCCCAGTGGATGCCGATGCACTTTTCCTTGTACGGGCCGCCCAGGTCCAGTGGCCCGCGCGGTTCCACGATCAGCCCCAGGTGGCCTTGCGGTGCCAGCAGCGCACCCAGCGCCTCCCAGTAGCGGTCGGTGTCCGCGAAATTGACCGCCGCGTCGATCTGTTCGAAGCCGAGCCTGCCGATCCCCGCTGCCAGCGACTCGCGGTGGTCGACCACGTGGTCGGCGCCCATCGCCCGGCACCAGTCGGCCGATTCGCTGCGCGAGGCGGTGGCGATCACGATGAACCCGGCCAGGCGCGCCAGCTGGATCGCGATCGAGCCCACGCCGCCGGCGCCGGCGATCACCAGGAGCGTACGGCCGGCGCCGCCACCGTCGATGTCGTAGGGCATGCGTTCGAACAGCAGCTCCCACGCGGTCAGCGCGGTCAGCGGCAGCGCCGCGGCGTCGGCGAAGTCGAGCGTGCGCGGCTTGCGCGCGAGCAGGCGCTCGTCGACCAGCTGGAACTCGGCATTGCTGCCGGGGCGAGTGATGTCGCCGGCGTGGTAGACGGCGTCACCCGGCCTGAAGCGCGTGACCCGGTCGCCGGTCGCCTCGACCACCCCGGCCCCGTCGAAGCCCAGGACCTTCGGCGCATCCTCCACGTGCGGCTTCGGGGCCCGCACCTTGGTGTCGACCGGATTGACCGATACCGCCTCCACCCGGACCAGCAGGTCGTGTCCGGTGGCCTCCGGCCTCGGCAGCTGGACGTCGAGCAGCGATCCCGGGTCGTCGATGGGCAGGTAGCGGGTGAGGGCGACGGCTTTCATGCAGGGGCTCCGCGAGGGAAAAGGATCAGACCGGCGCCGGGCTGCGTTCGGCGAACTGCCCGTTCCAGTATGGGTAGTAGGGATAGGGTGGCGTCACGGTGCTGGCTGCATCGAGCCGCGCGACCTGTTCCGCCGTCAGTGCCCACCCGACCGCGCCGAGGTTCTGCCGCAGCTGGGTCTCGTTCCGAGCGCCGACCAGCACCGTCGAGACCGTGGGCCGGCGCAGCAGCCAGTTCAGGGCCACCTGCGGCACCGTCCTGCCGCACTCGCCTGCCACGGAGTCGAGTGCATCGACCACCGTGTACAGGCGCTCGTCGTCGACCGGTGGCGCGAAGGTTGCGGTGTCGCGCAGGCGGCTGCCGTTCGGCAGCGACTGGCCGCGGCGGATCTTTCCGGTCAGGCGGCCCCAACCGAGCGGGCTCCAGACCACGGCTCCGAGCCCCTGGTCGATGCCGAGCGGCATCAGCTCCCATTCGTAGTCGCGACCGACCAGCGAGTAGTAGGCCTGGTTGGCCACAAAACGGGGGGCGCCGAGCCGGTCAGCCGCGGCCAGCGATTTCATCAGCTGCCAGCCCGAGAAGTTGGAAGCGCCGAGATAGCGGACCTTGCCGGCACGCACCAGTCCGTCGAGCGCGGAAAGCGTTTCCTCGACCGGGGTGCGGGCGTCGAACGCATGCAGCTGCAACAAGTCGATGTAGTCGGTACCGAGCCGGCGCAGGGCGCTGTCCACCGCGCGCAGCAGATGGAAACGCGAGGCGCCGACCGCGTTCGGGTCGTCGCCGGATCGCAGGCCGGTCTTGGTCGACAGCAGGACTTGGTCGCGCCGGCCCTTGATCGCGGCGCCGAGGATCGATTCGGAAGCGCCATCCGAGTACACGTCTGCGGTGTCGAAGAAGTTGACCCCGGCCTCGAGACAGATGTCGATCAGCCGCCGGGCCTCCGCGGCATCGGTATCGCCCCAAGCCGAGAACAGCGGGCCCTTGCCGCCGAACGTGCCGGCGCCATAGCCGAGCGCCGGCACCTTGAGGCCGGACGCGCCGAGAAAACGATATTCCATGGGTGGACTCCGGGTCGATGACGTGGGCACGGCGTTCCGGCACGCGCGGTGCGGGAGGCTGGGATGCCGCGTGTGTGGACGGCACAGCCTGGGCATGACGGTCATCTTCGAAAACCGGAGTTATGATGAATCATCTTCAATGAATCATTGAAAATGGACCGCATCGACGACATTTCCCTGTTCCTCCGCGTGCTGGACCTGGGTTCGATCAGCGCTGCCGCGCGCCACCTGAACCTGTCGCCGGCGCAGGCCAGCCAACGGCTGCAGCGGCTGGAGAAGGCCCTCGGCGTGCGTCTGCTGCATCGCAGCACCCGGCGCCTGCATGCGACCCCCGAGGGCGCAGTGCTGGCAGAGCAGGGCCGGACCCTGGTCGAGGACCTGGAAACCTTGACCCTCGGGCTGCGCCAGGCCGGCACCGAGGTCGCCGGCAACCTGCGGGTCACCACCTCGGCCTCGTTCGGTCGCTTGTACGTCTCGCCGCTGCTGCCGGAATTCCTGGAGCGGCATCCTGCGGTCAGGCTCAGCATCGACCTCGACGACCGCGCGCAGGACCTGGTGACCGCCGGCTACGACGTGGCCATCCGCATCGGTGCGCTCGACGATTCCAGCCTGGTCGCCCGCCGGCTGGCCGCCAACCGGCGCGTGCTGTGCGCCTCGCCCGACTATCTGCGTCGACGCGGCGCGCCGGGGGTGCCCGGGGACCTGACGCGGCACGACTGCGTGCTGCTGGTCGGCAGCCGCGGACGGCAGGATCTCTGGAATCTGGCCGAGGGAGGCGGCGGCAGGACCACGGTCCGGGTACGCGGCCGCCTGGAGAGCAACTACGGCGAAGTGGTGCGCGATGCGGCGGTGGCCGGGCTGGGCATCGCGATGCAATCGCTCTGGCATGTCTGCGACGATCTGCGTGCCGGGCGCCTGCGCATCGTGCTGCCGGAACATCCGGTTGCCGAAACCGGCATCCACGCACTGATGCCGCAGCGGCGGCTGGTGCCGCCGCGCGTGCGCGCATTCGTGGAGTTCCTGGCGGACAGATTCGCCGAACCGCCGTGGGAAGCGGGGATCCTCTAGCGCGGGTCGCCGCGCCGTGCCGCCGAAGGCCGGGCCGAACGGTGGTGCCGGTCGCTCCGTCCGTTCGTCGCGCCGGCGACGGTGCGAGGGCCCGGTCTGGCAAAATGGCGGGCTTCCCTCCCTCCAGCGAGCCCGCCGAATGAGCCATGCCGACATCCGCTCCGCCGCCCGTCCCCAACCCGATGCGCCGATGGTCGACATCGCGGACTACGTGATCGACACCCGGATCGACTCGCAGGAGGCCTACGACACCGCGCGCTACATGCTGCTGGACTCGCTGGCGTGCGCGATGCTGGCGATGAAATTCCCGGACTGCGTCAAGCATCTCGGTCCGCTGGTTCCGGGGGGCGAGATCGCCGGCGGCGCGCGGGTGCCCGGCACCGCGTTCGAGCTGGACCCGGCCCAGGCCGCGTTCAACATCGGCACCCTGGTGCGCTGGCTCGATTTCAACGACACCTGGCTGGCCGCGGAATGGGGGCACCCTTCCGACAACCTCGGCACCATCCTGGCGGTGGCCGACTGGCTGGCGCGCAAGGAGGGCCGGGACATCAGCGTGCGCGACGTGCTCGGCTGGGCGGTCAAGGCCCACGAGATCCAGGGCGGGTACGCGCTGCGCAACTCGTTCAACCGCGTCGGCCTCGACCATGTGATCCTGGTGCGGCTGGCCTCCACCGCGGTGGCCACGGCGATGCTGGGTGGCGGCAAGGACGAAGTCGTCACCGCGGTTTCGCATTCGTGGATCGACAACGGGGTGCTGCGCACCTACCGCCATGCCCCCAACACCGGGCCGCGCAAGAGCTGGGCCGCCGGCGACGCCTGCCGCCGCGCGGTGATCCATGCCATCAACGCCGCGCACAAGAAGGTGGTCGGCTACCCGAGTGCGCTCAGCGCGAAGACCTGGGGCTTCTACGACATCGCCTTCGGCGGCAAGGCCTTCGAGTTCGAACGGCCGTTCGGCAGCTATGTGATGGAGAACGTGCTGTTCAAGATCAGCTATCCGGCGGAGTTCCATGCCCAGACCGCGGTGGAATGCGCGATGCGGCTGCATGAACAGGTAAAGGAGCGGGTCGCCGAGATCGATCGGATCGTGATCGAGACCCAGGAGGCCGGGGTGCGCATCATCGACAAGACCGGGCCGCTGGCCAACTACGCCGACCGCGACCACTGCATCCAGTACATGGTGGCCGTGCCGCTCGTTTTCGGCCGGCTGACCGCCGCCGACTACAACGACGACGTGGCCGCGGACCCGCGCATCGACGCCCTGCGCGAGCGGATGGAAGTGCGGGAGAACCCGCAGTTCACCCAGGACTACTTCGACCCGGAAAAGCGCTATATCGGCAACTCGGTCCAGGTGTTCTTCGAGGACGGGTCGTCCACCGACAAGGTGTCGATCGACTACCCGATCGGCCACCGCCGCCGCCGCGCGGAGGGCATCCCGGTGCTGATGGCCAAGGTCGAGGCGGCGCTGCGCGAGCATCTTCCGGCCGGTCAGGCCGAGCGCCTGCTGGAACTGGCGGCCGATCCCGCCGCGCTGGACGCGCTGCCGATCGCCGATTTCCTGGGGCTCTACCGCAGCTGAACAGGAGGGGGCGATTCCTGCTTGGAAGTCCCCAACTGTTATGCTAGCGTTAACGAGGTCTTCACACGGCTGACTCTAGGCTACCCAACTGAAGGCGCGCGATCTGCCGCCTCGAAGAAGAAATGGGTGCAGTCCCGCTTTACCCCCTTGATCAAGGAGCTGAACGAATGAAAAAGAAACTCCTCTGTGCCGCGCTGCTGGGCGGTCTGGGCCTTGCCCAGGCGGCCAATGCGCAGGAGTTCGACGACCGCTGGTACATCACCGGTTCCGCGGGCTTCAACTTCCAGGACGAAGACCGCCGCACCAACGATGCCCCCTTCGTGACGCTGGGGCTGGGTAAGTTCCTCAACCCGGTGTGGTCGATCGACGGCGAACTCAACTATCAGAACCCGAACTTCGACAGCGGTGTGGTCGGTGGCAACAGCGACCTGAACTGGAGCCAGTACGGCATCTCGTTCGACTTCCGCCGCCACTTCGTCTCCGAGGGACGCGCCTGGAACCCCTACCTCCTGTTCGGCGTTGGCTATCAGCGCAGTGAGGAGGAGTTCGACGCCTTCCCGAACCCGAATTCGCCGGGCGAGAACGAGGACGGCAACTTCGCCGCCAAGGTCGGCGCCGGTCTGCAGACCACGTTCACCAACCGCGTCGCGGTCCGTGCCGAACTGGCCTATCGCGCCGACTTCAACGACGACAGCTTCGCCGCCAACGGCTCGACCGACTGGAACGGGTATCCGCACAACCAGGAAGAGAGCTGGTTCGGCGACATGCTGGCCTCGGTCGGCGTGGTGATCCCGCTGGGTCCGGAGCCGACCGCCCCGGTCGCCCCGGCGCCGGCACCGGTCGACAACTGCGCCGATCGCGACAGCGACGGCGACGGCGTCAACGACTGCGACGACCGCTGCCCCGACACCCAGGCCGGCACCACCGTCGGTCCGGACGGCTGCCCGGTTCCGGTCACCATCGACCTGCGTGGCGTGAACTTCGACTTCGACAAGTCCACCCTGCGTCCGGATGCCGTGCAGATCCTCAACGAGGCGATCGAGATCCTGCGCCGCTATCCCGACCTGCGCGTCGAGATCGCCGGTCACACCGATTCGGTGGGCAGCGACGAGTACAACCAGGGCCTGTCCGAGCGCCGCGCCCGGACCGTGTACGACTACATCACCAGCAACGGCATCGACGCCGGCCGCCTGGTGGGCCCGACCGGTTACGGCGAGAGCCGCCCGATCGCGCCGAACACCAACCCGGATGGTTCCGACAATCCGGAAGGTCGCGCACGCAACCGCCGTACCGAGATGAACGTCCAGAACTGACGGACCGACATCGCTGCAGTCCACGAAGCCCGGCCCAGTGCCGGGCTTCGTTTTTTCTGGACCGGTCGGATGGGCGCGCATTCAAGGTGAATGGGCTGGGCAAGCAAAACAATGGCTTGTGGCGCAAACCTGAGGCGCCTACACTCATGCGCATTCGCAATCGGGGACCCTCATGCGCGCCGCCAAGACCCTCCTGCTCCTGCTCGCCCTGCCGGTGATCGGCCACGCGTCCGATTGCACCCGGCCGCCTGCAGCCTCCCAGACGCTGCTGCGCCCGACGGTGCTCGCGCCGCTGTCCTCGGAGCTGGCCGCGCCGAGCTATCGGCTGGGCGCCCATGGGGGCGTGCTGTCGCATGCCTACGACGAGTCCCAGTCGGTCGATCAGGTGCTGCTGCGGCTGCGGCTCGAGGGTTGTCGCGACATTGCCAGCGCGATGCCGGCGCCGACCCCGGTCGATCCGCTCGATCCCTCGGTCTACAAGCCGTTGACCGAGCACGACAACACCCCCTGGCGCTTCGACATGAGCCAGGACGGCAAGATGATGACTGCCGACGAATTCGACGCCTGGATGAAGGCGCGCGGCGTTCGCGTGGCGCGCGGCGCGCCCAAGCCCGCCGCCGCCGCGCTCCCTGAGCCTCCGCCGATCGAAGGCGCCGCTGCCGCACCCTCCGGAGCCGCACCGCCCGAACCCGCCGAGGCCGCGCCCGCCGGCAGCGACGAGCCCGCGCCCACGCCCTGACCGCGGCAGGCCTGGTGCGGCGGCCGAGCGGCGGCTCGCTCTCTTACGGGGCGGCGCGTTCCAGCACGCCCAGCTCCCGGCCGATGCCCACGAAGGCCTCGATCGCCCTGTCCAGATGCTCGCGCGTATGCGCCGCCGAGATCTGGGTGCGGATCCGCGCCTGGCCCTTCGGCACCACCGGGAAGAAGAACCCGATCGCGTAGATCCCCTCTTCGAGCAGGCGCTCGGCGAAGCGCTGCGCCAGCGGCGCGTCGTACAGCATCACCGGGCAGATCGGGTGGCTGCCGGGCCTGAGGTCGAAGCCGGCGGCGGTCATCCGCTCGCGGAAGTAGGCGGTGTTCGTCGCCAGTTGCTCGCGCAGCCCGGCCGCGGCGTCCAGCATCTCGAACGCGCGGATGCCGGCCGCGACCACGTGCGGCGGCAGCGAATTGGAGAACAGGTACGGGCGGGAGCGCTGGCGCAGCAGTTCCACCACTTCGCGCCGCGCGGTGGTGAAGCCGCCGATCGCGCCTCCCATCGCCTTGCCCAGGGTGCCGGTGAAGATGTCGATGCGGTCCATGACGCCCTTCACCTCGGCCGATCCGCGTCCGGTGGCGCCGAGAAAGCCGGTGGCGTGGCATTCGTCGATGTGCACCATCGCGTCGTAGGTCCGCGCCAGGGCGGCGATCTCGTCCAGCGGCGCGATGAAGCCGTCCATCGAGAACACGCCGTCGGTGGTGATCATGATGCTGCGGGCGCCGTCCTCGCGGGCCTGCTGCAGCTGGCGCTCCAGGTCGGCCATGTCGCAATTGGCGTAGCGGTAGCGGCGCGCCTTGCACAGGCGCACGCCGTCGATGATCGAGGCGTGGTTGAGCGCGTCGCTGACGATCGCGTCCTGCTCTCCCAGCAGCGGCTCGAACAGCCCGCCGTTGGCGTCGAAGCAGGCTGCATAGAGGATCGCGTCCTCGGTGCCGAAGAAGTCGGCGATGGTCCGCTCCAGGCGCTTGTGCAGGTCCTGGGTACCGCAGATGAAGCGCACCGAGGCCATGCCGAAGCCGTGCGATTCCAGCGCCTCCCTGGCGGCGGCGATCAGGTCGGGGTGGTCGGCCAGCCCCAGGTAGTTGTTGGCGCAGAAGTTCAGCACGCGGCGCCCGCCCTCGAGTTCGATCTCGGCCGACTGGGGGCTGGTGATGATCCTCTCGGACTTGAACAGTCCCTGTTCGCGGATTTCGTCCAGGGCCTCGTTGTAGCGACGGGTCAGGGGCATCGGTGGCTGCCGCTCGGTCGGAAAACCCGATTCTATCCGCTCAGTGTCTATCCGCTCAGTGCGGACAGCCGGGCCGATGGCAGCCGGAGAGGCGCTGGACCGCGAAAGGGCCTGCCGGTCGCCTCAGCGGGCCTCACGGCCAGGGAAGGCGCCCGCCGGTGTTGTCCCAGATCCATTCGCCCGCATCCTGCAGCCCGTCGACAACGTCGCCGGCGAATCCGATGCCCGCATCGGCCAGCTTGCCGAGTGCCTCGAGACCGGCGTCGCCCACGTCGGCCAGGCCTGCGACGACCTCCCTGGCGCCTTCGGACAGTTCGCTCCCCCAGGCGCTGATGATGCGTTCGGCCGCTTCCTTGCCCTCGGTGAGGAGGTTGGTGACGACGGACTTGGCGGACTCGATGCCCTGGTCGACGAAACCGACCAGCGCATCGGTGGCGCGTTCGGCGGCGGCCCCGACGCCGTCGGCAAGCGTGCCCAGGGCCTCGATGGCGGCGTCCCTCACCGCTTCGGCGGAATCGACGGGATTCTCGGCGATGTAGATCAGGGTGTCGACGGCGGCTTCGCCGGCGTCCGCCAGCCGGGCGATCGCCACATCGGCAAGCGCGGCGGCGCTTTCGCCGAGTTCCACCAGCTGGTCGTAGGCGGCGGTCGCCAGCTCGCCGGCCTCCGAGATCACGTCGACGAGCGCATCGCGTGCCAGTGCGGCCGCTTCGCCCGGATTGCCGGCCACCCAGCCCACGAATTCGAGGCCGCGCTCGCCCAGCTCGAGTGCGCTGTCGAGCGCCGAGCCGATGCTGTCCCCGACCGCCTCCAGGGTATCGATCGCGGCATCGCCGAGGGAGAGCAGGGCATCGTGTGCGGTTTCCAGGGCGGTCATCGCGCCCTCGGCCAGGGCCCGCCCGGCGTCGGTCGCCAGCTCCAGGCCCTGCTCGACGAGGTCGCCGAGTGCGTCGGCGGCGAGGCGTGCCGCTTCGCCCGGGTTGCTGGCGATCCAGCCGAGCGCCTCGACGCCGCGTTCGCCCAGCTCCTTCAGTTCCCCGACGAGGTTGCCGAGCTGCTCGCGGGCGAGCCCGGCAAGTTCGCCCGCGCCCTCGGCGACCGCGTTCAGCTGTCGAACCGCTTCCTGGCCGAGGACTTCTGCGGCATCGCCGAGCAAGGACGGATCGCGGATGACGTCGGCGAGCAGGTGCAGGCCGTCGGCGGTGAAGGACAGCCCGTCGCCGAAGACCTCGGCCTGCAGTTCGCCGATGCGCGCCACGCTCTCCGCCGTCAGATCGACGGCCCCGTTGGTGAGCTGCTCGGCCTTCCGCACGGCGCCTTCGGGACCGAAGATCAGCGCCAGATCGACGAACGCCTGCGGGCCGGTCAGCAGCGAGGCCGCGATCGCGCCGTCGACGTAACCCGGCGCCGACCAGTTGTCCGGATCCTGGCGGAACTGGTTGATCTGCTGCTCGAGCACCACGTCCAGCACCAGGCTGCCGACACCGATCAGCGCGGACCCCGCGGTGGTGAAGGGAATCGTCACGCCGAACGCTTCGGCGATGCTCAGCGCGGCGTCGGCTGCATTGGCCTTCGCGCCCTGCAGCGCCAGGTAGCGGAGTTCGGGCGGAAGGCTGGTATCGGTGGAAATCTGGGTGAAGCGGTAGGTGTCGTAGCCGGCCGGGACCGCGCCTGCGATCGGAATCAGCTTGGCGACGTTGCGCAGCAGGCTTTGGGCGACCTCCGCGGTGATGCGAACGCCCAGGCTGTCGAGCAGACGGAAAGCGTCGTTGAGCATGCGCCCGAGCAGGGCGCTGTCGACGTTGACGCCGTCGAGCGTCCTCAGCAGATCGCCGACGGCGCCGGGACCTGCCTGGTCGGCCACCTCCAGCAGTCGGCGCGCGGCGCCGGCGTCGAATTCCTTGAGCAGCTTCGAGAGATTTCCGCGGGAATCGGCGGGCAGGCCGTCGATGAGTTCGGCAATGACCTCGGCGCCGGCGCGACCGTTGATCTGGGACGTGAGCAGATCGTCGGCGACGTCGGGCCCGAGCTCGCCGACCAGCGAAAGCGTCGCGCGTATCGAGTCGGCGGATCTGCCGTCGAGGCTGCCCATCAGGTTGTCGAGCGCTTCCGGGTTGCGCAGCGCGCCGAGGACGGGCCCGAGCGCGTCGGCGACCTCTTCGCCGCGTGCGGCCAGTTCGGCGATCTGTCGGGCCTGGTCCGCGGTCAGGTTCTCGACCAGTTCGGGCGACATCTGCCGGCGCAGGGCCTCGGGGATGAGATCGCCGCCGGGCAGCCGCGCGACTTCGTCGGCGATGGCGTCGGCGTTCGGGATGCCGTTGCCCGAAAGCAGTTCGCGGATCCGCTCGACGTCCCCGGCCACGTCCGGGACGTTCGCGTACAGCTGCACCGCCGCCTGCGCCTTCTCCTGCAGCGAGGCATCCGGGTCCAGCAGCGTCACCGCGGCCCCCAGCGAGCCGGTGATCGAGTCGAGCGCGCGCAGTCGGTTCGCCAGCTGCGGGAACTGCTCGCCCAGCCCGTCCTGCAGTGTCGTCGCGATCTCCAGCGCCGCGGCCGCCTTGTCGGCCGCAGAGGCTTCCGGATCGAGCAGGGTGCCGATCTTGTCGATGATCTTCGATGCGTTCGGCAACTGCGCCAGGTGCCGATCGAAGAACTCGGCCGCGCCGCCGCCGAGGACGTCGCCGGCCTCGTCGAGCAGGGTCAGGGCGGCCGCGGCGCGGTCGAGCGCCGAGCTGTCGCCATCGACCAGGGTGGCCAGCGCCGCCAGGGCGTCGCCGCTGGCGGCGATGCGGTCGAGCGCGGCGCCGGAAACGCCTGCGCGCTCGAGCAGGGTACGGACGTCGTCGGCGGAGAACTGCTTGGCCAGAGCGCCAAGCGCCTCGAGCTGTTCGGAGAGGCTTCCCGAGCCCAGCGTCTCCAGGTGCCCGATGACCTCGCGCGCCTCCTCGGCCGTGAGCGCCTGGGCGCCGGGGATGCCGGCCAACTGCTCCTGCTCGGCTTCGCTCAGCGCGTTGGCGTTGGGAACGATCAGCTCTTCGCCGCTGTCGATCGGCGCGGTGCCGCTGTGCAGTCCATTGGCTTCGGCCAGGGCGTCGGCATCGACCCCGTACTGGCTGGCGACATCTTCCAGGGTCTCGCCCGGCTCGACGGTATGGGCCCTCGCGGAATCCCCGTCTTCGTAGTCGACCGGGATCGCGACCGGTTCCCCCTCTGCGAGAGGCTCGTCGCCGCCGCGCAGTTCGGGATTGGCTTCGGCCATGCGCTCGGTGCTGACGCCGTAGCGCTGCCCGAGGCTCGCCAGCGTATCGCCGCGTTCGGCCTCCACCTGGAGCGTGCGCGGCTCCCCCGCGGGCTGGCGCGCCGGCGCCGTGGGCGAGGTGCTGTCGGCGGGCTGGTAGCGGGCTGCGATGCCGTCGTGGACGGTATGAACCATGGCCGACTCCCACGAGCCTGGGTTGTCCCGCAGTCTCGGGGCACGCCGATACCGCCGCAACCGGGGAAATCCCTAGGTGCGGTGCCGCCGCCCGCCGTTCAGGTGCGAGGGCCCGCGGGCCTGGGGGCCGCGAACGGCCTATCCGGCGGGGCGTTCGGCCCGGAGATAGCCTTCGAGGTCCGGCGCCCGGCCGTCGATGCATTCGCTTTCAGACGCCACGACCACGAAGTCGGGCCAGTCGCCGTTGCCGGCTGGGCGGCCATATTCGATGCGCTGCGCGCGCAGCGACGGCGAGGGCGCGGCGCAGGCATCGACGCGAGCATCGCTGAAGTCCGCGACGACGACCGGTTGCTCGCCGGTGAACGTCAGCAGCCGGAGGTCCGTGCGGATCGCACCGTCCTCTTCGCGATCGAGCCGCAGCAGCACCTCATTGGTGCCGTTGCCGTCGATGTCGGGCGAGGCCAGCAGGTAGCGGATATCCTCGCCGGGCAGGCGGAGCGCTTCATCCCTGCCGACGACGAGAATCCAGCGGCCGCCGTCGCCCGTCTCGACGAGGTGCATCTCCTCGCGGGCACGCGGCCGGGTGAACGCGCCTTCGAGCGTGCCGAGGATGCGCACCTCGCCGCCGCCGAGGCTGGCCGCGACCGCGCGCCGGGTGTCTTCGTCGGGGTCGGCCGTACGCGCCTTGGCGTCGACGCGCATGTCCATGAGCACCGCCCGACGCGGATCGGGGCGCTCACCGTCGGCGATGCGTCGGACGTCGGCCAGGGGGCCTCCGGCAGGTTCGACGACAGGCGCTTCCCGCGGCGTCGGGACGGCGTCGGCGGATCCCCCGCGCTTGTTGGCCCGGTCGCAGCCGGCCGTCGCCAGCAGCAGCATGAGTGGCGCGACCAGGCGCAACGTATGACCGACGGAATGGGACATGGCGGCAGGCTCCTCGGGAAAGCGCGCCCCGGCAAGGCTCGCGAACGAGGCGCCGGTAGCGCGCGACGCGGGCTGAAGGCGGCCGGGAGCCTAGCGCAGCAGGGTTAAAGTCCCGTGACCGGCCGCGCAAGCCGGGCTCGTGCCGGGGCTCAGCGCCAGTCGAGCACGATCTTGCCCGACTTGCCCGATTCCATCAGGTCGAAGCCCTTCTGGAAGTCCTCCGCCGGCAGCTGGTGGCTCAGCACCTTGCCCAGCGGGAAGCCGGACAGCACCAGCTGGGTCATCTTGTACCAGGACTCGTACATGCGGCGGCCGTAGATGCCGTGGATGGTCAGCCCCTTGAAGATGATCCGGTCCCAGTCCACCCCCGCGCCCTTGGGCAACAGGCCGAGCAGTGCGACCTTGCCGCCGTGGTACATGGCGCCGAGCATGTCGTTGAAGGCATGCGGGTTCCCGCTCATCTCCAGGCCGACGTCGAAGCCCTCCAGGTGCAGGTCGGCCATCACGTCGCCGAGCGAGGCATTGGTGACGTTGACCACACGGGTGGCACCCATGTCGGCGGCCAGCTTGAGCCGGTAGTCGTTGACGTCGGTGACCACCACGTTGCGCGCGCCGATGTGCTTGCAGATGCCGGCCGCCATCACCCCGATCGGGCCGGCGCCGGTGATCAGCACGTCCTCGCCGACCACGTCGAACTCCAGCGCGCAGTGCGCGGCGTTGCCGTAGGGGTCGAAGAACGCCGCCAGTTCGCTCGGGATCTGGTCGGGGATCGGCCACAGGTTGCTGGCCGGCATGACGATGTACTCGGCGAACGCACCGTCGCGGTTGACGCCGATGCCGACGGTGTTCGGGCACAGGTGCTGCTTGCCGGCGCGGCAGTTGCGACAGTGGCCGCAGACGATGTGGCCCTCGGCGGAGACCCGCTGCCCGACCTCGTAGCCGCCGACGCCGGGGCCGAGCTCGGCGATGCGGCCGACGAACTCGTGTCCGATCACCAGGCCGGGCCGGATGGTGCGCTGGCTCCACTCGTCCCAGAGATAGATGTGCAGGTCGGTGCCGCAGATCGCAGTCTTCTCGAGCCGGATCAGCACTTCGTTCGGCCCCGGGCTGGGGACCGGCACCTCCTCCATCCAGATGCCCCTGGCGGCCTCGCGCTTGACCAGGGCGCGCATGGTGGTCTGACGCTGGCTCGTCTGCTGCATTGCCTGGTCCGCGGGTTCGGTGGGGAAGCGCGATTATACGCGGGCGCCGCGCGCGGCCGCGGCGGCGGCGCAGCGGCGGAGGCCTGCGGGCACGGGCATCGGC
The DNA here is from genome assembly GCF_013425525.1 of Luteimonas salinisoli. Taxonomy (GTDB): domain Bacteria; phylum Pseudomonadota; class Gammaproteobacteria; order Xanthomonadales; family Xanthomonadaceae; genus Luteimonas; species Luteimonas salinisoli. The sequence goes on along the minus strand of NZ_JACCKA010000082.1, from coordinate 51,454 downwards.
GTTCCGCGGCCGGTAGACTCCAGGCTTCGTCGGGAACGTCATGAGGACACAGATGCGTCGAATCGCGATCGCCATTGCGTTGCTGCTGGCCGCCGACCTGGCCGGGGCCGGCGAGGGTATGTGGGTGCCGCAGCAGCTGCCCGAGATCGAGGCGCCGTTGCGCAAGGCGGGCCTGCGCCTGCGCCCGGAACAGTTCGCCGACCTGACCGGCGATCCGATGGGCGCCGTGGTGTCGCTGGGAGGGTGCACCGCCAGCTTCGTTTCGCCGCAGGGCCTGGTGGTGACCAATCATCACTGCGCCTACGGAGCCATCCAGCTCAACTCGACACCGGACAACAACCTGATGCGCGATGGCTTCGTCGCCGCGACCGCCGACGACGAGCCGAGCGCCGGCCCCAACGCGCGCATCTTCGTGCTCGACTCGATCCGCGACGTCACCGGGCAGGTGCAGGCCGCGATCGCCGCGGCGCCGGACGCCATCGGCCGCGCGCGCGCGCTGGAGCAGATCGAGAAGAAGCTGATCGCCGGCTGCGAGTTCCGCGAAGGCTATCGCTGCCGCCTCTACAGTTTCGCCGGCGGCAACGTCTACCGGCTGTTCCGCAACCTGGAGATCCGCGACGTGCGCCTGGCCTACGCCCCGCCCGGGGGCATCGGCAACTACGGCGGCGAGGTGGACAACTGGATGTGGCCGCGCCATACCGGCGACTTCGCCTTCTACCGCGCCTATGTCGGCCCGGACGGCCAGCCCGCCGACCATGCCGCGGAGAACGTGCCCTACCAGCCGAAGCGCTGGCTGCAGTTCGCCGACCGACCGCTGCGCGAAGGCGACTTCGTGATGGCCGCGGGCTACCCGGGTACGACCCGGCGCTACGCGCTGGCCGACGAGTTCGAGCAGACCGCCGAATGGAGCTATCCCACCCTCAGTCGCCACTACAAGGCGATGCTGGAGCTGGTCGAGGTCCAGGGCCGCGAGAATCCCGACATCGCCGTGAAGTACGCCAGCAGCGTGGGCGGCTGGAAGAACACTTCCAAGAACTACGACGGCCAGCTGGAGGGTTTCGCACGGATCGACGCCGCCGCGGCCAAGCGCGCCGAGGAAGCGGCGGTGCTGGAATGGCTGCGCGGGCGCGGCGAGGCCGGTGCCGAAGCCCTCGAGGCGCATGCCGAGCTGGTGCGGCTGTTGGCCGAGGGCCAGGCCACCCGAGAGCGCGACCTGGTGCTCGGGCAGCTCCACCGCCTCGGCGCGCTGGGAACGGCGATGACGCTCTACCGCAACGCGATCGAGCGCACCAACCCCGACGCCGACCGCGAGCCCGGCCACCAGGAGCGCGACCAGCCGCGCATCCGTGGCGAGCTGCAGCAGATGGAGCGCCGCTACCATCCCGACATGGACCGCCAGCTGCAGCGCTACTGGTTGCAGCAGTATGCGGCGCTGCCGGCGGAGCAGCGCGTCGAGGCCATCGACGGTTGGCTCGGCGGCGACGACGAGGCCGCCATCGAGCGGGCGCTGGACCGGTTGGCAGGGACCGGCCTTGCCAACGTCGAAGAGCGCCTGCGCTGGCTCGAGGCCGACCGCGACGCGTTCGAGAACAGCCGCGATCCGGCGATTCTCTATGCGGTGGCGGTGATGCCCGAGGTCCTCCGGCAGGAGCTCGAGCGCAAGGCGCGCGCCGGCGACGAACTGCGCGCGCGCCCGGTGTATCTGCAGGCGGTGGCCGAACATCGCGCCAGCCAGGGCAACCACGTCTACCCGGACGCGAACGGCTCGCTGCGGATCACCTTCGGCAACGTGACCGGCTACACCAAGCTCGATGGCGAGGAGCAGGCGCCCTTCACCCGGCTCGAGGAGGTGGCGCAGAAGGCCACCGGCGAAGAGCCCTTCGACGCGCCGCAGGCGCTGCTGGACGCGGTGGCCGAGGGTCGCGACGGCGGCCTCGCCGACCGCCGGCTGCGCAGCGTGCCGGTCAACTTCCTGTCCGACCTGGACGTCACCGGCGGCAACTCCGGCTCGCCGGTGCTGGATGCGCGCGGCCGGCTCACCGGCCTGCTGTTCGACATGAACTGGGAATCGGTGAGCTCGAACTGGGTGTTCGACCCGGCGATGACCCGGACCATCTCGGTGGACCAGCGCTACCTGCGCTGGATCATGCAGGAGGCCTATCCGGCGCCGCAGCTGCTCGAGGAGCTTGGCCTGGCGCCGTAGGCGTTCGCCCGGCGCGCCAACGCCCTGGAGCGGAGCTGCGGTGAAGCCGCCACGCGTTCGCGTGATTCACATGCAGCCATGTCGCCTTTGCGCAACGTGGCGAAGGCCAGCCAGGGGTCGCGCGCGGAGGAGGGCGCGACGCGGTCTCCTAGGAAGCGCTGGAGCCGAGGTGCTGGTGCACCACATCGACGACGTCCTGGACAGTCGCGTTCCGCGGCATTTCCATGTTGGTGAAGGTGAAGCCCAGGGCGTCCTCGATCTCGAGCATGAGATCGGCCGTGATCATCGAATCGATGCCGAGTTCGGAGAGTTTCGTCTCAGGTTCGACTGAGACGTCCTTCACGTCGTACTTGTCTTGAAGGATCGCGCTGAGGCGGTGCAAGATGGTCTGCTTGTCCATAGGAGAGTCCGGGGGCGTGGTGGCCCAATTCTTGCATATCCACCGTATAGCCTGAGCGGGTTTGCCGATGAAGCGGTTCGACGCAATGGACGACCACACGCCTGACGAACTTCAGAAGAACGTCCTCGCGCAGGCGCATTTCCGGCTCACGTTCGGAATGCTGGTGGCGCTGGTCATCTCGATCATCTATTTCACGTCCTACAAGATGGAGGCGAGCGCGGCCGGCGCCATCGCCCTGGTGGCCTTGTACGGCGTCTATGCCACCTCGATGCGCATTTTCGCCCAGCGCCGCAAGCCGCTGGATTTGCGCGAGCAAGTCGTGGTCTCCGCCGTTCTCGACCCGCTTTTCCTCTCCGCTTGGCTGTTGTTCGCCGGCGATACGTCGGTGATCTTCGTCGGCTTCTACCTGTTCACCGTTCTCGGATTCGGATTCAGGATCGGCGCCAAGGCGATGCATATCTGCCAGGCGATGTCCTTGCTCGGCTTCGCGATCGTGGCCTTCGTGTCGCCGACCTGGCGGGAGCAGATCCTGTTCGCCATCTCGTACATGATCATTCTGCTCGTGGTCCCCGTGTACGCATCGTTCCTCATCCAGAGGATCCAGACGGCAAAAGCCTTGGCCGAGCACGAGAGTCGCGCCAAATCGCAACTGTTGGCCAAGGTCAGCCACGAGCTTCGCACGCCGCTCACGGGCATCACCGCCTCCGCCCAGCTGCTGGAAGTGGAGTCCTCGGAAGCGGAAACCGTCAGGCGGTCCAAGGCCATACTGCAGCTCGCCGGCACGCTGGAGGCCGAGATCGATCAGCTGCTCGAGCTGTCGAAGTTCGAGACCCAGGGAAGGAAGCGTCGGGAACCCGCGAAGTCGTTCAGCCTGGCGTACGCGGCAACCCGGGCATTCAAGTCCCTGGAGTCGATCGCGGCAGGCAAGAGCCTGAAGGTGTCGCTGGAGTTCGATGAGAACATCAAGTCCCCGGTCATCGGCCACTACCAGGAGCTTCTGGCGGTACTGACGAATCTGTTCGGCAATGCGGTGAAGTTCACGGAGCACGGCTCGGTGACATTGAAGATGCGTCTGATCGAACAGACCGCTTCGGGGTACAGGGTCCGGGTCGCGGTGGAAGACACCGGCATCGGCGTCGCGCCGGAGCATCACGAGAAGATCTTCGAGCCCTTCTATCAGGTGGCCGACGGCCGCTCGCCGACGCAGCCAGGCACGGGGCTCGGCTCCGCGATCGCCCGGGAACTCGTCATGGGGATGGGTGGCGATCTCAAGGTGGACAGCGCTCTGGGCGAGGGAAGCGTCTTCTGGTTCGAGTTGACGTTTCCGATCGATCATCGGGCCGTCCCCGCCGAACCCGACGCCCGCGCGCAACGCGGAGCGTTGGTATCGAACAAGCGGGTGCTGATCGCCGACGACAATACGACGAACCTGGAACTGATGCGCGAGATGTTGCTCAAGGGCGGCCATGAGGTCATGGCCGTCAGCAGCGGCCAGGAGGCCATCCTGCAGTTGAGCAGTAGGGAATTCGACATCCTCTTCCTCGACTACAACATCGACGACGTCGATGGCGCCACCGTTTTCCAGACCTACCAGTTCAGCAGGATCAATATCGCCCCGACGTTCTTCGTGACGGCCGACACCACTTCGCGCACGACACAACTGCTCGAAGATCTGGGCGCCGCCGGCGTGATCCACAAACCGATGACGTTCGAGAAGATTCGCGAAGCGTTCGCATCGGCCTTCCCTGGGGAGGCGGTCGTCCCGGTGGGGGCCGCTGTTCCGGCGGCGCCGAAGAAGCTCGCCGAGCTCAGCTCGGTTCCCGTCGAATATCTCGATTACGACAAGATCGGCTGGCTACGCGAGATCAAGGATACGCCCGAGTTCCTGTTCAGCGTCATCAGCGACGCCCTGGCCGACATCAAGGCATTGGACATCGAGCTCGGGGGCGCCATCGAGTCCTGCAATCTGCCGCAGCTGCATCGCTCGGCGCATTCCATGAAGGGAGTATCGCTGAGTGTCGGGTGCATGCGCCTGGCGGGTCTCGCCGACCGGATGATGGGTCTGACGAACGATGCTCTGGTTTCTGATCCGGCGCGCTGGCAGACCGAACTGCAGAACACGCTGAAGAACACCGTCGAGGCATTGGAGGAAGTGAGGCAGGGCTTCGCCCCGCCTCACGCCGTCAACAATTGATCGGGTCGTCAGGCGACCTTGAGACTCGGTTCCGCCGGGCGTTCGCCGTGCTGCATGAGGATCAGCATTTCCAGCTGGCGGATTTCGTCCGGGCTGAGGGACATCGCCGTTTCGACCCAGTCGTCGACCACCAGCAATCCTTCTTCCGGATCGATTTTCGACATCCGGTGGCGGCTCTGCTGGACCTTCATCCTCGCCTTGCGCCGTTTCGCGTGGGTGCCGATGTACTGCTCAACCGCAAGTTCGCCCTGGCCTGTTGGACAAACCTGATCGATCAGCCCCATGTCCAGAAGCTGCGCCGCCGTATAGACCTTCTTGTCGGTCATCAGCCGCTCGGCGACGTGGGGATTCGTGCGTGCGCTCACCAGGCCCATCGCCCCGGTGCAGGGGAACAGGCCGAACATGATCTCGGGAAAGCCGAAGGTGCTCTGTTCCTCGGCGATGATGTGATCGGAACTCAGCGCCATCTCGAATCCGCCGCCAAGGGCGCGCCCCTGCACCAGCGAAATCGTGTGCATTTCGCTCTTGAAATCCGAGGACCAGCTCAGCAGCACGTCCAGGCAGCTGCTCGAGTACCTTCGCAAACCCTCCGCATCGCCCTTCAGAATGCAGGAGAGGAAGAACGACAGATCCCCGCCCTGACTGAAATAATTCGGATCGCCCGAATGGACGATCGCGTACCGGGGAAACTCGTGCGGGACGCGGGCAGTCGCGCTGTCGAACGAAATTTCGTCGAGGGTGCGCCGGAATTCGGCGATCAGCTCCGGAGTGAAGTTGTGGACGCCGGATGCGGCATCGGGCTTCACCGTCAGCCAGAGCGTTGGCTCGGCCAGGCGCCTGATGGCGGCGTTGATCCGGCCCGTCGATGGGCGGTTGAAGGGCTGAGCAGACGGCAGGGTGGCGGCGTGCATTTTCGAGCTCCTAAGGGCGTTGGTTCAACGATCTGGTGGTTTGGTTGAAACGACTAGGGCGGCATTCGTCCCGCCGAACCCGCAAGAGAAACTCAGGGCGTGACGGATGTCCTGTGCGGGGACGGGACGAGGACCTACGTGATTGAGTTCGCACTGGGGATCGGCTTCGCCGATGAAGGCGCTGGCGGGAAGAAGCTTGTCGTTCATCGCCAGGATCGTCAGGGACAGTTCCAGTGCGCTGGCGGCGCCGATCAGGTGCCCGTGGACCGCCTTGGTCGAACTGACCCTGGGGGCTCCGCGATCGGCCCCGAATACCCGCCTGATCGATTCGGCTTCGATCTTATCGCCTCCGCGGGTCGCGGTGGCGTGGGCGTTGATGTAGTCGATGTCGGACGGTTGCAGCCCGGCATGGGCCAGGACCGCCTCCAACGCGGCGACCTGACCGTTGGTCTCCGGCATGCCGATGTGGTGCGAGTCGGATGAGATGCCGTAGCCAGTGAGATAAGCATGAATCCTGGCTCCGCGAGCGAGCGCATGCTTCTCGCTCTCCAGGACCAGCCAGGCCGCTCCCTCGCCGATGACCAGCCCCGATCTTGCCGTGGAGAAGGGTTTGCAGGTACGGGACGGGTCTTCCGGGTCGGGGGCCGACATGGCCCGGGTACCGTCGAAGGTGCCAAAGACCCCAGCCGTCAGGGGGGCCTCCGCCCCTCCCGCGAGGATCACGTCGGCATACCCGTGCGCGATCGCTCGACCGGCCTCGCCAATGGCGACGCCGGACGAGGCGCAGGCGCTGGCGTTGGTGATGACCGGGCCAAGGATCTTGTGGCGGATGGCGACCTGGGCGGCGCCGGCGTTGCCCATGATCGCCATGGCAGTGAATGGCCGTGAGGCGGCCTTGCCCTCGACGTGGAGATCGCGCGTCCAGGCAACCGTCGTCGCGGCGCCGCCGTTGACGTTGCCGTAATAGACACCGGCGCGCTGTCCATAGCCCGCGAGTTGCTCCGGCAGCCCGGCCTCCTGGAGGGCCTGCCGGGCGGCCAGGATCGCCAGATGTTGGCAGCGGTCGAGGAAGGGGCGCTCGAGCTTGGTGAAATGCTCTTCGAACGAGTGCGGGATGACGCCCGCGGCGAACGACTTCGCGATCGGGGGCGCCTGGATCAGGCGGATACCGGACGTCCCCGCGCGCAGGGATTCGAGCGCCTGGGCGGCATCCAGCCCGATAGGCGACAAGATCCCCAAGCCGGTGATAGCGACGCGTTGCAACGACATTGCGGAATGGCCCTCGAGGAGGCCAGCCGGCGTACCAGACCCCTCCCTGGCACAGGTACGCGCAGCCAGCGTGTGGACTGTGCGTGGTTTGACGGTAGCACCGAAGCCCAGACCCGTCACTGGACAGCGAAAAGCCCGGCGAGTCGTCTATCCCTTCCGGTGAGTGCCGCCTGCTTTCGCGCAGCCTCCAGTATTCAAGATGAAGGCGCTACGAATGCATCGACGGGATACTCCCCGCGACGTGCGGCAGGCGGGCCGTGCGGATGGACAGCGAGGCTGGTTTTCCCTGCGCGGCGGCGGCCACCCCAGGCGTACGGATGGCGGCCACCCTTGCCGGCACCGGTGCTGGGCGGCGGGGACGACGGCCTGCCTCCGGAGCGGCGCCGGTGCGGCGAGGTTCGCGGCGCCGCCACTGCGCCGGCCGACGGGCCCGAGCGGTCCGCACGTCCGGCTCTGCTACCCTGCGCCGGCCGCGGCGCGCGCGACGGTTCGGTGCCCTTTTCGCGGGTGCGGGCGTCGGCCGCGCGTACACCGACCGGAACACGAGGACGCAACGACATGAGGATTCTGCTGGTCCGCCACGGCGAGACCCCATGGAACGCCGAGGGCCGCTACCAGGGCCGGGAGGACATTCCGCTCTCGCCGGTCGGCGAGGCCCAGGCCGAGGCGCTGGGCCTGCGCCTGCGCGACCTGGCGATCGACCGCGCGGTCGCTTCGCCGCTGTCGCGTGCGCAGCGCACCGCGCAACTGGTGCTCGGGCCCGCGCGCGCGGACCGGCTGCGAACCGACTCGGGGCTGCTCGAGATCGCCCATGGCAGTTGGGAGGGCCTGCTCGCCAGCGAGATCCGCGACCGCGACCCCGAGCGGCTGCAGGCCTGGCGCGACGCGCCGGACAGCGTGCTGATGCCCGACGGCGGCGAGTCGCTGCAGCATGTCTTCGACCGCGCGTGGCCGGCGCTGCAACGCGCCTGCGAGGGGCTCGGCGCGGACGCCACGGTGCTGGTGGTGGCGCACGACGCGGTCAACCGGGTGATCCTCTGCCATGTGCTGGGGATCCCGTTCTCGCGGCTGTGGAGCTTCCGCCAGGCCCCGACCAGCATGAACCTGCTCGAGGGCGGCAGCGCCGATACGCTGGAGGTGGTGCGGCTGAACGACTGCGCCCACCACACGCCGCTGTTCGGCGAAGCGGTGCATCGGGCGCTCTAGGCGCCCGACAGCCGCGGGGTCCGCGCCGCGGCGACGACATCACGACTGCAGATCGCCATGCCCCGCACCCTTGCCGACTGGCTCGGCCACATCGAACGCCAGCACCCCCGCGAGATCGAGATGGGACTCGAGCGCGCGCGCGCGGTGGCCGAACGCCTGCGGCTGCGGCGCCCGGCGCGCCGGACGATCGCCGTGGCCGGCACCAACGGCAAGGGCTCCACCGTCGCCTTCATCGAGGCGATCGCGCGCGCCGCGGGCTGGCGGGTCGGCGCGTACACCTCGCCGCACCTGTTCGACTACAACGAGCGCGTGCGCGTCGACGGCCGGCCGGCGGACGATGCGGCGCTGGTCGAGGCGTTCGCGGCCATCGAGACGGCGCGACTCGCCGCCCCGGCCGTCCCGCTGACCTACTTCGAGTTCGGCACCCTGGCGGCGCTATGGCTGTTCGCGCGCCAGCGGCTCGACCTGGCGGTCCTCGAGGTCGGGCTCGGCGGACGCCTCGACGCCGTCAATCTGGTCGACGCCGACGTGGCGGTGATCACCACGGTCGACCTCGATCACCAGGACTGGCTGGGCGCCGACCGCGAGGCGATCGGGCACGAGAAGGCCGGCATCGCCCGCGCCTGGAAACCGCTGGTGCTGGGCGAGGACGATCCGCCTTCCAGCGTGCTCGGCCATGCCTATGCGATCGGCGCCTCGGCGATCCGCGCCGGCAGCGACTTCATGTTCGAGCCCCTCGCCGGCGGGGGCTGGCGCTGGCGCGAGGTCGGCTACGCCGTCGATCTGCCCGATCCGCGGCTGCCCGGCGCGGTGCAGCGGCGCAACGCGGCGACCGCGATCGCGGCGCTGCGCGCGCTGCGGCGCAGCCTGCCGAAGGCGGCGATCGTAGCGGGGCTCGCCTCGGCAGAACTGCCGGCGCGCCTGCAGCGCCTGCAGCGCGACGGGGTGGAGATCGTGGTGGACGTCGGCCACAACCCGCAGGCGGCGCGCGTGCTCGCGGACTGGCTGCGCGCCACGCCCCCTTCCGGACGCACCCATGCCGTGTACGCCGCGCTCGCGGACAAGGATGCCGCAGGCGTGGTCGCGGCCCTGGAGCACGCGGTGGACGCCTGGTATCTCGCGGGGCTGCCCGACGCCGGCCCACGCGGGCAGGAGGGATCCGCCTTCGCCGCCCGCCTGGCGGGGACCGCGGCGGCGCGCGGCAGCGTCCACGCCACCGTGGCTGCGGCACTGGCGGCGGCCCTGGGAAGCGCTGCGCACGGCGACCGGGTGCTGGTGGCCGGATCGTTCCATACCGCCGCGGCGGCGCTGGCGAAGCTGCACGGCCGGCATTAAGAAGTCGTCGCGTCATGCGGCGTATAATTCGGCGGCCTTCCCGCACGCGACGATGTCGATGGATTCCGGACTGAAACAGCGCCTGGTCGGTGCCGCCGTGCTGGCCGCGCTGGCGGTGATCTTCCTGCCGATGCTGGTCAAGGGGCCGGCGCCGGACAGCGGCGCTTCGGACCTGTCGCTGCAGCTGCCCGACGAGCCGCGGGACGGCACCATCACCCGCGAGCTGCCCCTGCTGGCGCCTGCCGAACCCGGCGCCGGCGGTGCGGTCGGCATGGACCCGGAGTCGGGGGACGATCGCCTGGCGACCGTCGATACCGCCGAGGAGCGTCGTTCCGACGCCGCCGACCTGGCCGCCGGCCGGACGGAGGCCGCGGATGCCGGGCCGGCGGCGGAACCGTCCCCGGCGCTCCCGGCGACGACCGCCGGCGGCGGTTATGCGGTCCGCTTCGGCAGCTACGGCAGCAGCGACGACGCCGACGCCGTGGCCGCGCGACTGCGCGAGGCGGAACTGCCGGCCACGCAGAGCCGCGCCACCGTCTCCGGAAAGCCGGTGTGGCGGGTGCTCATCGGGCCCTATGCGACCCGCGCCGAGGCCGAGGCCGTGCGCGTGCACGCCGCCCAGGTACGCCCGAACGAGGCCCAGGTGGTGGCGCTCGACGCTGCGCCGGCGCAGTCTCCGCAGCAGCAGGTCGCGCAGCAGCAGGTTCCTCAGCAGCAGCCCGCGCAACCGCAGACGCGACCGGAGACCCCCGCGCCCGCGGCCGCTGCCGACGTCGGGTTCGTAGTGCAGCTGGGGGCGTTCAGCCGCACCGCCGAGGCCGAGGCGCTGCGCGAGCGCGTGCGCGGTGCCGGTTTCAGCGCATTCACCGACACGGTGGACACCGACAAGGGCAGGCTGACCCGGGTCAAGGCCGGGCCGGTCGTCAGCCGCGCCGAGGCCGAACAGCTCAAGTCCAGGATCGAGGGCCGGCTCGGCGTCGCCGGCATGGTGCGTTCGCACCCCTGAGCGCGTCGCGATAACGCGCGCCGCGGAAGGCGCGCGTCCAGGCCCCGGCGCGGACCGCCGGGGCGGCGGTCCGCGGGCCGCAGCGACCGGACGTCCTCGCGGAGCGAGGGGCCGGCCATTCCCGAAACACAGGCGGACACCATGTGCGGCATCATCGGCATCGTTGCAACCACTGAAGTCGCGGCGGCGCTCTACGACGGGCTGACCGTGCTGCAGCACCGCGGCCAGGACGCGGCCGGCATCGCCACCGCCAACGGCAACCAGCTGCGCGTGCACAAGGGCAACGGCCTGGTGCGCGACGTGTTCGACGACAAGGCCATCGCCCTGCTGGTCGGGCGCGTCGGCATCGGCCACTGCCGCTATCCCACCGCCGGCAGCGAGGGCCACGACGAGGCGCAGCCGTTCTACGTCAATTCGCCCTACGGCATCGCGCTGGCGCACAACGGCAACCTGATCAATACCGACGCGCTGCGGCAGGAAGTCTTCGAGGAGGACCGCCGCAACATCAATACCGAGTCGGATTCGGAGGTGCTGCTGAACGTTTTCGCGCACGAGCTCGATCGCGAGCGCGCGCTCACGCCGGAGGCCGCGTTCAAGGCCATCGAGGGGTTGCACCGCCGCTCCACCGGCGGCTATGCCGCGGTCGCCACGGTGCTCGGGCTCGGGCTGGTGGCGTTCCGCGATCCACACGGCATTCGCCCGCTGGTGCTGGGCAGGCGGGTCACCGAGACCGGCACGGAGTACGCGGTGGCGTCGGAGTCGGTGGCGCTGGACATCCTCGGCTTCGAGCGCCTGCGCGACGTGGCGCCGGGCGAAGGCATCGTGGTCACCGCACGCGGCGAGCTCCACCACCGCTCGTGCGCCGAATCGGTGATGCGCGCGCCGTGCATCTTCGAATACGTCTACTTCGCACGCCCGGACTCGATGATCGAGGACATCTCGGTGCACAAGGCGCGCATGCGCATGGGCGTGACGCTGGGGGAGAAGATCCTGCGCGAGCGCCCCGACCACGACATCGACGTGGTGATTCCGATCCCCGACACCTCGCGCGATTCCGCGCTCGAGATCGCCAACGTGCTCGACGTGAAGTATCGCGAGGGCTTCATCAAGAACCGCTACGTCGGCCGCACCTTCATCATGGCCGGGCAGGGCGAGCGCGCCAAGTCGGTCAAGCGCAAGCTCAACCCGATCCCGCTGGAGTTCCGCGGCCGCGTGGTGCTGCTGGTCGACGATTCGATCGTGCGCGGCACCACCTCCAAGCAGATCGTGCAGATGGCGCGCGACGCCGGCGCACGCAAGGTCTACCTGGCCTCGGCCGCGCCGCCGGTGCGCTATCCGAACATCTACGGCATCGACATGCCTTCGGTGGACGAGCTGGTGGCGAACGGGCGTACCGAGAAGGAGATCGAGCAGTTCCTGGGATGCGACTGGCTGATCTACCAGGATCTCGCCGACCTGGAATCGGCCGTCGCCGGCCCCAAGTTCCCCGGCCGCCGCTTCGACAGCTCCTGCTTCAGCGGTGAGTACGTGACCGGGATCGAGCCTGGCTATTTCGAACGCCTGCAGCAGCTGCGCTCCGACGAGGCCAAGAAGAAGCGGCGCCTGGCCTCGTGACGCGGTGGCCGGCGGCGCGGTCGTCGCCTGCGGCCGCTGCGGTGGGCGCCGCATCCGTCGTGGAGGTGGGCGCCGGGCGCGGGGCCGCGATCGCGACCGGGTGGGGAGGCGCATGAGCGGCACCGGCATCCGCACGGCATCGGGGTCGCTGTTCGACGCCGCACGCGACTGTCTTGCGGCCGCGTCGTGCGAGGACAAACTGCAGCGCACCTTCGACGCGGCGGAAGCGTTCGCGGCGGGCCGCCTCGAAGCCGACGGCGAGGCCCCGCCCCCCGTGCCGATCGGGATGCCCGGACGTCCCGCGCGGCCACGGCTGGTGCATCCGCGCGATCTGCCCAAGCGCGGCTTCGGCACGGCCGAGGGCCGCGCCGCTTTCATTCATGCCATTGCGCACATCGAGTTCAATGCCATCGATCTGGCCTGGGACGCCGCCTACCGCTTCCGCGGGCTGCCGCGCGAGTTCTACGCCGACTGGGCCGCGATCGCCGCCGACGAGGCGCGCCATTTCGCGATGCTGCGCACGCGGCTGCGCGCGCTCGGTTTCGACTACGGCGATTTCGCCGCCCACAACGGCCTGTGGGAAATGGCCGAGAAGACCGCCCACGACGGCCTGGCGCGGATGGCGCTGGTGCCGCGAGTGCTGGAGGCGCGCGGGCTCGACGTGACCCCTGGGATGATCGTGAAGCTGCGTTCGCTCGGCGACGAGGACAGCGCGGCGATCCTGGAGGTGATCCTGCGCGAGGAGGTCGCCCACGTCGCCGCCGGGAGCCGCTGGTTCCGCTGGTATTGCGCGCGCCGCGGCGTCGATCCGGAGCGGCGATTCCGCGAACTGCTGGCCGAGTACGCGCGCGCCGTGCTGCACGGCCCGTTCAATCTCGACGCGCGCAGCGCCGCCGGGTTCAGCGACGCGGAACTCGCGGCGCTGCGGGAGCTCGACATCGCGGCCCGGCGCGACCCCTAGGAGCGCGGTCCATGGCCGCGAAGGCCGCGGGTGGCTCCGGTCGGCTGGCGGTGATCGCGGGCGGAGTACGGCGTCGGTCTTCGCGTGCATGGCACGCTCCCACGAAGAGCGCCCCTTGCCCGGGAGCGGCCCATGGCGCGAGGTCGTGGGTGGCTCCGGCCGGATTGGCGGGGATTGCGCGGGCGCGTCCGGCTGTGCCGGCTTTCGCGCGCATGGCGCGCTCCTACAGCGCGGAGAGCTCGGGTTCGCCTTCGTCCGGCACGCGCAGCACCGAGCCCTGTTCGTACCAGTCGCCGAGCACGATGCGGCGGCAGGCGCGGCCGCCGACGTCGAGGCGGTGGATCGCCGGGCGGTGGGTGTGGCCGTGGATCAGGGTGTCGACGCCATAGCGGACGAAGGTTTCCTCGACCGTGGCCGGTGCGACGTCGGTGATCGTCTCCATCGTGCCCGCCTCGCGCAGCGCACCCTGCCGCGACTGGCTGGAGGCGCGCGCCTGCCGGGCGAAGGCCAGCCGTGCCGGCAGCGGCTGGGCCAACATCTGCGCCTGCCAGTCCGGATCGCGCGTCTGCGCGCGGATCCGCTGGTACTCGACATCGCCGGTGCACAGCAGGTCGCCGTGCATCAGCAGGACCGGGCGGCCCTGCAGCACGATCACCGTCGGGTCCGGCAGCAGCGTCATGCCGGCGCGGCGCGCGTATTCGCGCCCGAGCATGAAATCGCGGTTGCCGTGCATGAAGTAGACCGGTACCCCGGCGTCCGCCAGCCGTTTCAGGCGCTCGGCGACGAACACGCCGGCCTCGGATGGATCGTCGTCGCCCACCCAGGATTCGAACAGGTCGCCGAGGATGTACAGCGCATCGGCGCCATGCGCCTCGTCGTCGACGAACTCGCCGAACAGGCGGGTGATCTCCGGGCGCTCCGGATCGAGATGCAGATCGGCAATGAAGAGCGTGGTCATCGGGCCATGATACCTGCCCGCCTGCCGCCGCTCCGCTAGAATGCCGGTCCCGCACAGGCTGCCGCCCATGACCGTCCGCACCCGCTTCGCCCCCAGCCCCACCGGCTATCTCCACATCGGCGGTGCCCGCACCGCGCTGTACTGCTGGCTGGAGGCGCGCCGCGCCGGCGGGCAGTTCGTGCTGCGGATCGAGGATACCGACCGCGAGCGCAGTACCCAGGCGGCGATCGACGCGATCCTGCAGGCGATGGACTGGCTCGGCCTCGACTATGACGAAGGCCCGATCTACCAGACCGCGCGACTGGAGCGCTATCGCGAGGTCGCCGAGCAGCTGCTCGCGGACGGACAGGCCTACTACGCCTACGAGTCCCGGGAGGAGCTCGACGCCATGCGCGAGGCGGCGATGGCGAAGGGCGACAAGCCGCGCTACAACGGCGCCTACCGCGACCGCGATGCGCCCCGGCGCGAGGATCCCAACCGCGTGGTCCGCCTGAAGAACCCGCTCGACGGCAGCGTGGCCTGGGACGACAAGGTCAAGGGGCGGATCGAGATCGCCAACAGCGAGCTCGACGACCTGGTGATCCTGCGCCCGGACGGCCATCCGACCTACAACTTCGCCGTGGTGGTCGACGACCTCGACATGCGCATCACCGACGTGGTGCGCGGCGACGACCACGTCAACAACACCCCGCGCCAGATCAACATCTACCGCGCCCTCGGCGCGGCGGTACCGGCGTTCTCGCACCTGCCGATGATCCTGGACGAGCACGGCGCCAAGCTGTCCAAGCGCACCGGCGCCGCCGACGTGATGCAGTACCGCGACGCCGGCTACCTGCCGCACGCGCTGCTGAACTATCTGGTGCGGCTGGGCTGGTCGCACGGCGACCAGGAGGTGTTCTCGATCGCCGAGATGCAGCGGCTGTTCCGGCTCGAGGACGTCAACGCCAAGGCCGCGCGCCTGGATCCGGCCAAGCTGGGATGGCTCAACCAGCAGTACTTGAAGGGCGACGCGCCCGAGGCGGTGGCGGCGTATCTGCAATGGCATCTGCAGGCGGCGGGGTATGACCTGGCCCGCGGGCCGGCCCCGGCCGACGTGGTGATCGCGCTGCGCGATCGGGTCCAGACCCTGGCCGAGATGGCCGAACGCGCGGCGGTCTGGTACCGCCCGCTCGAGCAGTACGACGACAAGGCCGTCGCCAAGCACCTCAAGCCGGAGGCGGGCATGCCGCTGGCCGAGGCCCGCGACCGCTTGTCGCGGTTGCCGGCCTGGAGCGCGGAAGAGATCAACACTGCGCTGCACGCCACCGCCGAGGCATTGGGCCTGGGCATGGGCAAGATCGCGCAGCCGCTGCGGGTGGCGATCACCGGCACCCAGGTCAGCCCGGATATCGGCCACACGGTCTACCTGGCGGGCCGTGACGAAGCGCTGAAACGGATCGACGCGGCATTGGCGAAGATCCCGGGTTGAACTTGGCCGGCACGCCGACGCTGGTCGCGCTGTCGGGCCTGCCAGGTGTCGGCAAGACGGCGCTGGCGCGACGGCTGGCGCCGGCGCTGGCGGCGGTGCACCTGCGTGTGGACACGTTCGAGCAGGCGCTGGTCGCGAACGGGGCCACGATGCGTGGCATCGGCCCGCTCGGCTACGTGCTGGCTGGCGCGGTCGCCGCCGACAACCTCCGGCTCGGCCGCAGCGTGGTCGCCGATTCGGTCAATCCGGTCGCGGAATCGCGCGACGGCTGGCATCGGGTGGCGCGGGAATGCGGTGCGCGGATGCTCGATGTGTTGGTGACCTGCGCCGATGGCGCGGAACACCGTCGCCGGGTGGAGCGGCGGGTGGCGGATATCCCCGGCCACGTGCTGCCGACCTGGGATGCGGTCCTTGCCCTGCACTACGAGTCCTGGCAAGGCGAGACGCTGGGCGTGGACACCGCGTCCGGGCTGGAGGCGGCCCTGGCCGCGGTGGTCGCGCGGATCCCGCCGCACGGCGCGAAGAGTGGGGGCTGATGCCGCGTTTCATCGCCGCGGCTTGAGTCGGTGCCGAATCGGCACCATCATCTGGACATGGCCGCCACGCACGCCTGCACCGATCCCAAGCACCACGTTCACGACGCCGCCGGTTTCGTGGCCGCGGTGGAGTCGGCGTGCCGAGAGCGCGGCCTGCGCCTGACGCCGATCCGCGCCTATGTGCTGGGGCTGATCGCCGCCGCCGGGCGGCCGCTCAAGGCCTATGACCTGCTCGACCAGGTGCGCGAGGGCGAGGGCCCGGGTGCCGCGGCGCCGCCGACGGTCTATCGCGCGCTCGATTTCCTGCTCGGCCACGGTTTCATCCACAAGCTCGAGTCGATCAACGCCTTCGTCGCCTGCCACCATCCCAGCAGCCATCAGCATTCGGTGCCGTTCCTGATCTGCGACAGCTGCCAGGGCGCCACCGAACTCGAGGACGAGCAGGTGGTGCGGCTGCTCGACGAGCGCGCCCGCGCGCTCGGCTTCGTGCCGCAGGCGCAGACGCTGGAAGTGCACGGACTGTGCGCGGACTGCGGGCGCGCGGCCGCCGGGAGCAAGAAGGCCTAGCTGTCGCCTTCGACCGGTGTCGCCGTTCCATGGCTTCACTGGCGCGGCGACCTGCATCGCTCTCGCGCCGGACCGGTGGCGTCCATGCGGCGATGAAGGCCCGGCGACCGATCCCCCGGAGCCGCCGGCGATGACGCCGGCGGCCCTGGCGAGGGCGAGACCCTCGGTCAGAAGAACAGCCGTACCCCGGCGCTGACGTTGCGGCCCGGCAGCGGCGCCAGCTCCTTCAGGAACGAGGTGTGCGGACGCGCCTCGCGGTCCAGCAGGTTGCTGCCGTCGAGGAACACTTCCCAGGCGTTGCCGCCCGGAGTGTCGAGGTGCCAGGCGAGATTGGCGTGGACCAGGGTGTAGCCCGCCGTCTCCTCCTCGTATTCGGCGATGTCGTCCTGGCTGGCATAGCGCACGGCGCCGAGGCCGGCGCGCCAGTTGCCGCTGGCCGATTGCCAGCGCAGCTCGCCGCCCAGGCGCGCCGGGGCGATCCGCGGGAGATTGCCGTGCAGCGCGATGTCGGTGGTGTAGTCGTGGGTATGGTCGCCGTGCGGCACCGAGAACGACACCTCGCGGGTGCCGTCGCCGTCCAGCCTGCCGCGGACGATGTCGCCGAACGCGCGCAGGTCCCAGGCGCCGGCATGGTTCTCCAGGAAGGTCCACTGCAGGTCGATCTCGCCGCCGCTGAAGCGCGCGTCGGCCTGGGTCCAGACGCGGGCGGGAATGCCGCCGTCGACGATACCGGTCTCGGCGAGATAGATGAAGTCGTCGTAGCGCACGTGGTACAGCGCCGCGCCCAGCCGCAGCGGACCGCTGTGCCAGTGCATGCCGATCTCGGCCCGGTTCGCGGTTTCCGTGTCCAGGCGCGCGTCGCCGAACTCGTAGCTCTGCGTGGCCACGTGGAGGCCCTCCGAGTACAGCTCCTCGGCCGTGGGCGAGCGCTGCGCGCGGTCGAGGCCGAACGACAGGTGGAAATCGTCCCCGAAGTTCCAGCGCGCCGCCGCCGACAGGCTGGTGGTGTCGAAGTCGCGCGACGGCGCGGACGCGGCGACGCTGTCGGGGTCGATGCGGTTCTGGTCGTAGCGGGCGCCGAGTTCCAGGTCCAGCCCGCCGAAGGTGCGCTCGCCGACCCAGAACACGCCGGTGTCGCGCGACTTGGAGTCGGGCACGAACGCTTCCTCGCCCACGGCGCTGAAGTCGCGGCGCGAGAACTGCAGGCCGAAGGCCCCGTCCCACCCGGCCAGCGGGCGGTGCACCAGCTCGAGGCGGCCTTCCACGCTGTCGTTGTCGAAGACGGTGCCGATCTCGTCGCCCTCGTACTCGGTATGGGTGTACTCGTTGTGGGCCAGCTTGACGCGCAGGCTCTCGAAGCCGCCCAGATCGTTCAGGCCGCCGCGCAGCTCGGTCCGGCGCTGGTCCATGACGACGCGCACGCCGGCCTCGTGCCCGTGCTCGTCGTGGTCGTCATGATCGTCGTCGTCGTCGTCGTCGTCGTGGCCATGGTCGTCGTGGGCCATGTGTCCCGGGACGCCATAGCGGGTGTTGAACAGGCTGTAGCCGACGCCCAGGAACCCGCGCTCCCCGACCCACGACACGCCCAGCGCGCCCGAGTCGGTGCGCAGCGCGCTGTTCGGCAGGGTGCCGTGTGCCAGCTCTTCGTCGTGATCGTCATCGTCATCGTGGTCGTCGTCGCCGTGGTCGTCGTGCTGGTGTTCCGCGAATCCGGGGATGTCGTAGTCTCCGGTCTCGCGATGCAGCGCGTCGAAATGGAAGACCAGGTTGCCGGCCGCGTTGGTGCCGTCCAGGCGCACCATCCCGGTGCGTTCGTCGGCCACGCTGCCGGCACGCAGTTCGGCGCGGCCCTCCAGCGGTTGCTCCGTCGCCGCCTCGGGGATCCGGCCATCAACGACGTTGACCGCGCCGCCGATCGCGCCGCTGCCGTACAGGAGGGTGGACGGGCCTTTCAGCACCTCGATCTGGTTGGCCATGAACGGTTCGATCGTGACCGCGTGATCGACGCTGACCGTGGACACGTCCCC
Source organism: Luteimonas salinisoli (assembly GCF_013425525.1). Classification (GTDB taxonomy): domain Bacteria; phylum Pseudomonadota; class Gammaproteobacteria; order Xanthomonadales; family Xanthomonadaceae; genus Luteimonas; species Luteimonas salinisoli. Next base: position 32,799 of record NZ_JACCKA010000082.1, on the reverse strand, counting down.
GGAGGCCAGCCCATCGCTGAGAACCTGGACCCGCGCGCCGTCGAGGCCGCGGATGATCGGCCGGCCGACGCCAGGGCCGAAGTACGACGACTGGGTTCCCGGCAGGCGGGAGACGGTCTCGCCGAGCGAATTGGCGCGCACCTCGTCCAGGCGCTGCCCGGCCAGCACTTCGACGGGGCGGGCGAGGTCCTCGGCCGTCCTCGCCAGCGGCGTGGCGCGGACCACGACGGCGTCCAGGTCCTTGGGTTCCTGATGGCGCGCATCCTGGGCCCAGGCCGGGGCGGCGAGGCAGGCGAGCAGGGCCGCAGAGAGCGGAGCGGGGCGGAAGCGGAAAGTCGGCTGGGTCATGGGGGCATCGGCTGAATGGAAGGGAACGCGACCGCGGGCGGCCCGCGGCTGCGGTACACTGGGACTGCGCCAGAATGTTATAATGTTTCATCGGCCAGAACGAACCCCCCGGAAGTCATGGACGCCACCCCATCCTCCCTGCGCCACGCAGATCGTCTCGGCTTCGCCGCTTCCTTTCTCTGCGCGGTGCACTGCGCACTGTTGCCGCTGGCGCTGGCGCTGCTGCCGGCGCTGGGGCTCAACCTCGGCGGCTGGATCGACTTCGACCAGGCCTTCGTGGTGTTCGCCACCCTGCTCGGGCTGACCACGATGACCCTGGGCTATCGCCGCCACCGCGCATTCAGGGCCTGGGCGCTGCTGCTGCCCGGCTTGGCGCTGGTGTGGCTGGGCGCGTTCTCTCCCCTGCACGACCATACCCTGGGCCATGCCGCGATCATGGTCGCCGGCGGCCTGCTGCTGGCCGGCGCGCACCTGCTCAACCTGCGCCTCACCCACGGCCTCGACGGCCGCTGAGCGGCGCTGCGTGCTAGCATTCGCGGCCTCGGCGCCGAGACCGGGCGCAACCGTACAGGCAGGACATCAGGAGCAGATCATGGGCAAGGGCGATCGCAAGACCCTCAAGGGCAAGCGCTACAACTCCAGCTACGGCAATTCGCGCGCGCACGCGGTCGCGAAGCCGGCCACCGCGACCCAGTCGGCGGTGACGAAGAAGTCGGTGGTCAAGCCGGCGGCGAAGAAGGCCGTGGTGAAGAAGACCGTCGCCAAGGGCTGATCCAGGCTGCAGGATTCACGCACGAAGGCCCGCGCAAGCGGGCCTTCTCCGTTCCTGGCGGTCGTTGCCGGCGATTCGATGGGCCGGCTTACCCCGGAATCGCTGGCGGCGCGATGGGCCGCGCCACCAGGGCGGCTGCGCCGGCGGGCCCGTGGTCCCGCGGCGCCAGGGCGATCAGCGGGCCGAGCCGGCTTCCACTTCCTTCCACACCCGCAGCAGGTTGCCGCCCAGGACCTTGCGGATGACCTGTTCCGAATGCCCGCGCTCCTGCATGCCCGCGACCAGGTTGGGGAAGTCGGCCACCGTGCGCAATCCCTCCGGCAGGTTGCCGCCGACGCCGTCGAAATCCGAGCCGATGCCGACGTGGTCTTCGCCGATCAGTTCGACGGCGTAGTCGATCTGGTCGAGCACCGCGTCGATCGCCGTCGGCGGCATCGGGTGGTCGGCTTCCCATTGCTCCTCGAAGGCCTGGCGGCTCTGCAGTGGCTGGCCGGCGGCCTCGAGCTCGCGGTTGCGGCGGTCGAAATCGGCCACGGCGCGAAAATAGGCCTGGGTATCGGCGGCCGCCTGCGGGTTGACGAAGGCGTTGCCGAACGGGATCTGCACCACGCCGCCGCGCGCGGCGATCGCGCGGGCCAGATCGTCGCTGAGATTGCGCTCGAAGCCGGGGGTGAAATGGCGCAGCGCCGAGTGGCTGGCGATCACCGGCACGCTGCTCAGTTCCACCGCCTGCGCCACCGCCGCGTCGGACAGGTGCGAGACGTCGACCATGATGCCGAGCCGGTTCATCTCCGCCACCACTTCGCGGCCGAACGGGCTGAGGCCGTTCCAGCGCTTCTCCAGGGCGTAGGAAGAATCGGAAATGCGGTTGTTGGCGCTGTGGGCGAGGGTGACGTAGCGCACCCCGCGGTCGAAGAAGCGCTGCAGCTCGGCGATGTCGTCGCCGATCGGCGCGCCGTTCTCCATGCCCAGCGCCAGCAGCACCCGGTCGCCCGCGCGCAGCGCGTCGACCTCGCCGGGCGAGCGCAGGATCGCGAACTTGTCCGGGTGGCGCGCTGCGACGGCTTCGACCGCGTCGATCTGCGCGTGGGCCGCCTGCCAGGCCTCGCCGTCGTCGTCCTGCCGCGCCGAGGTGTAGATCGACATGAAGGCGACGTCGAGGCCACCCGTGCGCGAACGCGGATAGTCGAATTCCCGGTCCGGCGCCTCCACGCCCAGGTCGGCCCAGCGGTCCATCAGGATGCCGGGAGCATCGATGTGGGTGTCGACGATGATCGCGTCCCGCGCCAGCCGGGTCGCGGCCCCGGGCGCGTCCTGCGCGGTGGCGGCGGCGGCGAACAGCAGGGCGCAGCAGAACAGGGTGGGTCGGTGCATGATTCCTCCAGGGACGGGTGGACGACGAGTACGGCCTTGCGCGCGACGGCACATGCGCTCAGGCAATGCGGCGGCCGCCGGCATGGACGCTGGTGGCCAGCTGCCCGCCGAGCCAGTAGCAGAGTTCGGCCGGCCGCGCGATCGCCCAGTGCACGAAATCGGCGCGCATGCCGGGCCGCAGCACGCCGCGGTCGCGCAGCCCGAGCGCGCGCGCGGCGTTGACCGTGGCGCCGCGCAGCGCCTCCTCGGGCGTCAGCCGGAAATGGGTGCAGGCCAGCTGCATCGCCTGGCGCAGCGACAGCAGCGGCGAGGTGCCGGGATTGCAGTCGGTGGCCACGGCCATCGGCACGCCGTGGACGCGGAACGCGTCCACCGGCGGCAGCCTGGTCTCGCGCAGCACGTGGAAGGCGCCGGGCAGCAGCACGGCCACCGTGCCGGCGGCGGCCATCGCCTGCACCCCGGCCTCGCCGGTGTGCTCGACGTGGTCGGCGGAAAGGCCATCGAAGCCGGCCACCAGCGCCGCGCCGCCGCCGTCGCTGAGCTGGTCTGCATGCAGTTTCACCGGCAGGCCCAGCGCCCGCGCTGCCTCGAACACCCGCCGCGCCTGCGCGGCGGTGAACCCGATCCGCTCGACGAAGGCATCGACCGCGTCGACCAGCCCCTCGGCGTGCAGGCGCGGCAGCCACTCGACGACCGCGTCGATGTAGGCGTCGGCACGGCCGGCGAACTCGGGCGGCAGCGCGTGGGCGGCCAGGTAGGTGGTGCGCACGGCGACGCCCAGCTCCTCGCCGACCCGCCGCGCCACCCGCAGCATCCGCCGCTCGCCGTCGAATTCCAGGCCGTAGCCGGACTTGATCTCGAGGGTGGTGACACCGTCGGCCGTCAGCGCGCGCGCGCGCGGCAGCGATTGCTCCAGCAGTGCATCCTCGCCGGCGGAGCGCACCGCGCGCACGGTGGAAGCGATGCCACCGCCGGCGCGCGCGATCTCCTCGTAGCCCATGCCCTGCAGCCGCTGCTCGAATTCGCCGGCGCGGTCGCCGGCGAACACCAGGTGGGTGTGGCAGTCGACCAGTCCCGGGGTGATCCAGCCGCCGCCAGCGTCGATCACGGCCCCCGACAGCGCGTTCGGATCCGCCGGCAGCGCGGTGCGCGGCCCGGCATGGACGATGGTGCCTTCGCGCCAGCCCAGCGCCGCGTCTTCCACCTCGCCGTAGCCGCTGCCGCCGTCGAGCGTCGCCAGCGACACGCCGACGACCAGTCCGTCCCAGGGGGCCTGCTGCGGATCGTTCATTGCACGATTGTACGGGACGCCGGGAACCGGCCCGCCCCGGCCCGGAGGGGGCAGGGATCGTTTCCGCCGCGCGTGCGCGGCACAATGGCCTCATGAACGCACTCGTCGCACGCGAACCCGATGGCTGGCGCCTGCCCGGCATCGCCAACCTGCATTCCCACGCCTTCCAGCGCGCGATGGCCGGGCTGGCCGAGCGGCGCGGCGCCTCGCCGGGTGCCGGCCACGACAGCTTCTGGACCTGGCGCGAGACCATGTACCGCTTCGCCGCGCGGATGACCCCGGACACGCTGCGCGCGGTGGCGGCGCAGGCATACGTGGAGATGCTGGAAGCCGGCTACACCGGCGTGTGCGAGTTCCACTACCTGCACCACCGGCCGGACGGCGCCCCCCACGACGATCCGGCGGCGATGGCGCTGGCGCTGATCGAGGCGGCGCGCGAAACCGGCATCCGCCTGACCCTGCTGCCGGTGTTGTACATGACCGGCGGCTTCGACGGACGCACCCTGGCGCCGCGGCAGCGGCGCTTCGGCCATCGCGTCGACGCCTTCCTGCGCCTGGTGGACGGCCTGCGCGCGCTCGACGGCGACCTGCTGCGCACCGGCATCGCCTTCCACAGCCTGCGCGCGGTGCCGGAGGCGGCGATGCGCGAGACCCTGGCGGCGCTGCCGGATTCGCTGCCGGTGCACATCCACATCGCCGAGCAGGTGGGCGAGGTGCAGGACTGCCTGGCGGTGCGCGACGCGCGACCGGTGGAGTGGCTGTACGACCGTTTCGAGGTCGACGCGCGCTGGACCCTGGTGCACGCCACGCATCTGGTAGAGGCGGAGATCGCGCGCATCGCCGGCAGCGGCGCCACGGTCGCGCTGTGCCCGACCACCGAGGCCAACCTCGGCGATGGGCTGTTCCCGCTGCGCCCCTACCTGGAGGCCGGCGGCCGCTGGGGCGTCGGCTCGGACTCGCACATCTCGATCTCGCCGGTGGAGGAACTGCGCTGGCTGGAATACGGCCAGCGCCTGCACACCGGCCACCGCAACGTCGCCGCCGGCCGCGGCATCGACAGCGTCGGCGAGACCCTGCTGCGCGGCGCGGTGGCGGGCGCGGTGCGCGCCACCGGCTTCTCCGCCGGCGACGACGCGATCCTGCTGGACGCCGAGGCCCCGGCGCTGGCCGGCGCATCGGCGGACGACGTCGCCGACCGCTGGATCTTCAGCGGCAACCGGCCGCTGCTGCGCGAGACCCGCGTGGGTGGGCGCACCGTGGTGAGCGAAGGCCGCCATCCGCTGGGCGAGCGCATCGCCGCGGGCTACGCGACGGCGATGCGCGGGCTGCTCGCCCGCGATTGAGCCGGCGCCCGGCCGGGGGAAGTTCGCGGCCGCCGGGAGCGGTTTCGTCCCCGGTCGCGGGGGCTTCGTCGCAAGGGCCTGCGGCGGCGAGCGGTGTCCGCGAGGATGGCGCCGTCCCGGAACCGAGAGGAAACCCGCCATGAACTTCCACACTTGCGTTCTCGTCCTGGCGCTGGCCGCCAGCGGAACGGCGCAGGCCATGAGCGACGCCGAACTCGCCGCCACCCTCGACCGGCGCCTGTCCGGCGACCGCACCGGCGCCTGCTTCGCCGCCGCGGTGGTCGACGCCGGGCAGGTGGCGCGCGCCTGGCGCTGCGCCGACCCGGCCGACCGCGATCGCATCGGTGCCGATGCCGCCTTCGAGATCGGATCGGTCGCCAAGACCATGACCGCAGCGCTGCTGGCCGACCTGATCGTGGGGGGCGAGGGCTCGCTGGACGATCCGCTGGCGGACTGGCTGCCGGAGACCGCCGCCATGCCCGTGTTCGAAGGCAGGCCGATCCTGCTGCGCCACGTGGTCGCCCACACGTCCGGCCTGCCGCGGCTGCCGCCGGGCATGGAGGATGCCGATTTCCGCGACCCGTATGCGGCGCTGGACCTCGAAGGTCTGCGCGCGGCCCTCGGGCGCACCACGCTGACGCGGGCGCCGGGGATGGAGTTCGAGTATTCGAACTTCGCGGCGATGCTGCTCTCCTGGGCCGTCGCGCATCGCGCCGGAGAGGATCTGGAGACCCTGCTCGACAGGCGGTTGTTCACGCCGCTGGGGATGGACGGCGCCCATGTGGTGCAGCGGCCGGACGGCGTCCGCGCCGCGGCCGGCCACACCGCCGAGGGGCAGGCGACGCCGCCGTGGCGCTTCCACGTCGACCTGGCGGGCGCGGGCGGGGTGCGCGCGACCCTGGACGACATGGTCCGCTACGTCCAGGCGCAGCTCGGGCAGATCGAGGTCGAACCGCGGCTGGACGCTGCGCTGAAGATGACGCGTGCGCCGTTGGCGGGCACGGAGGCGCGGCCGATGGCGATGAACTGGCTGCTGGCGCCGCTGGACGGACGCAGCGTGCACGTCCACGAGGGCGGGACCGGAGGATTCTCGTCGTACGTCGCTCTCGATACCGGGCGCGAGCGGGGAGTCGTGGTGCTGTCGGATACCGCGCTGCACGAACTCGGTGGACTGGGCGACATCGGCAACCACCTGCTCGACGCGCGGCTGCCGCTGGGCAAGCCGCGCACCGCTTCCGCCGTGGAGCTGACGCCCGAGGCGCTTGCCGGCTATGCCGGCGAGTACCCGCTGATGCCGGGCTTCTCGCTGCTCGTGCGCGAACGTGCCGGTGTGCTGTACGCACAGGCCACGGGACAGGATGAATTCCCGCTCGAGGCGCGCGCCGATGATGTGTTCGAAGCCCCGGCGTTCGGGATCGAGATCCGTTTCCGCCGCGACGGCGGCGATCGTGTCGACGCGCTCGAGCTGCACCAGGGCGGGCAGGTGCTCCAGGGGGAACGGCAGTGACGCCGGAATCGTGCAGCGCCGCGGCAGAGGCCGGCAACGCCCCTGCCGGCGCGACCCGGAATGCGGCCGGGATGGCCCGGTCCTTCCCGGCAGGCCCGCCGGCGCGGATGGCTCCACCCGCCCCCGACGGACGCGGCCGCCCGGGCGGTGGTGGGCGATGAGCGCAGCGTCCTCCGCCGCGGTCTATGCGCTTCACCGGCCGCTGCCCGACGACGTGCTGGTCGGTGGCAACGCGGTGTGGAGCCGCTACCGCCGCTACCCGGTCTTCAGCGGGCCCTGGCTGCGCGGACGCACGTTGCTGTTCGCGCTGGCGATCGGCCTGTTCGCGGCGGCGACGGTGGCCGGTGTCGGCGTGTCCACCGCCGACTACCGGACAGGGCTGCTGGCCGGCGCGCACCTGTTCGGCGCGTTCCTGCTGATGGCCACGGCCGGCCCGGCGCTGGCCACCTGGGTGCGTTACCGGCGCTGGACCCTGCGTCGCGAGCGGCGGATGGTGGTGGCCGCGGTCCTGGTGGGGGTGGGCTTGAGCGGACTCGTCGACTGGTGGGCATCCAGCCAGATCGAGCAGTTGATGGCCGGCGCCGGTCCCATGCGCCCGTCGCGGCCGCCGCTGGCCGGCGCCGAGCGCGTCCTCGCGCTCGCCGTCAACCTCCTGTTCCTGCTGGTCGTGTACGGACTGTTCGGCGGCGGCCTGGCGCTGCGCGCCTATTTCGGCGAGCGGCGCCGCTGGGAACGCAGCGAACAGTACCGCGAGATGGCCGAGCTGCGCGCGCAGAAGCGCCAGTCCGAACTGCGTCTCGGGGTGCTGCAGGCGCAGGTGGAGCCGCACTTCCTGTTCAACACGCTGGCCTCGGTGCGGGCGCTGGTGCGCCACGAGCCGGCGCGCGCCGAAGCCATCCTCGACGCCCTGGTCGAACACCTGCGCGCGACCATCCCGAAGCTGCGAGACGACGGCGCGCTGCTGCACTCCACCCTCGGCCAGCAACTCGACATCTGCAGGAGCTACCTGGAGTTGATGCGGCTGCGCATCGGCGAGCGCCTGCACTACGCGATCGACGCCGACGCGTCGCTGCGCGCGCGGCCGTATCCGCCGCTGCTCCTGATCACCCTGGTTGAAAACGCCGTCAAGCACGGCGTCGAGCCCAGTCCCGGTCCGGTCGCCGTGCGCGTGACCGCGGGCGTCGACGGGGACCGGCTGCTGGTCGAAGTGAGCGACGACGGTGCGGGGCTGACGCCCGGCGTGGGCGGTGGGGTCGGGCTGGCGAACGTGCGCGAGCAGCTCGCCGCACGCTACGGCGGCCTCGCCAACCTGCGGTTGGAGGGGCGCCCGGGCGGCGGTGCGGTGTCGAGCATCCGCGTGCCGCTGCAGGAGTCGGCGCCATGAGCGCGGTCACCGCGCTGATCGCCGAGGACGAGGCGCCGCAGCGCGCCGCGCTGCTCGACATGCTGGCGGAGGCCTGGCCGGAACTCGAGGTGGTGGCCGCCTGCGACGACGGCATCGCGGCGCTTGCGGCCGTGGCGGAGCACCGGCCGCGTGTCGCCTTCCTCGACATCCGCATGCCCGGAGTGGGCGGCCTGGACGTGGCGCGCGCCGCCGTATCGGCCGGCGCATTGGTGGTGTTCACCACCGCCTACGACGAGCACGCGATCGCCGCCTTCGAGGCAGGCGCGGTGGACTACCTGCTCAAACCGGTCGAACCGGTGCGCCTGGGCCAGGCGGTGAAGCGCCTGCGCGAACGGCTCCGGCATGCGCCACCCGCGGACCTGCAGGCGCTGGTCGAGGATCTCGAGGCCCGGCTGCGCCCGCGGGGCGCGCGCCTGATCCGCTGGATCAGCGCCAGCGTCGGCGACAGCGTGCGGATGATCGGTATCGAGGAAGTTCTGTTCTTCCAGGCCCGGGACAAGTACGTGCGCGTCGTCACCGTCGACGGCGAGGCGGTGATCCGCACCCCGCTGAAGGAGCTCCTGGCCGGGTTGGACCCGGATGCGTTCTGGCAGGTGCACCGCGGTGCGGTGGTCAGGGTCTCGGCCATCGACCGGGTGCGCAGGAACGAGCTGGGCAAGTACCGGCTGCGGTTGCGCGACTGCGACGAGACCCTGCCGGTCAGCCCGGCGTTTCTGCACCGGTTCCGCGGGATGTAGGCGGGCGTGCCGCGCTCAGAACAGCGGCCAGAGCATCCGCAGGATGCCCCACAGCGCCACCGCCCACACCAGCGAGCGCAGGTACGGCACCCCGAAGGCGTACAGCGGCACATAGACCACGCGCGCCCAGAAGTACGTCTGCGCCGCGAGCGCGGTCGCCTCGTCGTTGCGGCCGGTGGCCGCCAGCGCCAGCACCGCGGCGGCGAAGAACGGAAACGTCTCCAGGAAATTGCGCAGCGCGCGGTCCAGCCGCGCCGCCATCCCGTCGAGCGGAGGCGGCTGGCCGTCGCGCGCGCCGACGTTCCATTTGAGGCCTCGCTGGCGGGTCATCGCCGCGTCGGCGAGGAACAGCTGCACGATGCCGAGGCCGACGGCCCAGGCAAGCATCTGGATTTCGGTCGGCATGCGGATGCTCCGGCAGGGGTGGAGCCAGCCTAGCAGCCTGCGGCACTGGGCCGCCCGCCGTTTGAACGCGGGGTCCGCTGCCGCGACAATGCCGGGGCATCCTGCCGCCGCCGGCGTTCGCCGTTGGTGCGGGCCCCCACGACGAAACGGGATACTCCATGGCCATCCTTCGAATGAGCGACCTCGACCTGTCCGGCAAGCGGGTGTTGATCCGCCAGGACCTCAACGTGCCGATCGAGGACGGCAGGATCACCTCTGAGCAGCGCATCACCGCCTCGCTGCCGACGCTGAAGCGGGCGTTGGAGCAGGGCGCGGCGGTCATGGTGATGTCCCACCTGGGCCGGCCGAAGGAGGGCGAATGGAGCGCGGAGGACTCGCTGCAACCGGTCGCCGACCGCCTGGCCGCGCTGCTGCGGACCAAGGTGTCGCTGGTGCGCGACTGGGTCGACGGCGTCGAGGTCGAGCCCGGCAGCATCGTGTTGCTGGAGAACTGCCGCATGAATCCCGGGGAGAAGGCCGACGACGAGGCCCTGGCCAGGAAGTACGCCGCCCTGTGCGACGTGTTCGTGATGGATGCCTTCGGTACCGCGCATCGCGCGCAGGCGTCCACCCATGGCGTGATCCGCCACGCCGCGCAGGCGGCCGGCGGCCCGCTGCTGATGGCCGAGCTGGACGCGCTGGCCAAGGCTCTGGATAAGCCGGCGCGCCCGCTGCTGGCGATCGTCGCCGGCAGCAAGGTATCGACCAAGCTGGAGCTGCTGGCCAACCTGGTGGGGAAGGTGGACCAGCTGATCGTCGGCGGCGGCATCGCCAACACCTTTCTCGCCGCCCAGGGCAAGGCGGTGGGCAAGTCGCTGCACGAGGCCGAGCTGCTCGATACCGCCCGCAAGGTCGTGGCCGATGCCAGGGCGCGCGGCGCGGAGATTCCGCTGCCCGGGGACGTGGTGGTGGCCAAGCAGTTTCTCCCGGACGCGGAGGCGACGGTCAAGCCTGTCGACGAGGTCGCGGACGACGACCTGATCCTCGATATCGGCCCGGACACGGCCGAGCGCTACGCCGAGCTGATCGCCCGGGCCGGCACCGTGGTCTGGAACGGTCCGGTGGGGGTCTTCGAGTTCGAGGCCTTTTCGCGCGGCACCGAGACCCTGGCGCGGGCGATCGCGGCCTCCGGGGCGTTCTCGATCGCCGGCGGCGGCGATACCCTGGCGGCGGTGGACAAGTACGGCATCGCCGACGATATCGGCTACATCTCCACCGGTGGCGGCGCGTTCCTGGAGTTCCTGGAAGGCAAGACCCTGCCCGCGGTCGCCGCGCTGGAGGCGCGGGGCTGACGGGCCGCGACGGCGGCGACCAGGGTGGGCAGCGGCACGAAGACGCGGGAGTCGGGGAGCCGGCGTTCCACGAGGCGGACCGCGGAGCGCGAGAGGCGGTCCAGCATCGTGGATGCCAGGGTGGCGCTGGAACCGGAGCGAAGCCGATTTCGCCGGTGCCGGCGATTGGTTTCAGATGCAACGCATCGGCGCCGCGGCGCCGGCCGGCGCGTCGCGGCTTTGTGCTAGGTTTCCACGCTGCCGAAGGGAGAGACCAGTGAACGAATACCAGCGCCGTACCCGCATCCTCGCCACCCTCGGTCCGGCCACCGATCCTCCCGGGGTGCTCGATGCGCTGCTGCGCGCTGGCGTCGATGCGGTGCGGCTGAACTTCTCGCACGGCGATCCGGCCTCGCAGAAGGCGCGGGCGCAGGCGGTGCGCGAAGCGGCGAAGCGCGTCGGCGCCGAGGTCGGCATCCTCGCCGATCTGCCGGGGCCGAAGATCCGGATCGAACGCTTCGCCGAGGGCAAGGTGCAGCTGCGCACCGGCGAGCGTTTCGACCTGTTGGCGCGCGAGGATGCGCCGGCGGGCAACGGGCGCGAGGTTGGGGTGAGCTACCTGGGCCTGCCCGGCGACCTGCGCGCCGGCGACGTGCTGCTGCTCGACGACGGCATGGTGCAGCTGCAGGTGGAGTCGATCGAGGGCGAGCGCATCGTCACCTCGGTGCTCAACGACGCGGTGCTGTCCGACCGCAAGGGGCTCAACCGGCTCGGCGGCGGGCTCTCGCTCGGCGCGCTCACCGATCACGACCGCGCCCTCATTTCCGTGGCCGCCGAGATCGACGTCGACTTCATCGCGGTCTCGTTCTGCCGCAACGCCGCCGACATGGAGGAGGCGCGGCGGCTGGCGCGGGCCGCCGGCAGCGACGCCGCGCTGGTGTCCAAGATCGAGCGCGCCGAGGCGATCGAGAACCTGACCGAGATCGTCGATGCCAGCGACGTGGTGATGGTGGCGCGCGGCGACCTCGGCGTCGAGATCGGCGATGCCGAGCTGCCGGGCCTGCAGAAGAAGATCATCCGCGAGGCGGTGGCCCAGAACAAGGTGGTGATCACCGCCACCCAGATGCTGCAGTCGATGGTGGACAGCCCGATCCCGACCCGCGCCGAGGTGCTGGACGTGGCCAATGCGGTGATCGACGGCACCGACGCGGTGATGCTGTCGGCCGAGACCGCGGCCGGCAACTTCCCGGTGCGCGCGGTGGAGGCGATGGCGCGGGTGTGCGTGGGTGCCGAGAAGCAGTTCGAGGCCGATACCGACTTCGAGGCCGCGCCCCGCGACCTGGAGCGCGCCGACCAGGCGATCGCGATGGCGGCGATGTTCCTCACCGAGCACATCGGCGTGCGCGCCATCCTGGCGATGACCGAGTCGGGCGGTACCGCGCGCTACCTGACGCGGTTCCGCGCCAGTGCGCCGGTGTACGCCTTCTCGCGCCACGCCGATGCACGCCGGCGCATGGCGCTGATGCGCGGGGTGTTCCCGATCGACTACGACAGCCGCGGGCAGACCCCGGGCGAAGCGGCGCGCGGCGCGGTCAAGCGGCTGTTCGACGCGGGCCAGCTGGTGGTCGGCGATCGCCTGGTGTTCACCAGCGGTGAGCGCATGGAGACCCACGGCGCCACCAACACGATGCGCCTGCTGCAGGTCGGCGCCGACGGCCGCGCCGAGGGTCTCGGCGGCCTGTAGAGCGGAGCTCGCTCCGCTGCTCCCGGCTCCGGAGCCGTCCCCGCAGACCAGAGCCGCTTTCGGCTCCGGGGTCTCCGCAGCCGAGCAAGCTCGGCTCTACGGGCGTGCCCGGGCGGCGCCGGTTTCGCGGGTTCTTGCCTCCGCGATAACGGCGTCGGAACGCCGCGGCGGGCTATACTCCGGGTCTTTCCCGCAGCCAGGCAGACCCCACCACATGAGCATCGAACAGCTTGCCGAAACCGCCCAGGCCATGGTCGCCGCGGGCAAGGGCATCATCGCCATCGACGAATCCACGGGCACGATCGCCAAGCGCTTCGACGGCGTGGGCATCCCCAACAACGAGGAGAACCGTCGCGCCTACCGCGAGCTGCTGCTGACCACGCCGAACCTCTCGGAGTACATCAGCGGCGCGATCCTCTACGACGAGACCCTCCGACAGTCCACCCGCGACGGCGTGCCCTTCACCAAGGTCATGACCGACAACGGCATCATCCCCGGGATCAAGGTGGACAAGAGCACCCATCCGCTGGCGGGCTTTCCCGGCGAGGTGATCACCGAGGGCCTGGACGGGCTGCGCGACCGCCTCAAGGAGTACTACAAGCTCGGCGCCCGCTTCGCCAAGTGGCGCGCGGTGATCACCATCGGCGAAGACATTCCCTCCGGCACCTGCATCGAGGCCAACAGCCATGCGCTGGCGCGCTACGCCGCGCTGTGCCAGGAGAACGGCCTGGTGCCGATGGTCGAGCCGGAGGTGCTGATGGACGGCAGCCACGACATCGAGACCTGCTACGAGGTCACCGAGGTCACCCTGCGTTCGCTGTTCGACGCGCTCTACAACCACAACGTCATGCTCGAGGGCACCATCCTCAAGGCGTCGATGGTGCTTCCCGGCAAGTCCAGCGGCGAGAAGGTGCCGGTGGAGGAGGTCGCCGCGTCGACCCTGATGTGCCTGAAGTCGGCGGTGCCGGCGATCCTGCCGGGCATCGTGTTCCTGTCCGGCGGCCAGTCCGACGAGGACGCCACCGCGCACCTGGACGCGATGAACCGCATGGGTCCGCACCCGTGGCCGCTGTCGTTCTCCTACGGCCGGGCGATGCAGCAGGCGGCGCTGAAGCTGTGGTCCGAGGACTTGGCCAATAACGTGCCCAGGGCCCAGGAGACCGTCTACGCGCGCGCGAAGGACAACGGCCTGGCGGCGCTGGGGCAGTGGTCGAAGGCCGCGTGAGGCGGTCTCGCGTCCGGTGAGCGAAACGGAAGACGCCGGCATCCGCCGGCGTCTTCGCATCCGGACCGGTCCGCTCCGCTCTGCGGGCGTCGGTTGGCCGCAAGGCGGTTCCGCCCGCCGGTCGTCGCCCCCGGCCTTTGCCGACGTTCTCGAACAACGGCGAACAACGGCGTGGAGAGCGCCTCCGCCGAGGTCGTGCGGCATCGCTGCGGACGCCGCTTCCGGCGCCGCGTAACGCGCGAGAGCGCCAGCGGTTGACCGCGCGCCGGCGCGCCGGCGCATGGCTGAAGGCACACGGCGGTCACGGCCGCAGCGGATAAAATCGACCGGATTGCCCGAGCCTCGGACCCGCATGCCGATCCATCGCCGCCCCCGTTTTTCCTTCCTGCTGCTGGGGATCTGCAGCGCGCTGCTCGCGGCCTGCAGCGACGACGACGCACAGCGCGGTCCGCCGCAGGACGCGGTGACCGTGACCACCGGCGAGGTCCGCGAGCAGCCGTGGAGCGACACCATCCAGGCGCTGGGGACGGTGCGAGCGCGCGAGTCGATCATAGTGACCGCGAAGGTCAGCGAGACCGTCGACCGCGTGCACTTCGACAGCGGCGACGAGGTCGAGGCGGGCGCGGTGCTGATCACCCTCAGCGGCAACCAGCAGCGCGCCTCGCTGGCCGCCGCCGAAGCCGCGGCGGTCGAGGCCGATCGCCTGTACCGGCGGCAGGGCGAACTGGCCCGTCAACAGCTGATCGCCAGCGCCTCGCTGGATACCCAGCGCGCCATCCGCGACTCGGCACGCGCCAATGTCCAGGAGATCCGCGCCAATCTCGGCGACCGTTCGATCCGCGCGCCCTTCGCCGGCCGGCTGGGCATCCGCCAGGTCAGCCCCGGGGCATTGGTGCAGCCGGGTACCGAGATCGCCTCGCTGGACGACATCTCGCGGGTCTACGTGGATTTCCCGGTGCCCGAGGCGCAGCTGGCCAATCTGGCCGAAGGCCAGCGCCTGGTTGGACGCAGCAGCGCCTGGCCCGGCCGCGAGTTCGAGGGCGTGGTGAGCGTGATCGATGCGCGGGTCGACGCCGCCTCGCGCGCGGTCATGGTGCGCGGCGATTTCCCCAACGACGATCGCGCGCTGCGGCCCGGCATGCTGGTGCAGGTCCGGCTCGAGCGGCCCGCCAGGCCGGCGCTGGTGGTTCCGGAGATCGCGGTGGTCCAGGTCGGTCGCGAGACCTTCGTCTACCGCGTGCGTGCGGACGATACCGTCGAGCAGGCGCCGGTGCGGATCGGCTCCCGTGTCTCCGGGCGCGCCGAGGTGATCGAAGGTCTCGCGCCCGGAGACCGCATCGTGGTCGACGGGACCGGCAAGCTGCGGCCGGGTCTGAAGATCGAGGACGTGCCGCCCGCGGCGGCGGCCGAGCAGCCCGCCTCCGCGGAGTCCGCGGACAGCGGCGCGCAGGGCGACGAGGTGGCGCCGCGGCCGCCGTCCGGCGCGCCGACCGACTGACCCCGCCGGGTCCCGCCCATCCAACCCGAGCAGCGCATGCGCCTTTCCGACCTCTCCATCAAGCGTCCCGTGTTCGCGGTGGTCATGAGCCTGATGCTGGTCGTGCTCGGGCTGATGTCGTTCATGCGCCTGACCCTGCGCGAGCTGCCCAACATCGATCCGCCGATCGTATCGGTGGACGTGCGCTATCCAGGCGCCTCGGCGGCGGTGGTGGAAACCCGGGTCACCCAGATCCTGGAAGACGCCCTGGCCGGTATCGAGGGCATCAACACGATCGAGTCGAGCAGCCGCAACGGCCGCTCGGACGTCACCATCGAGTTCAATCTGACCCGCGACATCGAGGCGGCGGCCAACGACGTGCGCGACGCGGTCAGCCGGGTGGCCGACCGCCTGCCCCAGGAGGCCGACCCGCCGGAGATCGAGAAGGCCGAGTCCGACGGCGACGTCATCGTCTGGCTCAACATGCGTTCCAGCAACATGGACACGCTGGAGTTGACCGACTACGCCGAGCGCTACGTGGTCGACCGCTTCTCGTCGATCGACGGGGTGGCGCGGGTGAACATGGGCGGCGGCCAGCGCTACGCCATGCGCGTCTGGCTCGACCGGGAAGCGATGGCGGCACGGGGGATCACCGCGGGCGACGTGGAGGCGGCGCTGCGCAGCGAGAACGTCGAACTGCCGGCCGGCAGCATCGAATCGGAGCAGCGCGACTTCATCCTGCGCGTCGAGCGCGGCTACCTCGAACCGGAGCAGTTCGCGCAGGTGCCGCTGCGTCAGGGCGACGATGGCTACGTGGTGCGCCTGGGCGACGTGGCGGAGGTCGAACTCGGGGCGCGGGAGCGGCGCGCTTATCTGCGGAGCAATTTCGTGCCGAACGTCGGGCTCGGGATCGTCCGCACCTCGACCGCCAACGCGCTGGACGTGGTACGCGCGGCGCGCGCCGAGGCCGAGCGCGTGCAGCAGACCCTCCCGGAAGGCACCGAGATCTTCGTCGCCTACGACAGCACCGTGTTCATCGACGCCTCCATCAAACGGGTCTACTGGACCCTGCTCGAGGCGATGGGGCTGGTGGTGCTGGTGATCTGGCTGTTCCTGGGCAGCGCGCGGGCGGCGCTGATTCCCGCGGTGACGGTGCCGGTCTGCCTGATCGCGGCGTTCGTCGCCTTGTACGCGTTCGGGTTCACCATCAACCTGCTCACCCTGCTGGCGCTGGTGCTGTGCATCGGGCTGGTGGTGGACGATGCGATCGTGGTGCTCGAGAACGTGCAGCGACGCGCGGACCTTGGAGAACCCCCGCTGGTCGCCGCCCGGCGCGGCACTTCCCAGGTCGCGTTCGCGGTGATCGCCACCACCGCGGTACTGGTGTCGGTGTTCCTGCCGGTCGGCTTCATGGAGGGCAACAGCGGGCGGCTGTTCCGCGAGTTGTCGGTGGCGCTGGCCGCGGCGGTGGCGATCTCGGCGTTCGTCGCGCTGTCGCTGACGCCGATGATGTGTTCCAAGCTGGTGCGCCCGCACGGCAAGGAGACAGGCTTCAACGCGTGGATGAACCGTCAGCTGGGCCGGCTCAGCGTCGGCTACGGGCGCCGCATCTCGCGCATGGTGGCCCTGCAGGGGCGGCGCCTGCTGCTGTTGCTGCTGCTGGCGATGGGCGCCTGTCTGGCGCTGATCGCGGTATTGATCTGGCGGGTGCCGAGTGAACTGGCGCCGCCGGAGGACCGCGGCATCTTCTTCATCACCGTGGACGGGCCCGAAGGCGCGGGTTTCGACTACACCGTGGCGCAGATGCAGCAGGTCGAGGAGATTCTGGGCGGCCATATCGGCGACGACAGGCCGATCCAGCGCGCCAACTCGCGCGTGCCGCGCGGCTGGGGCGGCAGCGAGGAGATGCATACCGGTCAGGTGATCGTGTTTCTGCAGGAGTGGAACGAACGCGACGTCGCCACCGAGGAACTGGTGGCCGGGCTCCGCGGAGAATTCGCCGAGCTTCCCGGGGTTGAGGTGCGGGCGCGGGTCCCGGGCGGGCTGATCCGCGTGCGCGGCCAGCGCTACCAGATGGTGCTCGGCGGCCCGAACTACGAAGAGCTGGCGGTCTGGCGCGACCGGATGCTGGCGCGGATGGCGGAGAACCCAGGGCTGACCGACATCGACTCCGACTACAAGGAAACCCGCCCGCAGATGCGGGTCAACATCGATCGCGAGCGCGCCGCCGACCTCGGCGTGGCCGTGACCGAGATCGGGCGGACCCTGGAAACGATGATGGGGTCGCGCCAGGTCACCACCTTCGTCGACGACGGCGAGGAATACGACGTCATGCTGCAGGCGGGCCGCGACAGCCGCACGTCCCCGGCAGACCTCGAGAACACCTACGTGCGCGGGCGCGGCGACGCGCTGGTGCCGCTGTCGAACCTGGTGACGCTCAGCGAGATCGCCGAGCCCGGCAGCTTCAACCGCTTCAACCGCCTGCGTGCGATCACCATCAGCGGCGGCCTGGCGCCGGGCTACACCATGGGCGAGGCGCTGGACTGGAGCTACCGGGTGGCCGCCGAGGAGTTGCCGGACCACGCCCAGATCGACTGGCGCGGCGAGTCGCGCGAATACCAGGAGGCCGGCGGCGCGGTGCTGCTCACCTTCGCCCTCGCGCTGCTGGTGGTGTATCTGGTGCTGGCCGCGCAGTTCGAGAGCTTCATCCACCCGGTGGTGATCATGTTGACGGTGCCGCTGGCGATCCTCGGCGCGCTGATCGGCCTGTGGATCACCGGCGGCACTCTCAACCTGTTCAGCCAGATCGGCATCATCATGCTGGTCGGCCTGGCGGCCAAGAACGGCATCCTGATCGTCGAGTTCGCCAATCAGCTGCGCGACGACGGGCGCAGCGTGCGCGAGGCCATCGCCGAAGCGTCCTCGGTGCGGCTGCGGCCGATCCTGATGACCGCGGCGGCCACCGCCATGGGCGCGGTGCCGCTGGTGGCCGCCGGCGGCCCCGGCTCCGCCAGCCGCGCCACCATCGGCGTCGTGGTGATCTTCGGCGTCGCCTTCGCCACCCTGCTGTCGCTGTTCGTGGTGCCCGCGTTCTACGCGCTGCTCGCTCCTTTCACCCGCTCGCCCGAGGCGCTGGCGAGGAAGCTGGAGCAGCTGGAGGCCGACACGCCGCCGGTGAGCGGCCATGCCTGAGCGACAGGCCGGCCCCTGGTCCGGGATCCGCCTCGCCGGAGAGGGGTTCGTCCTGCGGCGCTGGCGCGGCGACGACCTGGACGACCTGGTGCGGCATGCCGACGACGCGCAGGTGTCGCGCGCGGTGAGCGACCGTTTCCCGCATCCCTACACGCGCGAGGACGGCCGCCGCTTCCTGGCCGGCGAGGTCGTCGACCTGGCCCATCCGGTGTTCGCGATCGAGATCGCCGGCCAGGCCTGCGGCGGCATCGGCGCGCGGCCCGGCAGCGGCGAGCGGGCGCACGCTGCCGAACTCGGCTACTGGCTCGGGCGCGCGCACTGGGGGCGGGGCATCATGACGCGCGCGGTCGCGGCGTTCGCGCCGTGGGCGATGCGCGAACTCGCGCTCCGGCGCCTGTTCGCCACGGTGCTGGACGGCAATCGCGCCTCGGCGCGGGTGCTGGAGAAGAACGGCTTCGTGGAGGAGGGGGTGTTGCGCTGCGCGGTGCTCAAGCGCGGACACCTGCACGACCTGCGCGTGTTCGCCAAGCTCGGGCGGGACCGCGGCGACCCCGCGTAGGACCGCGCGATGCCGCTCGCGCCGCGGCGGACGGCGCGTCCTCCGCCGCATCGGGCCGGCAGGCGCGCGGGAAACCGGATCGCCGCCTGCCGGCCTGCCCGGCGTTGCGCAGTTTCGCGTTTGTGACCGGATCGTGGAGAATCGGGCGCTGGTCCGCGCCGCGGGCCCGTAGCCGTCCAACCGGGGAGCGCGCCTGTGGAACAGATCGTCAACACCCTCAACAGCATCATCTGGAGCCCGCCGCTGATCGCGCTGTGCCTGGGCGCAGGCCTGTACTTCTCGATCAGGACGCGATTCATGCAGCTGCGCAGGGTTCCCGAGATGATCCGGTTGCTGCTCAGCGGCGGCAAGTCCGATGCCGGTGTGTCGTCGTTCCAGGCGCTGGCGATGTCGCTGTCCGGACGCGTCGGCATCGGCAACATCGCCGGCGTGGCCACGGCGATCGCCTTCGGCGGGCCCGGAGCGGTGTTCTGGATGTGGGTGGTGGCCTTCCTCGGCGCTTCCACGGCGTACGTGGAATCGACGCTGGCGCAGATCTATAAGGAGAAGGACGACGAAGGCCGCTACCGCGGCGGTCCGGCCTATTTCATCGAGAAGGCCATGGGCCAGCGCTGGTATGCCTGGCTGTTCGCCGTGGTGACCGTGATCGCCACCGGCTTCCTGCTGCCGGGGGTCCAGGCCAACGGCATCGCGTCGAGCATGAGCAACGCCTGGGGCGTGCCGCCGACGGCGACCGCCGCCTTCGTGGTGGTGGGCCTGGGCTTCATCATCTTCGGCGGCGTCAAGCGCATCGCCAGCTTCGCCCAGGTGGTGGTGCCGTTCATGGCGCTGGCCTACCTGCTGATCGCCCTGGTGATCATGTTCCTCAACGTCTCCGCGGTGCCGGAGATGCTCGGGCTGATCTTCCGCAGCGCGTTCGGCCTGGAGGCGGGCATGGGCGCGGTGCTGGGGCTGGCGATCGAATGGGGCGTCAAGCGCGGCATCTATTCCAACGAGGCGGGGCAGGGCACCGGGCCGCACCACGCCGCCGCCGCCGAGGTCTCGCATCCTGCCAAGCAGGGCTTCGTGCAGGCGTTCTCGGTGTACGTCGACACCCTGGTGGTGTGCAGCGCCACCGCGTTCATGATCCTCTCCACCGGCATGTACAACGTGGTCGGACGCGGCGGCGAGATGATCGTCGAGGCATTGCCGGGGATCGAGGCCGGGCCGGGCTTCGCCCAGTACGCGGTGGAGTCGGTACTGCCGGGCTGGGGTGCGGCGTTCGTGGCGGTCGCGCTGCTGTTCTTCGCCTTCACCACCATCCTCGCCTATTACTACATGGCCGAGACCAACGTCACCTACATCAACCGCAAGGTGCACCGGCCATGGATGGTGTTCGCGCTGCGGCTGGCGCTGCTGGCGGCGGTCACCTTCGGCGCCGTGCGCACCGCGGAGATGGCCTGGACCCTGGGCGACATCGGCGTGGGCCTGATGGCCTGGCTCAACATCGTCGCCATCCTGATCCTGCAGAAGCCGGCGCTGCTGGCGCTGCGGGACTACGAGGGCCAGCAGGCCGCGGGCAAGGAGCCGGTGTTCGATCCGGAGGCGCTGGGCATCCGCAACGCCGATTTCTGGCGCAGGAAGGACTGACGCGGTGGCGTCGGGGCCGCCGCGGCGACCGTCCGGCTCGCCGTGGGCGGGACGGACGGGTGCGGCAGGGCAGCCGCCCACGCGGTCGCCGCGTCCCGACCGCCGCGCCGAGCTGCGCCTGTACGGCGTCAATGCGGTACAGGCGGTGTTCGCGCGGCGCCCGCAGGCGATTCGCAAGCTGTACCTGGTCCAGGCGCGCATCCCGCAGCTGCAGCCGCTGCTGAAATGGTGCGTGGACAACCGGATCGGCTATCGCGTGGTCGACGAGGGCGAGCTCGAGCGCCTGGCCGGCAGCGCGCACCACGAGGGCGTGGTCGCCGACGTGCTGCGCGCCGAGCCGACGGCGCTGCAGGACTGGCTGCGGGGCGTGCCCGCCGGCGGTGCCTGCGCGCTGTGGCTCGACGGCGTCGGCAACCCGCACAACCTCGGTGCGATCCTGCGTTCGGCGGCGCATTTCGGGGTCGTCGCGGTGCTGCTGCCGCAGCGTTCGGGCCTGGCCGTTTCCGGCGCCGCGGCGCGCGTCGCCGAGGGCGCCGCAGAGGCGGTGCCGCTGGTGCGCATTGCCGACGACGCGGCGGCCCTGGCGGCGCTGCGCCGGGCCGGTTTCGCGCTGGCGGCCACGGTGGTGCGCGGCGGCGAGGATCTGTTCGCCGTGCAGCTGCCGCGACGGCTGGTCTATGTGCTCGGCGCCGAGGGCGGGGGCATGGACGACGCGCTGGCCGCCGCCTGCGACCTGCGCCTGTCGATTCCGGGCACGGGCGCGGTCGAGAGCCTCAACGTCGCCGCCGCCGCGGCGGTCCTGCTGGCGGCGTGGCGGATGCGCGTGCCCGCCGGCTGACGGGGTTTCCGCGCCAGGCGCCGCTCGCCGGCGGCGGCGAGCCGCCGACCGCTGCGAGGCCTTATTCGGCGGTGGCCTGGGCGGCGTCCGGGGTGCTGCCGAAGTCGCCCTCGGCCTCGGCCGCCAGCCAGGCGAACACCGCGTAGGCGGCGACGTTCTGCGCCACGGCCTCCGGGTCCACCTTGTCCAGGGTGTCGTCGGCGTTGTGGTGCAGGTCGAAGTAGCCGCTGCCGTCCTGTCCCAGCCAGGCCCAGGCGCCGCCCGCCTGTGCCAGGGGGATGATGTCGGGGCCGGGGCTGCCGGCGCCCGGCGTGTGTTCGATCCCCAGCGGCGCCAGCGCCTCGGCGATCCGCCGGATCGCGGCCTGCGCGTGCTCCGGCGCGCTGCTGTCGAAGGCGTAGATGCGGCCGGCGCCGAAGTCGCTCTCGGCGGCGATCACGTGGCTGGCGATTTCGCCGGCGTGGCGTTCGGCGTACTGGCGGGCGCCGATCAGGCCCTGCTCCTCGTTGGCGAAAGCGATCACCCGGATGCTGCGCTTCGGCGCCTGGGGCAGCCGGCCGATCAGGTGCCCGACCGCCATGGTGATGCCGATGCCCGAAGCGTCGTCCACGGCGCCGGTGCCGTGGTCCCAGGAGTCGAGGTGGCCGGCGATCATCACCACTTCCTCCGGCGATTCGCGCCCGGTGATCTCGCCGATGACGTTCTGCGAGGTGTACTCGCCGTTCCAGCCGCAGTCGAGCTCCAGCCGCACCCGCACCGGGCCGCGCTGCAGCAGGCGGCCGAGCTGGTCGGCGTCGGACAGCGACAGCGCCGCCGCGGGGATCGGCGCCGCGCCGTCCGGGAAACGCGTCATGCCGGTATTGGCGACACGGTGCGCGCTGGTGCCGATCGAACGCATCAGATAGCCGATCGCGCCCTTGCCGCTGGCCACCGCCGGGCCGCGGCCGCGGATCGGCCCGGCGTCGCCGTAGCCGCTGCCGTCGCGGGTGCGCTCCATACGGTAGTCCACGAACGCGATCTTTCCCTGCAGCGACCCTACCGGCGCCGCCTCGAGCGCGGCGAAGTCGGCGAAACGCACGATCTCGGCCTCGATCTCGCCGCCGGGGCTGCCGCCGAGCGCGGTGGCCACCAGCGGCTGCGCGTGCGCGCCGAGCACGTACGCGCGCTCGCTGCGGCGCTCCCACTTCGGGAACGTCACCGGCTCGGTCCAGACGCGGTCGAAACCGAGCTCGGCGAACTTCGCCTCGGCCCAGGCGACCGCGCGCGCATCGGCCTCGCTGCCGGGCAGGCGCGGCCCGATCTCGGTCGTCAGCGACTCGATCACCTTCCAGCCCGTATCGTCGGCGAGCGCCTGCGCGCGCAGCTGCGCGGCGGTGTCCAGCGCGGCGTCGGGGATGCGCGTGGCGTCCTGCGCCGCGACGGCCGCGGACAGACTCAGGGAAAGGGCGAGCAGCAGCGGCGCGACACGCATCGGGCACTCCGGAGCGAAAAAAAGAAGCCGCGAGCTTAGCAGGCCGCGATCCCCGCCGGATGCGCCGAACCGGGCGGGTCAGCGCTTCCTGAGCTCGTCGCGGATCTCGCGCAGCAGCAGCACGTCCTCCGGCGGCGCGGCCGGCGCTTCGGGCGCCGCCTCGCGCCTGCGGTGCAGGCGGTTGATCAGCCTGACCATCAGGAAGATCGCGAAGGCGATGATCGCGAACTGCAGCAGCGTGTTGAGGAACTCGCCGATCGCGAGCACCACCGCGGGAACCTCCTCGCCGGCGGCGTCGACCGTCGCCTCGCGCAGGGTCACCACCCGTTCCGACAGGTCGATCCCGCCGATCAGCAGCCCCAGCGGCGGCATGATCAGGCCGTCGACCAGCGCGGTCACGATCCTGCCGAACGCCGCCCCGATCACGACCCCGACCGCGAGGTCGACGACGTTGCCGCGCATCGCGAATTCCCTGTACTCCGACATCATCCCCATCGTCCGGTCCTCCAGCTGGCATGCGCGGGGCGCTAGGCCCGCGGTGCGGTGATCTCGCAGTCGAGGACGATGGCGTCGTCCAGGCTGGCGCGGCAGCGGTCGCCGGGCTGCAGCGACGCGACGCCCGCGGGCGTGCCCATGAACACCAGGTCGCCGGCGCGCAGCGCGTAGAGTTTCGACAGCTCGTGCAGGATCTCGGGGACGCTCCAGATCATCATGTCCAGGGTGGCGCGCTGGCGCACGTCGCCGTTGACCTCGAGCGTCAGGGTGCGTCCCGCCAGTTCGCCGATCTCCGAGGCCGGCACCAGCCGGCTCATCGGCGCCGAGTGGTCGAATCCCTTGGCGGTATCCCAGGGCAGGCCCTTGCGCTTGGCCTCGGCCTGCAGGTCGCGCCGGGTCAGGTCCAGGCCAACCGCGTAGCCGAACACCAGGGCCGGGGCGCGTTCGACGGCGAGCACGCCGTCGGGAGCGTCGGCGCCGATCGCCGCTACGAGTTCCACCTCATGATGCAGGTCGGCGGTGCCGGGCGGGTAGGGAACGCCGCGCTCGGTGACGACGGCGTCGGCTGGCTTCATGAAGAACACCGGGGTGCCGCGGGTCTCCGCCGAGGCGGGTGCGTCGGCGCCCATCTCGCGGGCGTGGTCGGCGTAGTTGCGGCCGACGCAGTAGATCCGCCGCACCGGAAAGCTGCCGCCGCCGCGTACCGCCAGGCGCGGCACGTGCGGCGCCGGGACCAGATCGCTCATGCGCGGGCCTCAGCGCAGCAGGGGACGCTCGACGACACGGAACTCGCCGTCGAGCGCGCCGTCGCGGGCGGAGGAGACAGCGGGGCGTGGACGGCGCCGCAGCAGGCGCATCGCCACGCCCGCGGCGAGCATCGCCAGCCCGACGACCACGCCGAAGACCAGCAGCATCGCCAGCAGCGCGAGGCCGACCAGGCCGAACAACAGACGCAGCAACGGATGGCGCGGCTTGCGCGGCGAGAACGCCGCGGCGACGCCGGAGCTGCGGTAGCGCAGATGCAGGGTATTGAAGAAATTGGAAACCATGGGTTCCTGTGACAGCCGTGACACAATGCGGCATCGAGCCGACGCGGGAAGTATCGGGCGCGCGACGCCGGACAATGTAATGAGTTCGTTAAATCGCCCGCACGAAGATGTGCCGCTCGTGGCACTTGCGCAGATCGAAGACGGCGCGTTGGTGGAAGTCGAGACCGTGGTCGCGGGCGCGCCCGAATCCGTGCTGGTCCATCGCGACGGCGGCGCGGCGCGCGCCTGGCTCAACGTCTGCCCGCACGCCGGGCGCCGGCTGGACTGGGCACCGGGCCGCTTCCTGCGCTCCAGGGAGGGGCTGCTGGTCTGTGCCGCACACGGCGCCAGCTTCGAACTCGCCGGCGGGGAGTGCGTGGCGGGGCCGTGCCGCGGCGAGGCGCTGCGCGCGGTCGCGGTGGTCGTGCGCGACGGTCAGGTGCTGCTTTGCGCGGACGGCGACGCCGGCCGCTGAGCGGCGGCCGGGCGCCGCCCGGCGGGGGTCAGCGGATCGAAGATCAGCGGATCGAAGGATCCAGCCGGCGCAGTGCGTCGGCCAGGTCGACCGAGCCGGTGCTTTCCAGTTCGGCGCGGGTATAGACCCGGCCGCCGGCGGCGACGCAGGCCTCGCGCTCGCTCTTGTTGCGGGCATTGCGGCTGGCGACCACGCGCGAACCGGTCTCGGTGATGCAATAGCGCTCCGCGGCCTTGCCGCGATCGCTGCCGGCGGCGGTGCGCTCCTCGGGTTCGTCGTCCTGCGCCGCGACGGCGAAGGCCATGCCGAGCAGCGCGCTGGCGATCAACAGGCGTTTCATGTCGATACCTCCTCGGATGCATGGCGGCATTGCCACCAGGCAAGGATACGCCCCCCGCGGACGCCGCACGGCGAAGATCGAGGGCGCTGTTCAGAGCCGCGTCAGTCGCAGGACCGGCGCAGGTGCCGGCGGTGCGGATGCGCAACGACGGTCACACGCCCGCCCTATCATTGCCGGCATGCCGAACCCGCTCCCCTTCTTCTGCGCCTGCCTGCTGCTCCTGGCCGGATGCGCGTCAGCGCCGCCCGCCGGCATCGCCCCGTCCGCCCCGACCCTGCTGCTGGTCTCGCTGGACGGCGTGCATCCCGACATGCTCGGCCGCGGCGATACCCCGCACCTGGACCGGCTGTCCCGCGAAGGCGTGCGTGCCGCATGGATGACGCCCTCGTATCCGTCGCTGACCTTTCCCAACCACTACACCATGGTCACGGGCCTGCGCCCCGACCGCCACGGGTTGATCCACAACACCATGCACGCTCCGGAACTGGGCTGGTTCCGGCTCAGCGACCGCGATGCCGTGGGCAATGGCGAATGGTGGGAGGGCGAACCGCTGTGGGTGACCGCCGAAAACGCCGGCCTGCCCACCGCGACGCTGTTCTGGCCCGGCAGCGAGGCGCCGGTCCGCGGCGTGCGGCCGACGCGCTGGAGCGCGTTCGACGAGACCCTGGAGATGCGCGCGCGCGTGCGGAGGGTGCTCGGCTGGCTGGCCGAGCCCGATGCCAGCCGGCCGCGGCTGGCGACCCTGTATTTCGAGCATCCCGACGGTGCCGGACACGCGCACGGCCCGCACTCGCCGGAGCTGCGCAAGGCGATGCGCGAGGTCGACACCGCGATCGGGCAACTGCTCGAGGGCATCGCGCGGCGCGGTCTGCAGGAGCGGGTCAACATCGTGGTGGTCTCCGATCACGGGATGGCCGAAGTGGCCGACGGCCAGGTGGTGGCGGTGGAGGACCTGGTCGACGGGGCCGACGCGCAGGCGGTCAGCTTCGGCCAGGTGCTCGGCTTCCGGCCGCAGCCGGGACGGACTGCGCAGGCCGAGGCCGCGCTGCTCGGGGCGCACGGGCGCTACGACTGCTGGCGCAAGGCCGCGATGCCGGAGCGCTGGCACTACGGCAGCCATCCGCGCATTCCGCCGATCGTCTGCCAGATGCACGAGGGCTGGGACGCGATCCCGAGCGAGTACATCGCGCGGCGTCCTGCCGGCACCCGCGGTTCGCACGGATTCGATCCCGCCCTGCCGTCGATGCGGGCGATCTTCATCGCCCGCGGCCCGGCGTTCCGCGAATCGATGGAACTGCCGCCGTTCGACAATGTCGACGTCTACCCGCTGCTGGCGCGATTGCTGGGCCTGGAGCCGCTTCCCGGCGACGGCGATCCGCGCACCCTGGCACCCGCACTGCGCGACCCCGACGTCGTCCCGTAGCGGCCCATGGCCGCGAAGGCCGCGGGCGGCTCCGGTCGGGTCGGCGGTGATTCCCGGCGTCGGCCACCGCGCCGGTTTTCGCGTGCATGGCACGCTCCTACGAGGAGCGCTGCGCCACGCGGTTTCCTCCGAGGGCGTGGCGTCGTCCTCTAGCGGCCCATGGCCGCGAAGGCGCGGGCGGCTCGGCGCGTGGACGCCGATTCCGGGCGTTTCCCGGTGCCGGGCGACTACAGCGGGCCGAGGTCCGCCGGCACGCGTCATTGGTGTCCGAAAACGGCCAGTTCCGCCCTCGGCCCGGTGCTAGTCTGGCCTCATGTCCAGTGCCGCAGCCATCCCCGATCTCCGCGTCTGCGAACAGGCGCGCCTGAGCCGCGACCCGCGCTTCGACGGCCTGTTCTTCACCGCCGTCACCAGCACCGGGATCTACTGCCGGCCGGTGTGTCCCGCGCCGGCGCCCAGGCCGCAGAACGTGACCTACTACCGCAGCGCCGCTGCGGCCGAGGCCGCGGGATTCCGGCCGTGCCTGCGCTGCCGTCCTGAGCTGTCGCCGGCCGACGGCGCCTGGCGCCGCGGCGACGAGGTGCTGGCGCGGGCGCTGAAGCTGATCGACCAGGGCCTGCTCGCAGAGCAGCCGCTCGCTGCGCTCGCCGAACGCGTGCACATCGGCGAGCGGCAGTTGCGGCGCCTGTTCGTCGAGCGCCTCGGCGCCCCGCCGATCGGCGTGCACGGGACGCGCCGGCTGCTGTTCGCCAAGCAGCTGCTCACCGAGACCGCGTTGCCGATCACCGAGGTGGCGCTGGCAGCGGGTTTCGGCAGCCTGCGCCGCTTCAACACCAGTTTCCGCGAGGCCTATGCCATGGCCCCGCGCGACCTGCGCAGGCACGTCGCGCCGGCCGGCGGGGATGCGCTGAGGCTGCGGCTGCACTACCGCCCGCCGTACGATTTCGCGGCCACGCTGGACTTCCTGCGCGGGCGCGCGCTGCCCGGGGTCGAGGTGGTGGACGCGCACGGCTATTCGCGCGTGTTCGGCACGGCGGATGCGCCCGGCTGGCTGCGGGTGGGCGCGCCGTCCGGCCGGGGCGCGAAGGAGCACGCGCTCGAACTGGAACTGCACGGCGGCCGGCCGGCGACGCTGCTCGCGCTCGTCGGCCGCCTGCGACGGATGTTCGACCTGGACGCCGATCCGGACACGATCGCGGACGCGCTGCGCGCCGACCCGCGGCTGCGCCCGCTGCTGCGGCGACGCCCAGGGCTGCGCATCCCCAGCGGCTGGGACGGCTTCGAGATCGCGGTGCGCGCGGTGATCGGCCAGCAGGTGAGCGTCGCTGCAGCGCGCACCCTCACCGCGCGCCTGGCGCAGCGCTTCGGCACGCCGTTGCCGGAAGCGTTCGCTGCGCGCGGATTCGCCCGTCTTTTTCCGACGCCCGAGGCGCTGGCCGAAGCCGACCTGGGCGGCATCGGATTGACCAGTGCGCGCGCCGACACCGTCCGCGGGATCGCCGCGGCGCTGGTCGACGGGCGCGTCGATTTCCGCCCGGAAGCCACGCTCGACGAGTTCGTCGAACGCTGGACCGCGCTGCCGGGCATCGGGCCATGGACCGCGAACTACATCGCGCTGCGCGCGCTGGGCCATCCCGATGCGTTCCCGGCCGAGGATCTGGTGCTGCAGAAGGCGGTTCCCACCGACGGCAGCCGCCTCGGCGCGAAGGCCCTGCGCGCGCGCGCGGAAGCCTGGCGCCCCTGGCGCGGCTACGCGGTGATCCAGCTGTGGCGCGACGCGATGCCCGCCGCCGCCAGACCAGCCGCGGGCCGCATCAGACCCCTCCCCGCATCCGCAGGAGTCACCCGATGACCGTCTTCCATACCCGCATCGATAGCCCGGTCGGCCCGCTGCTGCTCGCCGCTTCCGACGCCGGATTGCACGCGATCGAATTCCACGCCGCCAGGCATCCGATCAGGCGCGGCATCGACTGGCGCGAGGGCCGGCATCCGCTGCTGGACGCCGCGCAGGACCAGTTGCAGGACTACTTCGAAGGCCGGGGTCGCGGTTTCGATCTGCCGCTGGCGCCGGAAGGCACCGCGTTCCAGCGCCAGGTCTGGTTCGCGCTGGCGGAGATCCCCTACGGCGCGACGCTGAGCTACACACAGCTGGCCAGGCGCCTCGGCCGCCCGACCGCGACCCGCGCGGTCGGCGCCGCCAACGGCCGCAACCCGCTGCCGATCGTGCTGCCCTGCCACCGGGTGATCGGGGCCGATGGCTCGCTGACCGGTTTCGGCGGCGGCTTGCCGACCAAGCACTACCTGCTGCAACTGGAAGGCGCGCTGCCGCAGGAGCCGCTGTTCGCCCGCGCCTGAACCGCGGCGCAGCTGCGCCCACGCGGCCGTTCCGCGCTTGACGCCGTCGGAACGGCGCCGGGGCTAGGCTCGAACCTGTCGGACCCTGGAGCGCGCACATGATCGAGATCCTGCCCGCGCCGCCCCACGTGGCGGCCTTCCAGTTCAGCGGCACCCTCGACGGCGACGACTACGACCGCTGCATCGCCGAGATCGAGGCGCGGCTGGGCGAGTACCGCCGTATCGGGCTGTACGCCGACATGAGCGGTTTCTCCGGGATGTCGGCCGCCGCCATCGGCAAGGACCTGCGCTACGCCGTCGCCAAGCTCGGCGACTACGACCGCTTCGCCCGCGGCGCGGTGGTCACCGAGCGCGACTGGCTGGGCAAGGTCTCGGAAATGGCCGGCAAGCTGTTGCCCGGCACCGAAGTCCGCGCGTTCGCTCCCGGGGAGCAGGCGCAGGCGCTGCAGTGGGCGGCGGACATCGCCAAGCACGACGACGACGCCTGACCCGGACCGGATCGCAGGCACGGGAGGCGCCCGGGCCAGGCCGCACGCGCGGGAGCAGGGCGCCGACGCGCCCGCGTACGGCCACCGCGACCGCGATCCAGCCGGTCCCACCGGTGTGCTGGGGGCGAGCCCCTGGCACGGCGCATGCATGGTCGAAGACCATCCAGCCTGGGGCCGTACCCGGAAACCGGGGGTGAAGGCGCCGCGTGGACCGTCCGCGGTGCGCCGCGATGCGCGCGCGCCGGTTCACCGCGCGTTCGTCCGCGCACCGCGCGCGGTCCTAGACTAGGAACTGCCGCGGATCCACAGGTCTTCCAGAATGCCCTTCGTCGAGTGCGCCAAATGTCCATGCATCTCCGGCTGACCGTCTCCTGCATGGCCCTGGCCCTGGTCATGGCTGCGTGCCGACAGCCGCCGCCGGCCGAGGAGGCGCTGCTGGTGGAGACCGAGGAGGTCGCCAGCGCCGACGAGGGCGGCGCGGTCAGCATCGCGCCGGTCGAGCCCGATGCCGAGCCGCCCGAGCCGGTGTCGCCCGACGAGCGCCAGACCGACTGGTCGCCGCTGCGCCTGGACGAGCAGGTCGCCGCGATCAGCTGCGAGCTCGACTACGTGGAGCAGGGCGACGGCGAACCGCTGCTGGAGCTCGAGCGCGAGGCGGTGATCGCGGCCCTGGCGCCCTGCGAGGAACGCGGGGTCACCCGCCTGCGCTACAAGGGAAGGATCACCGCGGAGTTCACCGCGCTGATGGAGCGCGTCACCGAGGTCGCTGACGAGCTGGGCATCGGCAAGCGCGTGCTCGACATCGATTCCGCCGGCGGCCAGGTCGAGGACGCGATGGCGGTGGGGGATTTCATCGCCGAGTCGCGCTGGACGATCTGGGTGCGGGAGGGCTCGGTGTGCCACAGCGCCTGCGTGTTCGTGCTCGGCGCCGGCGACACCCGGCTGATCACCGGCAGGGTCGGCATCCACCGCATCATCCGCATGAGCTCCACCGCCACCACCCGCGCCGAACTCAACACCGAGCTGCGTGCGGTCTACGACCGGGTGCAGGCCTACCTGGAGCGCAACGGCGTCGCGGTCGCCATCGCCGACCTGATGATGGCGGTGCCCAACCGCAACCTGCGCCTGCTCACCGTCGACGAGCTGCAGCTGTACGGGCTGGATGGCGTGAATCCGGCCCAGGACGACCTCGACCGCCTGCGCCTGATGCGCAAGTGCGGACAGGACTTCGTGCGCCGCCGCGATTCGTTCGCGCGCGCCTTCGACGCGCGCTGCAAGGCGCCGGATACCGAGCTCGAGGCGCTCAGCAGCTGCGGACTGGATCTGCGCCGGAACTACGGTTTCCCGGACGAGACCTGCCCGGCCGAGAGCCCGCTGTCGGAGTTCGATTCCGCGGCCGACCTGGTGTTCTCGCCGCTGGCGCCGCCGCCCCGCGACCCGGCCGGGCCCGAGGGCACCTCGGGCTCGGTCGAGGCGGAAGACGAGGGGGACGGATCCGCCGAGGCCGACGCCGGATCGCAGTCGATGAATCCGCCCGACTGACGCCGCCACAGCTGCGCGTAGATGCCGCCGGCCGCGGACAGGGCGGCGTGGGTGCCTTCCTCGACGATCCGTCCGCGTTCCATCACGATCAGGCGGTCCATCGCCGCGATCGTCGACAGGCGGTGGGCGATGGCGATGACGGTCTTGCCTCGCATCAGCGTGGCCAGGTTCTCCTGGATCGCCGCCTCCGCCTCCGAGTCGAGCGCCGACGTGGCCTCGTCGAGGACCAGGATCGGCGCATCCTTCAGCAACACCCGGGCGATGGCGATGCGCTGGCGCTGCCCGCCGGATAGGGTCACCCCGCGCTCGCCGACGTGGGCGTCGTAACCGCGGCGGCCGGCGGCGTCGGAGAGCCCGAGGATGAAATCGTGGGCCCGCGCCTGCCTGGCGGCCTCGACCATCTCCGCCTCGGTGGCATCCGGGCGGCCGTAGAGGATGTTCTCGCGCACCGAGCGGTGCAGCAGCGAGGTGTCCTGGGTGACTACGCCGATCTGCGCGCGCAGCGAGTCCTGCTGCACGCTGGCGACGTCGACGCCGTCGACGGCGATCGTGCCGCGCTCGCGGTCGTGGAAGCGCAGCAGCAGGTTGACCAGGGTGGACTTGCCGGCGCCGGAGCGGCCGACCACGCCCAGCTTCTCGCCGGGGCGCACGTGCAGGTCCAGTCCGTCGATCACGCCGCTGCCCTTGCCGTAGTGGAAGCTCACCCCTTCGAAGCGGATGTCGCCGCCCGAGCGCGCTGCGGCGGGCGCGCCCGGCGCGTCGTCGACCGTTGGCGGCAGGGAGATCGAATTGATGCCGTCCTGCACGGTGCCGATGTTCTCGAACAGCGCGGACAGTTCCCACATGATCCACTGCGACATGCCCATCATCCGCAGCACCAGCGCCACGGCGACCGCGATCGCGCCGATGCTGACCGCATCCCCGTGCCACAGCCACAGTCCCAGCCCGGTCACCGCGGCCAGCAGCAGCATGTTCATCGCGTCGTTGGCGACGTTGACCGCCGTCACCAGGCGCATCTGCCGGTGCACGGTGGCGAGGAAGCCCTCCATTGCCTCGCGCGCGTACGCCTGCTCTCGCCGCGAGTGCGAGAACAGCTTGACGGTGGCGATATTGGTGTAGCTGTCGACGATGCGGCCGGTCATCATCGAGCGCGCATCCGCCTGCCCGCGCGCCACCCGGCTCATCCGCGGAAGGAACCAGCGCATCAGCGCGGCGTAGGCCGCGGCCCAGGCCGCGAACGGCAGCATCAGCCGCCAGTCCGCCGAGGCCGCCAGCAGCAGCGCGCCGGTCAGGTACACCACCACGTAGCTGCCGACGTCGAGCAGCTTGATCACGGTTTCGCGCACCGCCAGCGAGGTCTGCATCAGCCGGGTGGCGATGCGGCCGGCGAACTCGTCCTGGAAATATCCCATCGACTGCCGCAGCAGGTAGCGGTGCACGTTCCAGCGGATCCGCATCGGGTAGTTGCCGAGCAGGGTCTGGTGGACCACCAGCGACGAGAGCAGGTTGAGCGCCGGCAGCACGAGCAGGATCACGGCCGCCATTAGGGCCAGCCTTGCACCCTCCGCGGCGAGGAAGGTGTCGGGGGTATGCGCGCCCAGGCGATCGACCAGCGCGCCGGTGAAGGCGTACAGCGACACTTCGGCGACCGCGATCGCGGTGCTGAGCAGCGCCATCAGCAGCAGCCATCGCTCCGCGCCGCGGGTGTAGTGGCGGCAGAACGCGACCAGCGATCGCGGCGGCTGCCTCGCCGGCAGCGGCGGGAACGGATCGAGGCGGGTTTCGAACCAGCGAAGCATGCGGAGTCCTGGGTGGCGGAGCGGATTCGGGAAGGGGTGCGCGGGGCGGTCCGGACGTGTGCGCAGCGGGGAAGCCGTGCCGTGCATGGCGAGGTCCTCAGCGCCCGGCGACGACGCGCGCCGCCACCGGCGGGGAAGACGAGGGCGACGGATGGGCGCCGCTTCCCGCCGGGCCCGGCCCGGCCGCGGCCTGCGGGCCGGCGTCGCCGCTCCCGCCGTAGGGCCGG
>NZ_JACCKA010000081.1 GCF_013425525.1 Luteimonas salinisoli | reverse complement strand
GGATGGTCTGCGGCCCTGAGTCCGGCCATGGATGGCCGGACCGAAGGGCGGAGCAACACCCCCGGCGCGGCTCACGCCCCGCGCGGTCGACCGAAAGCGCTCTTCCAAGGAACCAACTGCCAGACGCGGCTATTCATTGGTGCCGCCCCGTGGCGACGGTGATGGATCCCCGCAACGGATGGAACTACCTGGCGCGGCCGGACCGAAGGGCGGAGCAACACCCCCGGCGCGGCTCCCGCCCCGCGCGGTCGACTGAAGCCGCTCTTGAAGGGCACTGCCAGACACGGCTAGTCACTGGCGCCGCCCCGTGGCGACGGTGAAAGATCCCCGCAACGGATGGGCTGCCTGGCGCGGCGACGGCGATGGATCCTCGCAGCGGACGGGCGAGGCCCGGCGCACCGCGATCAGCCGCCGCGCGAAGACTCGAGCGCCGCGCCGAGGACCTCGGCGGTCGCCTGCACCACCGGGATCACCCGGTCGTAGGCCATCCGGGTCGGGCCGATCACCCCCAGCACCCCGAGCACCTGCCCGCCCGCGCCATAGGGCGCCGACACCAGAGACACCCCCTCCAGCGGCGCCAGCCCGGTCTCCTCGCCGATGAAGATCCGCACCCCGGGCGCGCTCACCGTGCGCTCGAGCAACTGCAGGATCTCGCGCTTGCGCGAGAAAGCGTCGAACAGCTCGCGCAGCCGGTCCAGATCGGACAGGTCCTGCACCCCGATCAACCGCGCCTGCCCCGCCACCACCATGTCCTCGCCGCCCGGCGCCAGCGCCTGCTCGGCCAGCTCCACCGTCTGCGCCAGCAGGCTCTCCATCTCGCTGCGCGCCGCGCGCATCTCCTGCACCAGGGTCGCGCGGATGTCCGCCAGCGAACGGCCCGCGAACTGCGCATTGAGATAGTTCGCCACCCGCTCCAGCTCCCCCGGCTCGTAGGTGCGTCGGGTCTGGATCAGGCGGTTCTGGACCTCGTTGTCGGCAAATACCAGGATCGCCATCACCCGCTGGCCATCGACCGCCACGAAATCGATGTACTTGAAAGCGAACTGCTCGCGCCGCGGCACGCTGACCACGCCGACGAAATGGGTCATCGCCGAGACCAGCTCCGAGGCGCTGCCCAGCAGCGACTGCGTGCCGATGCCTGCGGGCAGCTCGCTGCGCAGCCGCGCCACCTCCTTTTCCGGGAGCGGCTTGAGCTGCAGCAGCGAATCGACGAATACCCGGTAGCCCTGCGCCGTGGGCACCCGCCCGGCCGAAGTGTGCGGCGCGCTGAGCAGGCCACTGTCTTCCAGGTCGGAGAGAATGTTGCGGATGGTCGCCGCGCTCACGTCCAGCCCGGCATGGCGGGCCAGCGTCTGCGAGCCGACCGGCTCGCCGTCGCGGATATGGCGCGCGATCAGGGTGCGCAGCAGCTGGCGGGCGCGCGGGTCGAGTCTGTCGCTGGAATCGGTGCCGGCCACGCCACTGGTATAAGGCCCGCGCCGCTTCCGCGCAAGGCGATGGCGCACCGTCCGCCGCGCCGTGCCGTCGCGGCGGTCTCGCGCGCTGCGACCGCGGCCTGCCAGGCTGGCCTCCCGGCCGCCTGGCCGTCGCCCGCCCGCCGCTGCACAATCGCGCCCATGCTCACCCACCTCTCGATCCGCGACTTCGCCGTCGCCAGCGCCAGCGAGCTCGAGTTCGGGCCGGGGCTGACCACCATCTCCGGCGAGACCGGTGCCGGCAAATCGCTGCTGGTCGACGCCCTGGGTTTCCTCTCGGGGCTGCGCGCCGACAGCGGCATGGTCCGCCACGGCGCGCCGCGCGCCGAACTCAGCGCCGAGTTCGACCTCTGCGACGCCCCGGCGGCGGCGGCCTGGCTGCGCGAGCAGGAGTTCGACGACGGCGGCGCCTGCCAGCTGCGCCGCACCCTGCGCGCCGACGGCGGCTCGCGGGCATGGATCAACGGCCGTCCCGCCACCCTCTCGCAGCTCGGCGCCCTGGCCGGTCACCTGGTGGAGATCCACGGCCAGCACGAGCACCAGGCGCTGCTCGCACGCGGCAGCCAGCTGGCGCTGCTCGACGCCTTCGGTCGCCATGGCCCGCTGCTGTCGGAGGTCGCGCAGGCCGCTGTCGGCTGGAGCGCAGTGCTGCGCGAGCGCGAGGCGCTCGAGCGCGGCGGCGACGTCGGCGAGCGCCTCGCCTGGCTGGCCCACCAGCTGCAGGAACTCGAGGACGAACCGCTGGACGCCGAGGCGATCGCGGACCTCGAACAGGGCCACCGCCGCCAGGCCCATGCCGCAGGCCTGATCGCCGCCTGCGATGCTGCGCTCGCCGCGCTAGGCGAGGAGCAGTCGCTCGGCCGCCAGCTGCAGCGCCTGCGCGGGGAGCTGGCCCGGGCCCGCGAGCACGAACCGCGCCTGGGCGAAGTCGACGGCATCCTCGACGCCGCCGGGATCCAGCTGGACGAGGCGCTGCTGCTGCTGCAGCGGATCCGCGACGATCTCGAGCTCGATCCGGCCCGGCTGGAGGAACTGGAGCGGCGCCTGGGCCGCCTGCACGACCTCGCGCGCAAGCACCGCGTGGCCCCGGAAGGCCTGGCGGCGCACCGCGACGCGCTGGCCGCAGAACTCGATGCGCTCGAGCGCGCCGGCGAGCGCCTGGGCGCCCTGGACGGCGAGATCGCCGCCGCGGCCGGACGCTGGCGCCAGGCCGCGGCGCGTCTGGGCGAAGCCCGGCGCCAGGCCGCCGGCGAGCTCGGCCGGCTCACCACCGCGCTCATCGCCGAGCTCGGCATGGGTGGCGGGCGCTTCGAGGTCGCGCTGGAGCCGCAGCCCGAACCGCGCCCCGATCCGCAGGGCGGCGAGCGCGTCGAGTTCCTGGTCTCGGCCAACGCCGGGCAACCGCCGCGGCCGCTGCGCAAGGTGGCCTCGGGCGGCGAGCTGTCGCGGATCTCGCTGGCGATCGAGGTCGCGGCGCTGGGCCTGGATGCGGTGCCGACCATGGTGTTCGACGAGGTCGATTCCGGCATCGGCGGCGCCGTGGCCGGGATCGTCGGGCAGAAGCTGCGCGCGCTCGGCCGCAGCCGCCAGGTGCTGTGCGTGACCCACCTGCCGCAGGTCGCCGCGCACGGTCATGCCCACTACCTGGTCAGCAAGTCCGCGGACGCCGGAGTGACCGAGAGCGAGGTGCGGCGGCTGCAGGGCCGGCAGCGTCAGGAGGAGCTGGCGCGAATGCTGGGCGGGATCGAGATCAGCCGCGAGGCGCGCGCCGCGGCCAAGCGCCTGCTGGCGGACGTGGACTGAGCCGACCCGCCGGGCCGGCAGCGGGCCGTTCAGCGTTTGCGGCGCACGTACAGGACCAGGGAGTGGTCCTCCAGCACGTAGCCGTGGCGCTCGGCGATCTCGCGCTGGAGGCGCTCGATTTCGGAGCTCTCGAACTCGATGATCTTGCCGCTGTCGACGTCGACCATGTGGTCGTGATGACCGCCGCGGTCGAGCTCGTAGACGGCGTGGCCGCCCTCGAAATTATGCTTGAGCACCAGCCCGGCGGCTTCGAACTGGGTGAGCACCCGGTACACCGTGGCCAGGCCGATCTCGTCGCCCCGCTCCAGCAGGTGCCGGTAGATGTCCTCGGCGGTCATGTGGTGCTGCGGCGTCTTCTGCTCGAGCAATTCGAGGATCCGCATCCGAGGATGCGTCACCTTCAGCCCGGCCTTGCGCAGATCGAGGGATTCCATGGCGTCTCGTACCCGTGGTGCGGTGGCGCCACGTCCAGCCGGCGCTGAACGCGGGCGCGCGATCCGGTTGGCGGCGGTCGTCGTGAGTGTATCATCGGCCCGCTTCCCTTCCGCCCGGAATTCCATGCGCAGACTCCTGATTCCCCTCGCTCTCGCCGTTGCCGTCGCCGGCTGCGGCATGATCTACAAGCAGCCGATCTACCAGGGCAGCCTGCTGGAGGAGTCCGCGGTGGAACAACTGCAGGCCGGCATGAACAAGCAGCAGGTCGTGGGGCTGTTGGGCTCGCCGTCGAT
Organism: Luteimonas salinisoli; assembly: GCF_013425525.1. Lineage (GTDB taxonomy): Bacteria > Pseudomonadota > Gammaproteobacteria > Xanthomonadales > Xanthomonadaceae > Luteimonas > Luteimonas salinisoli. The sequence continues at coordinate 32,375 of NZ_JACCKA010000081.1, read as the reverse complement.
CGCCGACCCCTTCCACCACCAGCGCTGGGACTACACCGCTTCCCAGCGCACCGGGCGCCGCGGCCGCACCGAGATCAAGAACCTGACCCTGTGGTTCGAAAACGACGCCCTGACGCGCTGGGACGGGGAGTACTTCCCGGAACAGGACGAAGCGCTCGCCAACGAGGTGCGCCGGGTATTCGGGCCGAACCTCGCCCGCGACCGCGGTCGCCGGCGCTGAGCCGCACCGCCGTTCAGCCGCGACGGGCCTGCGCCCGGCGGCGCCGGCTTTCCTTGGGATCGGCCTGCAGCGGGCGCAGCAGTTCGACGCGGTCCCCCTCGCGCAGCGTAGTGGCGCCGGTCGCGCGTTCGCCGAACACCGCGTAGCCGGCATCGTCCGCGCCGCCCAGCCCGGAAGCGGTCACGGCATCGGCCACCGTCGCCGGCTCGTCCAGGGTCACCGCCACCGACTCGAAGCGGCGCGGCCAGGCGCGGACCACCTCGACCCGGACCGCCATCAGCCGTCGCCGCGATCGGCCACGCGCACGAAGTCGTCGACCATGCGATCGGCCAGCCCCTGGAAGCCGAGGGCCATCGCCGGCGCCAGCAGCCGGCTGCGCGGCTCGAAGTCGAGGGTCAGCGTGACCTTGCAGGCCGATTCGTCGAGGGCGTGGAACTCCCAGCGCCCGTCGAGCCGCCGGAAGGGTCCGTCGCGCAGGCGCATGTCGATGTGGTGCGGCGGCGCCAGCGCGTTCTCGGTGGTGAACCAGGTGCGCAGCGAGCCCAGGCCCAGGTCCAGCCGCGCCACCACGCGCGCCTCGTCCCGCTCCAGCACCTCGGCCGCCTCGCACCAGTCGAAGCGCGCCGGATAGGCGGCCACGTCGTCGACCAGCGCGAACATCCGCGCGGCGGAATGCTCGACCAGGGCACTGCGTTGGATCTTCGGCATCGACGGCTCTGTCTGAGGCGGGCGTATCCAACCGTCCCCGGTTCGGGGACAATGCGTCCGCTATGGGCAAGAAAGCAGGCAAGGATAAGGCAAACGGCGGCGGAACCATCGCGCTGAACAAGCGCGCGCGCCACGACTACCACCTCGAGGACCGCTTCGAGGCAGGGGTGGCGCTGCAGGGCTGGGAGCTCAAGGCGATCCGCGCCGGCCGCGCCAACATCGGCGAGAGCTACGCCATCGTCCGCAACGGCGAGATCTTCCTGTTCGGCGCGCTGATCACCCCGCTGATCTCGGCATCGACCCATGTGGTGGCCGACGCGCAGCGCACCCGCAAGCTGCTGCTGCACCGCCGCGAGATCGACCAGCTGATCGGCCGGGTCGAGCGCGACGGCTATACCGTGGTGCCGACCGCGCTGTACTGGAAGGGCAACAAGGTCAAGGCGGAGCTGGCGCTGGCCAAGGGCAAGCAGAAGCACGACAAGCGCGATGCCGAGCGCGAGCGCGACTGGAACCGCGAGAAGCAGCGGGCGATGCGCCAGCACAACCGCAACGCCTGAGCCCTACGCCACCGCTCCGGGCAGGGTGAACCGGAAGCAGGCGCCCTGCCCCGGCCGTCCCTCGCCATGCACCTCGCCGCCGTGGCGATCCACGATCCGCTTCACCGAAGCCAGGCCGATGCCGTGACCGGGGAACTCCTCCTGGCCGTGCAGGCGCTGGAACGGCCGGAACAGCTTGTCGGCGTATTCCTGGGCGAACCCGGCGCCGTTGTCGCGCACGAAGAACCTCTGCCCGCCCTCTGCATGCGGATCGGCACCGAACTCCAGCCGCGCCGGCGTCGCCCCGGCAGTGAATTTCCAGGCGTTTCCGAGCAGATTCTCGAGCAGGTTGCGCAGCAGCGCGGCGTCGCCCTCGGCCTGCAGTCCCGGAGCGACGACGACCTCGACCTCGCGCCCGGGGTCGGCCTGGCGCAGCTCGGCCACGATCTCCTCCGCCATGCGCGACAGGTCCACCGGCACCCGCTTCAGTTCCGCGCGGCTGAGCCGCGACATCTTCAGCAACGCATCGATCAGGCCGTCCATGCGCGCGGTGGCGGCGCGGATGCGCCTGAGGTAGTCGTGGCCGCTGTCGTCGAGGGCATTCCCGAAGCGCTCGGCGAGCATGCGACCGAAACCGTCGATGGTGCGCAGCGGCGCGCGCAGGTCGTGGGAGACGCTGTAGGCGAACGACTCCAGCTCCTGGTTGGCCTGGCGCAGCTCGCGGGTGCGCGCCGCCACCCGCAGCTCCAGGGTGCGGTTCAGCGCGTGCACCTGCGCCTCGGCGCGCAGGCGCTCGGATACGTCCTCCACCTGCACCAGCCGCGTCACCCCGCTGCCGATGTCGCCGGGCACCGGCGCGTAGGTCAGCTGCACGTGGCGCAGATCGCCATCGGGGCGGCGCAGCTCGCGGGTGGCGCGGACCACGCCGTCGCCATCGTGGCGTTCCCGGCCCGCGTCGGCGGCCAGCAGGCGCGAACCGAACGCCGTGCCCGGCAGTTCCGCTGGCGCCACCCCGAGGATGCGCGCCAACGCCGGATTGGCCTCCACCACGCGATCGTCGCGGTCCAGCAGCGCCTTGCCGATCGCCGAGTACTCCATCGCGCTGCGGAAGCGCAGCTCGCTGCGGCGGTAGGATTCGCTCATCCGCGCCGCAAGACGCTGGGCGTGGGAATGCGTCCGCGCCAGGGTCCAGACCACGGCGAACAACAGCAGCGAGGCCAGCACTCCGGCGACCAGGGTGGCGCGCAGCGCCGGCGAGGCCGCACCGGCCGCGGAATCGGGGGCGGAGCGGAAGTCGATCCGCCATTTGCGCCCGTACAGTTCGCGCTCGATGCTGTGACGGAACCGGTGCGGCGAATCGGCGACCTCGGCGTAGCCCGAATCGACGTACAGCTCGGAATCGTCGGCCAGGTCGACGATCCGGAACACCGCCGAACGCTGGATCGGTGCGAGCGACGACTCGACGAACTCGCGCACCTCGAACGGCGTGTAGACCCAGCCCTGCATGGATCCGCGGCGCGCGAGCACGTTGGCGGGGAAGCTGCCGGCACGGTACACCGGCGTGTACAGCAGCAACCCCGGCTCCGTCGCCTCCTCGTCCTGCTGCAACAGCCGCACGCCTCCGGTCAGCTGCGGCGAGCCGCTGTCGCGGGCCGCGTCCATCGCCGCGCGACGCACCGGCTCGGAGTACATGTCGTAGCCGATCGCGGCTAGATTGCCGGGCGTGCCCGGCTCGAGGTACACGATCGGCCCGTAGCGTTGCCGGGCCCCGTGCGGGTCGATGCGGTACAGGCCGCGTCCGGCCGCGCGCAGTTCCATCTGCAGGTCCTCGAGCTCCTTCGGAGTCAGCCAGGCCGCGTAGCCCAGGCCGGTCAGAGCGAAGGAGCGCCGCTCGATGCGCAGCCCGTCGACATAGGACTGCCACTGGCGGGCGCCGGGCCGGGTCAGCGAGCCGAACAGCGAAGCGCCGCCGTGCACGGTGAGCTCGTAGGCCAGCAGCCGCTGGCGCATCAGGTCGACGATCTGCCCGGCCTCGGCGACGAAGTCGGCACCGGCCAGCTGCCGCTCGCGCTCGCCCGCCGCCTGGGCGTACAGGAAGACCATCAGCAGCGAGCCCACCAGCACCAGCCAGGCGAGCTGGTAGCCGCGGCGCGATTGCAGCGGCTCGGCGCCGGCCTCGGGCGTGGGCCTGGTCTCGTTCCCCATGGCGCCGAGCATACCGGGTCCGGCCGGGCGCGGGCGCGGTGAACCTGGGCTGCACGACCCCGCGAGGGCGCTTGTTTCCCGCCGCCGCGCCCCTATACTCGATGCCGTCAGCGTTGTTGACGCTCCCGGGGGTGCACTGGCTTCGACGGGGGTCGCAAAATCGCTTGGCGCATGCCGAGGGGGCAGCTTTCCTCGTAAATCCAGCGGCAAACTCATAGTTGCCAACGACGACAACTACGCTCTCGCCGCTTAAGGCGTAGCCCCGAACCCAGCTTGTGTCCGTGCTCGCCGGGTGTAGGGTCATCTATCACGGAATCGCCGGGAGTGGCTGCCTGTCAGCTCCCGGTCAACACAAAGCAGGCTGGTCCCGGGGTGCGCTTCGCACACCGTGCTGCTCCGGGACGAGACTCAACGGTGAGCTAAGCATGTAGTGCCGGGGATGGAGTGCCTTCGGACGGCGGTTCGATTCCGCCCACCTCCACCAAACAGAAGGGCCTGGACAGTCTCCAGGCCCTTTTTCTTTTGTACGCCGCCTCCGGCGCCACGCAGCGCCACGATTCCGGCGAGACCGTCATCTTCGAGACACTTCTCCGCTCTTCGCCGGACAGGAGGCCATCCGGGAACCAAGCTCCCCGGCTCCGGTATAAAGACGCAACCACAGGGGGCAGGACGCATGCGATTCGAGGACGTGTACATCACCGCCACCGGCGCGTTCTATCCGGGGCCGGCGGTCGGCAACGACGCCATCGACCGCTACATCGAGCCGCTCAACGCGCTGTCGCCGCGGGTCAAGCGGCGGATCCTCGGCGAGAACGGCATCCGCACCCGGCACTACGCGATCGATGCCGAGGGCAACAGCACCCACAGCTGCGCCGGCCTGGCCGCGGCCGCGGTGCGCGCCTGCCTCGGCGCCGAGCCTGCGGACGCGCTGCGCAACGTCGACCTGCTGGCGGCGGCGACCTCCTCCGGCGACCTGATCCTGCCCGGCTTCGCCAACATGGTGCAGGCCGAGCTCGGCGCCCCGGCGATGGCCACCGCCAGCCACCACGGCGTCTGCGCTTCCGGCATGGCGGCGCTGCAGCACGCGGCGCTGGCGCTGGAACACGGCGCCTACGGCGAGGCGTTGGTCGCCACTGCCGAGTTCCCTTCGCGGCTGTTCAAGCGTTCGCGCTTCGCCCCGGTCGGCTACGACGCGGACTTCGACGCGCATTTCCTGCGCTGGATGCTCTCCGACGGCGCCGGCGCCTGGCGGCTGTCGCGCACCCGGCCGGATTCGGGCATCGTGCTGCGACTCCGCCACCTGCACCTGAAGTCGTTCTCCGGCGAGCTGCCCCTGTGCATGCAGGCCGGCCTGTCGCCGGAGGGGCGGCACTGGGGCGACTACCCCAGCTTCAGCGAGGCCGACGCCGCCGGGGCGATGCTGCTGCGCCAGGACATCCGCCTGCTGCCGCAGCTGTTCGACGTGGGCACCCACGAGTACGTGAAACTGGCGCAGAACGGTGCGATCGACCCGTCCGCGGTCGACCACTTCCTCTGCCACTACTCCTCGCAGCGCTTCGCGCCGGTGGTGAAGCAGTGCCTGGAACTGGCGCAGCTCGAGATCCCCGAGGCGCGCTGGTACAGCAACCTCGCGGTGCGCGGCAACCTCGGCTCGGCGTCGATCTTCACCATGCTCGACGACTTCCTGCGCGAGAAGCGGCCGCGGGCCGGCGAGAAGGTCCTGCTGTTCGTGCCCGAGTCCGGGCGCTTCACCGTGGCGTTCGCGCTGCTCGAGGTCGTCGATGCCGCCTCCCCGGAGCAGCCGCGCGAAGCGGCGGCGGCGCCAGCGACGGCGGCGGCACGGCCGGCAGCCGCGGCGCAGGAGGCGGCCGGTCTGCCCGAGCCGCCGCACAGCCCGGACCCCGCCACCCAGCTGCCCGAGGTGGCGCGCCTGCTGCGCGAGCTGGCGCTGGTCTGGCACGACTACCGCAGCCGGGTCTGGCGGACCCCGCTGGTGCGCCGGATCCTCGACGGCAGCGTCGCGAAGGACGACTACGTGGCCTGGATGGAGCAGTGGGTGCCGCAGGTGCGCCAGGGCAGCCTGTGGATGCGCAAGGCCGCCGACCATCTCACCCCCCGCTACGCGTCGCTGCACGCCACCGTGCACCACCACGCCGACGACGAGCAGTACGACTACGACGTGCTGTTCCAGGATTATCGCAATGCCGGCGGCAAGGTGGGCTCGCTCGACGCACTTCGGCGCAATCCCGGCGGCGAGGCGCTCAACGCCTACCTGCACGCGCGCGCCGCGCAGCCTGACGCGGTCGGCCTGCTCGGGGCGATGTACATCATCGAGGGCACCGGTCAGCGCATCGTCCCCGCGCTGCTGCCACTGCTGCGGCAGCGGCTGGGCTGGCTGGGGAAGAGCTTCACCTTCCTCGCCTACCACGGCGAGAACGACGTCGCCCACCTGGAGCGCTGGCTGCGGGCGCTCGAGGCGACGCTGGAAATCGGCGGGCGCGAGGCCTCCGACGAGATCCTCGAGGACGCACGCCATGTCGCGGTGCTGTACGCGCGACAGCTGGAGATGATCCGATGACCCCGGTGGAGCCGGGCTCGCCGGGCTGCGCGGGCTCCGGAGCCGGGAGCAGCGGAGCAAGCTCCGCTCTACGAACGGGGCGACGTAACGAAGGAGATCGCGAATGAGCAGGACCGAGGACTGGCTCGACGCCCCGCACGACCCGCGCGACCCGAACCCATGGCTGGCGCTGTACCTGGACGCCAGCGGGCCGCTGGCCGACGAGGTCAAGCGCGCCTGGCTGGCGGACGCGGCGTCGCGTTCGCGGCAGTTCGTGCTGCCGGTGGTGCGGCCGCTGGCGCGGCTGTCGATCGTGCTGATCCAGCTGCTGAAGATCGTGCTGCCGAACGGCCTGACCTCGTCGAAGTGGCTGCACCGCACCATCGTGTGGGGCATGAAGACCTTCGTGCGCCCGGAGGCGAACTGGCTGATCCTGCGCCACTTCCACCTCGGCTCCCAGGTGCTGGCCTTCATCGGTCGCAACGCCCTGCCCGGCCGCGAACTGCCCTCGCACCCGCTGCGCCCCGCCGACATCGATGCGCTGCGCGACGACGTGTTCCTGCAGCACGATCTCAACCTGTTCAATTTCGTCATCGAGCTCAACCGCGCGCTCGGCGGGCGGCCGATCCAGCCGCCGGCCGGCCTCGATTTCTCGATGATCGAACCGCCGCCGCTGCGCCTGGAGGAGATGCCGCGGCGCTGGACCAACTTCATCGACCTGCAGACCGCGATCGAGGTGTACACGCCGGTCTACCAGCTGTTCCTGACCGACAACGATTTCTGGCGCGCCACCAATTCGCTGCAGCTCGACGAAACCATCGGCATCTACTGCGCCACGCTGCTGCAGCGGCCGGACTACCTGGTGTTCCTCAACAACAAGCACCCGCTGGTGCCGCTGACCACCCTGCGCGCTGGCTTCCGCCTGGTCCTGCATGGCCTTTCCACGGAAATGCTGCATGCGCTGCTCAGCCGCGCGAAGGCGGAACACGCGGCGCCGTTCCAACGATGACGGGCTGCGGAGGATCGGGCTCTCGGACAGCCGGCAGCAATTCGCCTACACTGCATGCGGGCGGGAAATGCGAACAGCAGGTCGAAAAAAAGGTTCTTCTCCCATCTGAGGGAGAGGCGCACGGCCGACCGGGCAGAATTGTTGGTGTCTAGACAACAAACTGGGGCCGGCCGTGGCCGATGGAGATTGTATTGCCCAGCTAGGCGGCTGGGTGGGGTATGGGGTGTCGGGTTGGCGGCATGAGCGTCGGGGCGATCGCCGCTGGCTGGTTGTGGAACTGGAACCTCGAACCGAGGCAGCGCGTCATTGCTCGGGCTGCGGGCAGGCGGTTGCGGCGCTTCACGACCGCAGTGAGCGCCGGATCCGGGACTTGCCAGTGTTCGAGGACCCCGTGGAGCTGGTGGTGCCGCGGTTGCGGCTGGCTTGCCCGGGTTGCGGGCCACGGCTGGAGCAGCTGGACTGGCTGGACCGCCATGCACGAGTCACCCGGAGGCTGGCCGAGAGCGTAGCCCGGCTGTGCGCGGTGACCTCGATCCTGCAGGCGGCGCGCTGGTTCGGGCTGGACTGGAAGACGGTCAAGCGGATCGACTTCCAGCATCTAGAGCGGACGCTGGGACCGATCGACCTGACGGGGGTGACGGTGATTGCGATGGACGAGTTTGCGATCCAGAAGGGCCACCGGTACGCAACCGTGGTAGTGGAACCGGAGCGCAAACGGGTGCTGTGGGTGGGTCGTGGCCGCTCCCGGACTGAGGTGCGGCCCTTCTTCGAGTTGCTCGGGCCGGAAGGTTGCCACGCACTACGCGCGGTGGCGATGGACATGAACACGGCCTACGACCTGGAGGTGAAGCAGCACTGTCCCAATGCCGAGGTGGTCTACGACCTGTTCCACGTCGTGGCCAAGTACGGCCGCGAGGTGATCGACCGGGTGCGGGTAGACGAAGCCAACCGGCTGTGCAACGACAAGCCTGCACGGCAGGTGGTCAAGACCTCACGCTGGCTGCTGCTGCGCAACCGCGAGAACGTCCCGCCCGAGCAGGCAGTGAAGCTGGACGAACTGCTGGCCGCCAACCGCGCCTTGCTGACGGTGTACCTACTCAAGGACGACCTGAAGCAGCTATGGCGCTACCGCAGCGAGGCTTGGGCACGGAAGTTCTGGAAAAGCTGGAAGCGCCGCGCCCTGCGCAGCGGCCTGGAACCGCTCAAGGTCTTCGTCCGCCGGCTGGAGCCGTACTTGCCGGGCATCCTGGCCCACTGCCGTTGGCCTCTAGGCACCAACCTGGTCGAAGGCATCAACAACAGGATCAAGGTCATCAAGCGTGTGGCCTACGGCTACCGCGACGACGCCTACTTCTTCCTGAAGATCCGGGCAGCCTTCCCCGGACTTGGGTGAAGAACCAAAAAAAAGGGCCGCTTGCGCGGCCCCTTCGTGGCTTCGCTGTCTCGCGTGGTCAGGCGCGGACCGGCACCAGGGTGATCTCGACGCGACGGTTCTGCGCGCGCCCGGCATCGGTGCTGTTGTCGGCGATCGGGCGAGTCTTGCCGGCGCCGACCGTGATCATGCGCTGCTGCGAGATGCCCTTGGCACCGAGGTACGCCGCCACGGCCTGCGCGCGGCGCTCCGACAGCTGCTGGTTGTAGCTGTCGCTGCCGACGCTGTCGGTATGGCCGGCGACCTCGATGATCGTCTGGTCGTACTCGCGCAGCGTATTGGCAACGTTGTCCAGCACCGGATGGAACTGCGGCTGGATGCTGGACTGGTCGAAGCCGAAGGTGATGCTGCCCGGCATGTTGAGGGTGATGTTGTCGCCCTGCCGCACCACGTCCACTCCGGTGCCCGCCATCTGGCGGCGCAATTCGGCTTCCTGACGGTCCTGGTAGGCACCCACGGCGCCGCCGGCGAGCGCGCCTGCGCCTGCCCCGACCATGGCGCGCTGGCGGCGCTCGGTGGCGTCGCCGCCGCTGAGCAGGCCGGCCACTGCGCCGATGCCTGCGCCGACCAGGGCCCCGGTGCGGGTGCGGTTGGGATCGTTCGGATCGGTGGTCTGGCCGGTGTAGCTGGCACAACCGCCTGCCAGCAGCACGCTGGCCACTGCGGTGGCGATACCGGCGCGAGTGAAGTTGCGCATCGTCCTCTCCTGTCGATGGCCGGCATGGCCGGCGCGGTGTGAATACGGGAGTAAAGCTAACCACGCCGCGGTCGTAGCAGAGTGACGGATGGCACAACGCGACCCTGCGCGGATACCCCCCATTCAGGAACCGGCGGTCGTCCTGCCGGCCTCCGGCCGGAAGCTGTCGCGCGCAGGACGCTCTGCGCTAGCGCCGATCGTCGAGCAGCGCCTCGGCGGCCTCCGGCGCGAGCGCTGCATCCCAGTCGCCCATCAGCGCCAGGTACAGCAGTTTCTCGAACTCGGGCCGGAACCGCCGGATCACCGCGTCGGGATCGGGAACCAGCCGCGCATCCGCGATGAGCCCGAAATGCACGCGGCCGTTGTAGCTGAGGATCGAGACGCCGATGCCGATCGAGCCGGTCTGCGGCACCCAGAACATCATCTCGCGCACCGCGCATCCGGCCAGATACAGCGGCTGCTGCGGACCGGGCACGTTGGTGGCCACCGCGGTGGCCTTGCGGCTGAGCAGCGCCAAGGCGGCCTCCTGCAGCGGCTGCGGCGCCATCCCCAGCGCCGCAAGAAGTCCATACGCGACAATGGCCTGCTTGGAATTCTTGAGTTTCGACATGCACTCGGACACGCGCGCCAGCCGGCGCACGGGATTGGGCTCCCCCACCGGCAGGTCGAGGAACACCAGGCCGAAGTGGTTGCCCAGCTTGCGCGCGTGCTCGAGCGGGCGCAGGTTCACCGGCACCGTGGCGCGCAGGGTCATCCCTTCGGTGGACTCGCCACGGCCGTGGATGTAGCCGCGCAGGGCGCCGGCGGCAGCGGCCATCAGCACGTCGTTGACGGTGCAGCCGCAGGCGCGGCCGACCGCCTTCACCTCGTCCAGATCCAGCGGCTCGGCCCAGGCCACGCGCTTGCTGTTGCCCAGGCGCCCGCGCAGCAGCGACGGCGGATCGTCCGGGAGCGACAGCGCGGTCAGCAGCTCGCGGGCGATCTCCCCGCCTTCTCGCGCCAGCATCGCGGCCAGGCCCGGATCGCGGTACATCTCGATGCCCTTGCCGAGCGCCCTGCCGCCCAGGCGCCGGTAGCGCTGGATCGCGCCGACCCGGCGCGCCACCTCCTCTCCGTCCCGCCGCAGCCACGCGCGCGACAGGTCCTTCCCGGCCGCGGGGTCGCGCACTGTGTCGGTCAACGAGAGCAGCACCTGCACCAGGGCCATGCCGTCGGCGTAGCAATGATGGATGCGCGCCACCAGCGCCGACCCGGCCCCGTAGCGCTCGACCAGGTGGAACTGCCACAGCGGCCGGCCCTTCTCCAGCGCCGACGAGGCCAGCCGGCTGGCGAAGCGCTCGAGGGCGCCCTTGCCGCCGCGCCCGGGCAGCGTGGCGCCCTGCACGTGCCAGTCGATCTCGAAGCGCGCATCGTCCTGCCAGCAGCAGCCCGTCGCCGCGTCCACCGGCTTCTGCCGGAACCGCGCGTAGGCGAGGAAGCGTTCGGCCACCAGGCGCCGCAGGTCGTCGAGCGCCAGCGGCTCGTCGAGCATGAGCACGCCCGTGATCATCATCGGGTTGCTCGGCTTCTCCATCCGCAGCCACGCGGTATCGACCCGCGACATCGGCTCCCGGCGCGGACGCCGGCGCGTGTTCTCGGTGGCCATCCCAGCTCCCTCGGACCGTGCGCGAGTGAACCACGCGCCCGCAAAGAGCGTCAAACGCGCGGTGCCTCGACGCCGGCCCGCCCGCGCATCCGTAGAGCGGAGCTTGCTCCGCTGCTCCAGGCTCCGGAGCCCGCGCAGCCGAGCAAGCTCGGCTCTACAGGGGTTGGCCGCGCGGCGATCAACCGCGGCGGGCGCGTCCGTTCGGTGCCGCGGGTCCCGGCGCGGCCACGGCCGCATACGCGCGCAGCGCCGCGCGCCTGCCTTCCGCCGGCTCCACCAGTGGCCGCCGCGGGTACTCCGGCGCCGCACGCCGCAGCGCGGCCGGATCCTCCCACGGGGCGTAGCGCAGCGGCAGCGGCAGCGAGCCCAGCTCCGGCAGCCAGCGCGCGATGTAGGCGCCGTCCGGGTCGAAGCGCGCCGCCTGCACCACCGGGTTGAAGACCCGCACATAGGGCGCGGCATCCGCGCCCGTCCCCGCGGTCCATTGCCAGCCGAGGCTGTTGCTGGCCAGGTCGGCGTCCACCAGGGTGTCCCAGAACCAGCGCGCGCCGTGGCGCCAGTGCATGCGCAGGTGCTTGGTGAGGTAGCTGGCGACGATCATGCGGACGCGGTTGTGCATCCACCCGGTCCGCCACAGCTCGCGCATGCCGGCATCGACGATGGGCACGCCGGTGCGCCCGCGCTGCCAGGCGCGCAGGATCCGCGGCTGAGGCGGTGCCCACGGGAAATCGCGGAAGCGCGGGTTGAGGTCCGCGTCCGCGGTGTGCGGGAAGTGATGCAGCACGTGGTGCGCGAACTCGCGCCAGCCGAGCTCGGCGAGGAAACGCTCGACGTCGCCCGCCGGCGCATCCGCGGCGCGGACCGCGGCCGCCACCCGCGCCACCGACACCTCGCCGAAATGAAGATGCGGCGACAGCCGCGACGTGCCGCGGCAACCGGGAACATCGCGCCGCGTACCGTACCCGTGCAGTCCCTGCTCCAGGAACGACGCCAGCGCCGCGCGGGCGCCGGCCTCGCCGGGAGCGAATCGCTGCCAGAATTCCGCGTCCCAGTCGCGGCCGGGCACCAGGTGCAGCGCCTCCAGCGTCACGCCGTGGGGTACGGCGTCCTCGTCGGGCAGCGCGGGCCAGACCGCCGGCGCCTCCCAGAGCCGCGGCTCGCGCCAGCCCGCCAGCGCCGTCCTCCAGTAGGGGGTGAAGACGCGGTACGGATCGCCCTGCCGGGTCCCGACCTGCCAGGGCTCGAACAGCAGGGCGCCGTTGAAGCTTTCCGCACGCACGCCCTGCGCCCGCAGCGCACGCTTGATCCCGGCGTCTCGCGCCTCGACGGCGGGCTCGTAGCGGCGGTTCCAGAACACCGCTTCGGCGTCCGTGGCGGCCAGCAGCGACTGCAGGGTCTGCAGGGTCGGCCCGCGGAAGAGGCGCAGCCGCGAGCCGCGCGTGCGCAACTCGTCGTCCAGTGCCCGCAGCGAACGATGGCGCCATGCATTGGAGGCGTTGCCCGGCGCCCAGCCGCCTTCCTCCTCCGGTGCGTGCACGTGCACCGCCAGCGGAACATAGCCGCCTTCGAGCGCCGCGCGCAGCGCCGGGTTGTCGTCCAGGCGCAGGTCGTCGCGCAACCAGACCAGGGCGATCGCCATCAGCGCGGCGCCACGTTGCCGTCGCCGTGGCGTCCGCGATGGACTCCAGGCCCGCCTGCAGCCGGCAACCGCGCGTTGTCGATCATGCCCAGGGCTCCGAGGGTCGCTGGGCGCGAGGGTAGCGGGCCGCCGCGTTGCCGGCGAGTGAACCGGCCGCGTCCGGCTCCTGGCGTCGCGGCGCGGCCTCAGCCCTCGCGGCGGCGCACGCGGCCGGCGATCCCGCAGGTCAACTGGTAGCCGATGGTGCCGGCCGCGGCCGCCACCGTGTCGACGGGCAACCCCTCGCCCCACAGCACCACCGGGTCGCCGGGGCGGGCATCGGGCTGCGTGCGCAGGTCGATCGCCATCAGGTCCATCGACACGCGGCCGACGGTCGCGGCTTGCCGACCGTTCACCAGGACCGGAGTCCCCGAAGGCGCGTGGCGCGGATAGCCGTCGCCGTAGCCTGCGGCGGCCACGCCCACAGGCATGTCTTCGGGGCATTCCCAGGTGGCCGAGTAGCCGATCCGCTCGCCCCGGGCGATGCGGTTGACGGCGATCAGCCGGGCCGAGAACGTCATGGCCGGGCGCAGCCCGAATTCCGGCCCCGGGCGGCCGGCCACCACCGACATGCCGTACAGCGCGCCGCCCGGCCGCACCCAGTCGGCATGCGCCTGCGGCCAGCCGAGGACGGCGGTGGAATTGGCCAGCGAGCGCGCGCCGGGCAGCCCCGCGGTGGCCTCGGCGAACGTCCGCAGCTGCCTCCGGGTCTGGTCGCAGTTGCGGGTGCCGCTGGCGGCGAACTCGTCGGAGCTGGCGAAGTGGGTCATCAGCACGATCTCGGCCACCTGCGGCAACGCTGCCAGCCGGGCATGCGCGTCGCGCACGTCGGCGGGCGCGAAGCCCAGCCGGTGCATGCCGGAGTCGACCTTGAGCCAGCATCGGATCGGGGCGCCGCCGTCGCACTGCTCCAGCATCTCGAGCTGGCTGGCGTGATGGATCACGCTGTCGGCCCGGAGCTGCCGCAGCTGCGCCAGGTCCTCCGCCGCATCGAAGCCGGACAGCAGCAGCACCGGCTGCGCCAGGCCGAGGGCGCGGATGCGCGCGACATCCTCGAGCGAGGCGACGCCGAAGGCATCGGCATCGGGCAGCGCGCGCACCACGCGCTCCAGTCCATGTCCATAACCGTCGGCCTTCACCATCGCCATCACCCGGCTGCCGGGCGCGCGCCGGCGCACCTCGCCCAGGTTGTGACGGACGGCATCGCTGTGGAAGGTGGCGGTGGTGGCGCGCGGCATGGGGTCGGATTGTATGGCGTGCGGAGCTTGCTCCGCTGCTCCCGGCTCCGGAGCCTGCGCAGCCGAGCGAGCTCGGCTCTACGGGAGGCGGCGGAGCCGTCCCAGCGATTCTCGGATGCCTGGCGGCCCATCCTTCCGGAGCCGGCCATCGCTGCAGCGGGAGCAGTGCCCCGGCACAGCTCACGCCCCGCGCTGCCAGCCGAAGTCGCTCTTCGATAGACGGCAGAACCTTCTATCGAGTTCGGCTATTCGCTGGCGCCGCCCCGTGGCGACGGTGCTGCGACGCCGCCGCGGATGGACCTGCCTGGCGCGGGCGGAGCAACGCCACCGGCGCAGCTCCCGGCCCGCGCGGTCGACCGAAGGTGCTCTTGAGGGTTCGAATCGCCTGCAGGCGATTCGATGGCGCTCCCCGCGGCGACGGTGACGGCTCGCGGCGACGGATGGCCCTGCCCTGCCCGGCGCGGCGCGCTACTCGAAACTGCCGACCGAATCGTGCGCCAGGTTGTCGAAGCGGGTGTACTCGCCGAAGAACTTCAGCTTGAACGAGCCGGTCGGGCCGTTTCGCTGCTTGCCGATGATGATCTCGGCCAGGCCCTTGTCCGGCGAGTTTTCCTTGTTGTAGTACTCGTCGCGGTAGATGAAGACGATCACGTCGGCGTCCTGCTCGATCGCGCCCGACTCGCGCAGGTCGGCCATCACCGGGCGCTTGTCGGTGCGCGACTCCAGCGAGCGGTTGAGCTGCGACAGCGCGATCACCGGCACGTTGAGTTCCTTGGCCAGGCCCTTGAGCGAGCGCGAGATCTCGGAGATTTCGGTGGCGCGGTTCTCGCTGTTGCCCGGCACCGCCATCAGCTGCAGGTAGTCGATCACGATCAGTCCGAGATCGTGCTCGCGCTTGAGCCGCCGCGACTTGGCGCGCAGCACCTCGGGCGACAGCGCCGGGGTGTCGTCGATGAAGATGCGCGTGTCCTTGATCATGCGGATCGCGCTGGTCACCCGGCTCCAGTCCTCGTCCTCGAGCTGGCCGGTACGCAGCCGGGTCGCGTTGATGCGGCCATTGGACGAGATCAGGCGCAGCGCCAGCTGGCTTGCCGACATTTCCATCGAGAACACCGCCACCGCCTTCCTGGTCTTGAGCGCGGCGTACTCGGCGATGTTGAGCGCGAACGTGGTCTTTCCCATCGCCGGGCGCGCCGCCAGGATCAGCAGGTCGGTCGGCTGCAGGCCGGCGGTCATCTGGTCGAACTCGTCGTAGCCGGTCGGCAGCCCGGTGATGCCGCCGCCGTTGGCGTAGCGCGTCTGCAGCACGTCGAACGCCTCGGCCATCGCCTTGTTGACCGGAGTGAAGTCGGTGCGGCCGCGCGCGCCGGCCTCGGCGATGGCGAACACCGCCTGCTCGGCGCTGGCGAGCAGCTCCTGGCTTTCGCGGCCCTCGGGCTGGAAGCCGTCGTTGACGATGCCGGTGCCGACGTCGATCAACTGCCGCAGCACCGCCTTGTCGCGGACGATCTCGGCATAGGCCTTGATGTTCGCGGCCGAGGCCGTAGTGCTGGCCAGTTCCACCAGGTAGGCGCCGCCGGCGACCTGCTCGGCGAGCCCCTGCGATTCGAACCACTCGCCCAGGGTGACCGCGTCGTAGGGCCTGTTCTTCTCCGCCAGCTCGCGGATGGCGCGATAGATCAGCTGGTGGTCGCGGCGGTAGAAGTCGTTGTCGACCAGCATGTCGGCGATGCGGTCGTAGGCGTCCGGCGACAGCATCAGTCCGCCGAGGACCGCCTGTTCCGCCTCCACCGACTGCGGCGGCACGCGCAGCTGCTCGATGCGACTGTCGTGACCGAAGTCGCGGCGCTCTGGACGTGCGGGCATGGGCGGGAACTGCTCCTGCGGTGCGGGCCGTCCGAAGACGGCCAGGTGGCTGCGGTGGGGCATCGTAGGCGGTCCGGCTGTGGGCACGCGATGGAACAAGCTGTGGATAACACCGCTTTCCTATCGCCGCGTCGTCTCAGCGCCTGCGACCCGACCGGCGGCATCGAGCGCGCCGGCCGGGCGCCGGCGGCGAAGCTACGCCCGGCCGGGCGCCGCCGAACGAAAACGGGCGCCTCGCGGCGCCCGTCCGTGGTGCAGCCGGCGTCGCCGGCTCAGATCGCCGCCGCTTCCGGCTCGATCGCGAGCTTGATCGTGGTCTCGACGTCGGCATGCAGGTGCACCAGCACCTCGTACTCGCCGACGTGGCGGAACGGGCCCTCGCCCAGCACCACTTCCGACTTCTCCACCTCGACCCCGGTCTGTGCCGTCAGCGCCTCGGCGATGTCGCGCGGACCGACCGAACCGTACAGCTTGCCCTCGGGCGAAGCGTTGACCTTGATGGCGATGCTGGCGCCCTCCAGCTTGCCCAGGCGGCCCGAGGCCTCCTCGTGGGCCGCCTTGGCCTTGGCCTCGTACTCGGCGCGGCGGCTCTCGAACTCGGCCAGGTTGGCCGCCGTGGCGGGGACCGCCTTGCCCTGCGGCACCAGGTAGTTGCGACCGTAGCCCGGCTTGACCGTGACCTTGTCGCCGAGGTTGCCGAGGTTGGTGATCTTCTGCAGCAAAATCAGTTGCATGGGTATGCTCCGTGTTCGTTAGTGACGCCGCGCCGGCGGGACCGGCGCTGCGCCGCAACTTTCAGCTGTCCGAACGGACGAGAAGCGGGAACCGTGGAGAGGAGCGGGACACGCGGCGGGCACGCACTGCGCGCTCGTCCCGTTTCCCGAACCCGCGGCGGCGTCGCCGCCGCCCACGCGTCCCTGCCCCTCAGACGTTGTGGTTGTCGGTGTAGGGAATCAGCGCCAGGAAGCGGGCGCGCTTGACCGCGGTGGCCAGCTGGCGCTGGTAGCGCGACTTGGTGCCGGTGATGCGGCTGGGAACGATCTTGCCGTTCTCGGTCAGGTTCTGGCGCAGGGTGTTGAGATCCTTGTAGTCGATCTCCTTGACGCCCTCGGCGGTGAACTTGCAGAACTTGCGGCGGCGAAAGAACTTGGACATGGGTGCGCTGCTCCTAGAAGGCTTTGGTCAGGCGGCTTCGGCGGTGTCATCGGCCTTGTCGGCCTGCTCGGACTTCTCGTTGTCGCCCGAGGAACCCTCGTCCCCGTCGCGACGGCGGCGCTCGCCGCGCTCGGGCTTGTCGCCCTTGTCGTCCTTGTTCTTCATGATCAGCGACTGCTCGGTCACCGGCTCGTCGCGGCGGATCACCAGGTGGCGCAGGATCGCGTCGTTGAAGCGGAAGGTGCCGACGAGTTCGTCGAGCACGGCCTGGCCGGCCTCGATGTTGAACATCACGTAGTGGGCCTTGACCAGGTTGTTGATCGGGTAGGCCAGCTGGCGGCGGCCCCAATCCTCGAGCCGGTGGATCTTGCCCTCGCCGCCCTCGATCAGCGTGGTGTAGCGCTCGATCATGGCGGGCACCTGCTCGCTCTGGTCCGGGTGGACCAGGAACACGATTTCGTAGTGACGCATGGGAGTTTCCTTTCGGTTATCGACCGTGCGGGCGCGCCCGCGCGGCTCGGACAGCCCCCCGTCGGCCGGAACCCGGACGCGGTGGGGCAAGGGGCTCGCGGCGGCAGGGCCGCAGCGAGCCGCGCATTATGGCGGATCAAAGACTTGCGGGCAAGCGACCGGACGGTCCGCGGCCCGTTCAGGCGGCGCGGTCGGCCGTGGTGGTGAAGCTCTCGCCGCAGCCGCACTCGGCGGCCACGTTGGGATTGCGGAAGCGGAACTGCTGGTTCAGCCCCTGACGGGCGAAGTCGATCTCGGTGCCGTCCACGAGCGGCGCGCTGTCGGCGTCGACGTAGATGCGGACCCCGTCCTGCTCGCTGATCCGGTCGCCGGGGCGCTCCTCGTGCGCCAGGTCGACCGCGTAGCCCCAGCCCGAGCAGCCGGTGCGTTCGACGCCGAAGCGCAGGCCCAGCGCCCTGGGCGAGGCAGCGAGAAAGCTCTTGACGCGTTCGAGCGCGACGGGGGTGAGACGGATGGCCATGTGCCGATTCTACTCCCTGGGGCGGAATCGAACGATCACGCCACGGGAACGCTCGCGTACCGCAGCCCGGCCGTGCACGACTTGGGTAAACTGCATGGCTCCGATATCCGTTCATCGAACCCGGAATTCAAGGCATGACGACGGTCAGCGTGGCACAGGCGCTCGCGGGCAAGGTCCCCGAGGGCGGCGAGGTAACGGTCCGCGGCTGGGTACGCACCCGCCGCGACTCCAAGGCGGGGCTGAGCTTCGTCAACCTCAGCGATGGCTCCTGTTTCGCGCCGATCCAGATCGTCGCGCCCGACGCGCTGGGCAACTACGAGTCCGAGGTGCGGCGGCTGAGCGCCGGCTGCGCGGTGGTCGCCCGCGGCACCCTGGTGCGCTCGCAGGGCAAGGGCCAGAGCTTCGAGATCCAGGCTGCGGAGGTCGAGGTGGTCGGCTGGGTGGACGATCCCGAGACCTATCCGATCCAGCCCAAGGCGCACTCGCTGGAGTTCCTGCGCGAGGTGGCGCACTTGCGCCCGCGCACCAACCTGTTCGGCGCGGTCACCCGCATCCGCGACTGCCTTGCCAAGGCGGTGCACCGCTATTTCCACGAGCACGGCTACTACTGGATCAGCACGCCGATCATCACCACCTCCGACGCCGAGGGCGCCGGGCAGATGTTCCGGGTCTCCACCCTGGACCTGGCCAACCTGCCACTGGGCGAGGACGGCGCGGTCGACTTCTCGCGCGATTTCTTCGGCTGCGAGGCCTTCCTCACCGTCTCGGGCCAGCTCAACGTCGAGGGCTACTGCCTGGCCCTGAGCAAGGTCTACACGTTCGGGCCGACCTTCCGCGCCGAGAATTCCAACACCACCCGCCATCTGGCCGAGTTCTGGATGGTCGAGCCGGAGATCGCCTTCGCCGACCTGGCCGAGGACGCGCGCGTGGCCGAGGACTTCCTCAAGTACCTGTTCCGCGCCGTGCTCGACGAGCGCGGCGACGACATGGCCTTCATCGCCGAACGCGTGCAGAAGGACGCCATCGCCCGCCTGGAGGGCTTCGTCAATGCGCCGTTCGAGCGCATCGACTACAGCACCGCGGTGGACCTGCTGCAAAAGTCGGGGCAGAAATTCGAGTTCCCGGTCGAATGGGGCCTGGATCTGCAGACCGAGCACGAGCGCTGGCTGACCGAGCAGCACGTCGGCCGCCCGGTCGTGGTCACCGACTACCCCGAGCACATCAAGGCGTTCTACATGCGCCTGAACGACGACGGCCGCACCGTCGCGGCGATGGACGTGCTGGCCCCCGGGATCGGCGAGATCATCGGCGGCAGCCAGCGCGAGGAGCGCCTCGACGTGCTGGACGCGCGCATGGACCAGTTCGGCCTGGACCGCGAGCACTACGGCTGGTACCGCGACTTCCGCCGCTACGGCACCGTGCCGCACGCCGGCTTCGGGCTCGGCTTCGAACGCCTGGTGGTGTACGTGTGCGGGCTGTCGAACATCCGCGACGCCATTCCCTACCCGCGGGCGCCCGGCCACGCCGAGTTCTGAAAGAGCCGTGATCCTGTTCCTCGCCCTCTGCTTCGTCGGCATCGCCATCGGCGGCGCCTGCGCCTTCGTGATCTTCTGGCCGCTGTCGCTGGTGCACCTGCGCGAGCGCGACCCGGCGCTGCGGGCGCGCCTGGGCGATGGCGCGTTCCTGCGCCCCGCGGCGCTGCACTGGCTGCTGTCGGGCGGCTATCGCGAGTCCCGCGACCGCCAGTTCACCGGCCTGGCCACGCCGGCACGGATCGCATTGCTGACCGTGCTGTTCGGGCTGGGCATGGCGGCCCTGCTCTGGCTATGGTGGCTGGCATGAAAGAGCCCCGCGATCCCGCCTCGCCCGCCGTCTACGACGAATGGTGGCTGGCTACCCTGGGCCGCACCGTGGTCTGGGCGCGCCTGCGCATCCGCGCCGGCGGCACCGCCGAGGTCTTCGACAGCGACGGCAACACCCTGAGCTACGACACCGAGGACAGCGCCCGCGGCGCGCTGCTGGACGCCGGGTTCGTGGCGTACGACGGCCTCGACGGCGAGGACGCCCTGGAACGCGGCTTCGCGCTCGACGAACTCGCGCCGCCGCGGGCCGATTCCGACGAGCAGCTGCGGCCGCGGATGATGCAGCGGCTCGGCGGCCGCGCCTGAGCCCGGCACCCGTGTACACACCCCGCGCGTTCGCCGAACCGGACCTGGCGGCGCTGGACCGCCTGCTCAAGGCCGACCCCTTCGCGACCCTGGTCACCACCGCCGCCGACGGGCTGCCGTTCGCCTCGCACCTGCCGGTGCTGTACCGGCGCGACGCGGCCGGCATCCTCGTCGAAGGCCACTGGGCGCGCCCCAACCCGCAGGCCGCCCCCGGGCCGGCGCTACTGATCGTGCACGGCCCGCATGCCTATGTCTCGCCGAACTGGTATCCCGACAAGGAGCCGGCAGCGCGGGTACCGACCTGGAACTACGCCGCCGCGCATCTGTACGGAACGCTCGAGTCCTACGCGGACGACGCCGCGCTGGGAGACCTGGTGCTGCGCCTGAGCGAGCGCTTCGAAGCCCGCGCCGGCAGCGATTGGCGCTTCGATCCCGCCGAGCCGCGATTCGCCGCGCAGCTGCGCGGCATCACCGGCTTCCGCTTCCGGCCGGACCGGATCGAGCTGAAATTCAAGCTGCACCAGAACCACCCGCCGGCGAATCGCGAGGCGGTGGCCGGGGCGCTGGCGACCGCCGGGACCGACGACGCGCGCGCCGTTGCGGCGCTGATGCGCGAGCGCCAGCCCGGCAAGGCACCTCGCCCGTAGAGCGGAGCCTGCTCCGCTGCTTCCGGCTCCGGCCCCGGAGCCCCCCAGCCGAGCAAGCTCGTCTCTACGGGACCGGTCGTGCCTGCGGAGACGGCCAGGCGGGCCGCGGTCCCGCGACCTCGGTACCGTCCGGGGCCGCGCGCCACCACCGGCCTGCTGCCTCGCATCGCGCTGCTAAGCTGTCGCCATCGCCCCGGCGGCACCAAGAAGGCATCGCAACGACATGGACCTGGACCTCTCCGGCAGACATGCGCTGGTATGCGGCGCCTCCGAGGGCATCGGCCGCGCCGCCGCGCACGAGCTTGCCCTGCTCGGCGCCGACATCACGGTGCTGTCGCGGCGCGCCGACGCGCTGCAGGCGGTGGCCGAAGCCCTGCCGCGCCCGCGCGCGCAGCGCCACGGCTGGCTCGCCGCCGACCTCGCCCGCCCCGAGGCCCTGCGCACGCAGGTGGAAGCCCTGGTCGCGGAGCGCCCCGTCCAGATCCTCGTCAACAACACCGGCGGTCCGCCGGGGGGGCCGGCGCACGGCGCCGACGCCGAGGCCTATCTCGAGGCTTTCCGCAGGCACCTGATCGCCGGGCAGACGCTGGTGCAGGCGCTGCTTCCCGGCATGCGCGCGGCGCGCTGGGGCCGCATCGTCAACGTCGTCTCCACCTCGGTGCGCGAGCCGATCCCCGGCCTCGGCGTCTCCAACACGGTGCGCGGCGCGGTGGCCGGCTGGGCCAAGACGCTGTCGCGCGAACTGGCGCCCGAAGGCATCACCGTCAACAACGTGCTGCCCGGGTTCACCGAGACCGGCCGCATCGAGCAGATCGTTCGCGACCGCGCCGGCAAGGAAGGCCGCGACGAGGACGCCGTGCGCGCCGCCATGCAGGCCACCGTCCCCGCCGGCCGCTTCGCGCGCCCGGAAGAGACCGGCGGCGTGATCGCCTTCCTCTGCTCGCCCGCCGCCGCCTACGTGAATGGCGTCAGCCTGGCCGTCGACGGGGGGCGGATGCAGTCGATCTGAAGGCCGGGAATCGGGAATCGGACTAGCCACGAGCGCGCCGTTCCGATCCACCTGTCGCCGATCCGGCCGCCTGTGCTGGAACCGAGCGGGCGCCAGGCGACTCCCGCTCCTTTGCGCCGAATCGATTCCCCTTTCCCGATTCCCGATTCCCGCCCATGCCCGAAGGCCCCGAAATCCGCCGCGCCGCCGATCGTCTTGCCGCCGCGGTGGTGGGGCAGCCGCTGGTGTCGGCGTGGTTCGCGTTCCCGGCGCTGAAGCGCCACCAGCGCGCGCTGCGCGGGCGCCTCGTGGAGGCGATCGAGCCCCGCGGCAAGGCGCTGCTGACCCGTTTCGACCACGGCTGGACGCTGTACACGCACAACCAGCTCTACGGCGTCTGGCGGGTGGCTGCGGCGGGCGAGCGGCCGGACGAGCGTCGCTCGCTGCGCGTGGCGCTGGAAACCGCCGGGCGCGCGATCCTGCTGTACTCGGCATCTGACGTGGCGATGTGGAAGACCGACGCGCTCGCCACCCACCCCTTCCTCGCCCGCATCGGCCCCGACGTCCTGGACGCCTGCCTTTGCGCAGCCGCGGTCGAGGAGCGCCTGCGCGATCCGCGCTTCGCCCGCCGCCGCCTGGCGGGACTGCTGCTGGACCAGGGGTTCCTGGCCGGGATGGGCAACTACCTGCGCGCGGAGGTGCTGTTCGAGGCGGGCATCGATGCCGCGCGCAGGCCGGCGGACCTCGATGCCGAGGCGCTGCGGCGCCTGGCCGCCGCGCTGCTGGCGGTGCCGGCACGCAGCTACCGCACCCGCGGCATCGCGCCGGCTTCCGGGATGCGCGCCGACTACGTCACCGACACTCCGGACGGCTTCCGCTTCCGGGTGTTCGGCCGCGCAGGCCTGCCCTGCGAGGCCTGCACCACGCCGATCGAGCGCCGCGAAGCCGGCGGACGGCGACTGTATTTCTGCCCGCGGTGCCAGAGCTAGGGCATCTTTCCGAGCGTCTCCAGCGCCGCCGTCCCGGCGAAGCGCCTGCCCTCGCCGAAGCCGCAGCAGGATCTGCGCGGGAACGACGGAAACGGGTCCGTCGCCGAAGTTCCGGCACGAAGCGCTCCGGCGTCTGCCCGGATGGCGCTGCCGTCCGGACCGACGCCGTGCACGGACCCGCCGTCGCGCTGGGCAGGTGGGCTGGCCCTGCGTCGGGCGCGCACCCGCGCCTCCACCACAGGCGGCGGCGCCGGCCACGGTAAGATGGCGCGATGCGACGTTTCGGACATTTCATCGACGGCCGGATGCGCGATCCGGCGGGCGGCGGCTGGCTGCCGGTGCACGAGCCGGCGCTCGGCAAGACCTATGCCGAGGTCGCGGACGGCGACGCCACCGACGTCGCTGCCGCGGTCGCCGCGGCCGCCGCGGCGTTCCCGGCATGGTCGGCCCTGCCCAACGACCGGCGCGCGCGCTGGCTGGAGCGGCTGGCCGACGCCCTCGAGGCCAAGGCCGACGATTTCGCCCATGCCGAGGCGCGCGACGGCGGCAAGCCCTACGCCCTGGCGCGCGAGGTCGAGATCCCGCGCGCGGTGGCCAACCTGCGCTTCTTCGCCCACGCCGCCACCCAGTTCGCCAGCGAATCGCACCACGGCCAGGCCGGGCTCAACTACACCCTGCGCGCGCCGCTGGGCGTGGTCGGCACGATCTCGCCCTGGAACCTGCCGCTGTACCTGCTCACCTGGAAGATCGCGCCGGCCCTGGCCGCCGGCAACACCGTGGTCGCCAAGCCTTCGGAGGTGACGCCGGCCAGCGCCGCGCTGCTGGGCGACCTCGCAGCCGCGATCGGCTTGCCGGCCGGCGTGCTCAACCTGGTCCACGGCCGCGGTCCGGGCGCCGGCGAGGCCCTCGTCCGCCACCCCGGCGTGGGCGCGGTCTCCTTCACCGGCAGCACCGCCGTCGGCCAGCGCATCGCCGGGATCGCCGGCCCGCTGCTGAAGAAGGTCTCTCTGGAGCTCGGCGGCAAGAACCCGACCCTGGTGTTCGCCGACAGCGACTGGCGCGCGCAGCTGGACGTGTTGCTGCGCTCGGCGTTCCAGAATTCCGGGCAGATCTGCCTGTGCGGCTCGCGGATCCTGGTCGAGCGGAGCATCTACGAAGCGTTCCGCGACGCCTTCGTCGCGGGCGCGCTGGCGCTGCGGGTCGGCGATCCGATGGACTCGGACGCCCGCCTCGGCCCGCTGGTCTCGCAGGCGCATTTCGACAAGGTGACGGCGGCGATCGCCCGCGCCCGCGACGAGGGCGCCACCGTGCTCTGCGGCGGCGAGGCGCTGCCGCGGCCCGGCTGGTTCGTCGCGCCGACGGTGATCGAGGGCCTGGGGCCCGACTGCGCCACCAATCGCGAGGAGATCTTCGGACCGGTCGTGACCCTGCAGCCGTTCGACGACGACGACCAGGCGCTGGCGCTGGCCAACGCCGGCGACTACGGCCTGGCCGCGTCGGTCTGGACCCGCGACCTGGCGCGCGCTCACCGCATGGGCGCCGAGCTGCGCGCCGGCGTGGTGTGGATCAACACCTGGCTGATGCGCGACCTGCGCACCCCGTTCGGCGGCATGGGCCGCTCCGGGCTCGGCCGCGAGGGCGGCCTGGAAGCGATGCGCTTCTTCACCGAGCCGCGCAACGTCTGCATCGCCACCTGACATTCGCAAAACCAGGAACACCCATGTACCGCCTGCACGAACTGCTCGAACGCAACCGCAACTGGGCCGCGCGCGTCGAGGCCGAGGACCCCGGCTTCTTCGCCCGGCTGTCGCGGATCCAGAAGCCCAAGTACCTGTGGATCGGCTGCTCGGATTCGCGCGTGCCGGCCAACCAGATCATCGACATGAGCCCCGGCGAGGTCTTCGTACACCGCAACGTCGCCAATGTGGTGGTGCATACCGACCTCAACTGCCTGTCGGTGATCCAGTTCGGGATCGACGTGCTGGAGGTGGAGCACATCCTGGTGGTCGGCCACTACGGTTGCGCCGGCGTCGGCGCGGCGCTCGACGGCCGCCGCGTCGGCCTGGCGGACAACTGGATCCGCCACGTCAAGGACGTCAAGCACAAGCACCGCGCCATCATCGAAGCCATCGACGACGAGGAGATCCGCCACGACCGCCTGTGCGAACTCAACGCGCTGGAGCAGATGATCAACGTCTGCGAATCCACCGTGGTCCGCGAGGCCTGGGCGCGCGGCCAGAAGCTGGCGGTGCACGCCTGGGTGTATTCGTTGCGCGACGGCCGGGTGCACGACCTGGGACTCTCCATCGACGGTCCCGGCGCGCTCTCCGCGCAGTACGAGCCCGCCCTCGAGCGGATCCGCGCCGATCGCGAGGACCGCTGAAATGTCCGGTCGCTCGGTGCGCACCGATACCGCCCCGACCCCGGTCGGCAGCTATCCGCACGCCCGGCGGGTCGGCGACCTGCTGTTCCTGTCCGGGATCGGACCGCGCGACCCCGCCACTGGGGCGATCCGCGGCAACGTCAGCGATGCGCAGGGGCGGCTGACCAGCTACGACATCGACGCCCAGGCCCGCACGGTATTCGCCAACGTGCGCGCGGTGCTCGAGGCGAGCGGCGCGCGCTGGGAGGACCTGGTCGACGTCACCGTGTATCTCACCGATATGGCCGAGGACTTCGCCGCCTACAACGCGGTCTGGGCCGAGTACTTTCCCGATCCGGACACCGCCCCCTGCCGCACCACCCTCGGTATCGACGCCCTGCCCACCCCGATCGCGATAGAGTTGAAATGCGTGGCGGCGCTGCCGCCGGACCGCGCCCGATCCGACGATTGATCCAGCGAGGCGAACCGACATGCTCCCGGAACCGATCAACCTGCAGGCCTGGATCGACGAGCACCGGCACCTGCTCAAGCCGCCGGTCGGCAACAAGTGCATCTACGACGGCGACTTCATCGTCATGGTGGTCGGCGGCCCCAACCAGCGCACCGACTACCACTGGGACGAAGGCCCGGAGTGGTTCCACCAGCTCGAGGGCGAGATGACCCTGCGAGTGCAGGAGGACGGCAAGCCGCGCGACATCCCGATCCGCGCCGGCGAGACCTTCCTGCTGCCGCCGCGGATTCCCCACTCTCCGCAGCGCGGACCGGATTCGGTCGGCCTGGTGATCGAACGCAAGCGCCTGCCGCACGAGCAGGACGGCCTGATGTGGTATTGCGAGCGCTGCAACCACAAGCTCTACGAGGAGTTCTTCGCGCTGGAGAACATCGAGCAGGACCTGCCCCCGGTGTTCGACCGCTTCTATGCCTCGGTCGAGCGCCGTACCTGCGACGCGTGCGGACACTTGAACCCGGCGCCGGCGAAGTACGGCTGAACCGCTCCGCCGGCCCGCTCCGGTAGAATGACGGCGTGCTCAAGATCGACATCCACGCCCACTACCTGCCCCGCGAGTGGCCGGACCTGGCCGCCAAGTACGGCGATGCGCGCTTTCCGGTGATCCACCACACCAGCGACGGCCGCCACCGCATCTACAAGGACGGGCGCTTCTTCCGCGAGATCTGGTCGAAGACCTGGGACGCGCAGGAGCGGATCGACGACTACGCCCGGTTCGGCGTGCAGGTGCAGGTGATCAGCACCGTGCCGGTGATGTTCAGCTACTGGGCCAAGGCCAACCAGGCGCTGGAGCTGCACCAGGCGCTCAACGACCACATGGCGCGGACCTGCCGCGATCACCCGCGCCACTACGCCGGCATCGGGACCGTCCCGCTGCAGTCGCCGCGGCTGGCGATCCAGGAGCTGGAGCGCTGCATGGACCAGCTCGGCCTGCAGGGGGTGCAGATCGGCTCGCACATCCAGCGTTCGGCCGACGAGCACTGGAACCTCGACGCGCCGGAGCTGTTCCCGTTCTTCGAGGCCGCCGCCGACCTCGGCGCCGCGGTGCTGGTCCACCCCTGGGACATGATGGGCAGCGACAGCATGCCCAAGTACTGGCTGCCCTGGCTGGTCGGCATGCCGGCCGAGCAGTCGCGTGCCGCCTGCTGCCTGGTGTTCGGCGGGGTGCTGGAGCGGCTGCCGAAGCTGAAGATCTGCATGGCCCACGGCGGCGGCAGCTTCCCCTACACCATCGGCCGCATCGAGCACGGCTTCCGGATGCGCCCGGACCTGGTCGCCACCGACAACCCCGGCAACCCGCGCGGTTATCTCAAGCAGCTGTACTTCGATTCCTGGGTGGCCGACCCGCGCGCGCTGCGCTACCTGCTCGAGACCTGCGGCACGGAGCGGGTCATGCTCGGCACCGACTATCCGTTCCCGCTCGGAGAACAGACCCCGGGCGCCGGCATCGCCGAGCTCGACCTCGACCCCGCCGCCCAGGCGCGCCTGTACCACGGCACCGCGCTGGAGTGGCTGGACCTGCCGCTGTCGCGATTCTCATGACCGCAGCCGCCTCCCGCGCCGGGCGCCGCGCGCGCCCACCGGCATCCGCTTCTCTTGCGGGCGCGCCGGCCTTCGCCCCCGATCCCGGACCGCCATGACCGACCCCTGCTCCATCGACCACGCGCACGCCCTCGACCGCGCCGATCCGCTGCGCGCGCTGCGCGCGCAGTTTCACGTGCCGCTGCACGACGGCGCCGAGCAGGCCTACTTCTGCGGCAACTCGCTGGGCCTGCAGCCCCGCGGCGCACGCGCCTACGTCGAGGAGGTGCTGGACAAGTGGGCGATGGAGGCCGTCGAGGGCCACTTCCGCGGCCATGCCCAGTGGATGCCGTACCACGAACTGGTCTGCGAGGCCCTGGCCGGGGTGGTCGGCGCGCAGCCGGCCGAGGTGGTGGCGATGAACTCGCTCACCGCCAACCTGCACCTGATGCTGGTCAGCTTCTACCGGCCCACCCGCGAGCGCCCGGCGATCCTGATGGAGGCCGGCGCGTTCCCCTCCGACCGCCACGCCGTGGAATCGCAGCTGCGCTTCCACGGCTTCGACCCGGCCACCGATCTGATCGAGCTGGAGGCCGACGAGCCCACCGGCACGATCTCGATGGCGGCGATCGAACGCGCCGTCGCCGAACACGGTCCGCGCCTTGCGCTGGTGCTCTGGCCCGGAGTGCAGTACCGCACCGGCCAGGCCTTCGACCTTGCGGAGATCGCCCGGCTCGGCCACGCCGCCGGCGCGGTGGTCGGCTTCGACCTGGCCCACGCCGCCGGCAACCTGCCGCTGGCGCTGCACGACTGCGGCGCCGACTTCGCGGTCTGGTGCCACTACAAGTACATGAACTCCGGCCCGGGCGCCGTGGCGGGGTGTTTCGTCCACGCGCGCCACGCCCGCACCGACCGGCCGCGGTTCGCCGGCTGGTGGGGCCACGAGAAGGCCACCCGTTTCCGCATGGGCCCGGAGTTCGTGCCCACGCCCGGGGCCGAGGGCTGGCAGCTGAGCAACCCGCCGATCCTGGCGATGGCGCCCCTGCGCGCCTCGCTCGAGCTGTTCGGCCAGGCCGGGATGCCGGCGCTGCGCGAGAAGTCGCTGCGCCTGACCGGTTACCTGGAGACGCTGATCGGGGCGCGCCTGTCGCGCGTGCTGGAGATCGCCACCCCGCGCGAGCCGGAACGCCGTGGCTGCCAGCTGTCGCTGCGGGTGCGCGAGGGCCGCGATGCCGGCCGCGCCCTGTTCGACTACCTGTCGGCCAACGGCGTGATCGGCGATTGGCGCGAGCCGGACGTGATCCGCATCGCGCCGGCGCCCCTCTACAACAACCACGACGACGTGCTGCGTTTCGTCCGCACGGTCGAGGCCTGGGCGTCGGCATGAGCCGGATGCCGACGGAAGGCGCCCCATGAGCGCCGCGCAGCCGCGTCCCCTGACGATCGTCGGCGCCGGCCTGGCCGGTGCGCTGCTGGCGATCCTGCTGGCGCGCGACGGCCGTCGCGTCGACGTCTACGAAAAGCGCGGCGATCCGCGCCTGCGCGGCTACGGCGGCGGGCGCTCGATCAACCTGGCCCTGGCCGAGCGCGGGCGCCACGCGCTGGAGCAGGCCGGCGCCGAGGCCGCGGTGATGCGCCAGGCGGTGATGATGCGCGGCCGGATGGTGCATTTCGCCGACGGCAGCCTGCAGCTGCAACGCTACGGCCGCGACGATTCGGAGGTGATCTGGTCGGTGCACCGCGGCGACCTCAACCTCACCCTGATCGGGCTGGCCGAGGCGGCTGGCGCACGCCTGCACTTCGACCGCCGCCTCGACGCGGTGGATTTCGACGCCCGCAGCGCGCGCTTCGTCGACGATCGCGACGGCAGCGCCGAGCAGGTGGATTTCGCCGCGCTGGTGGGCGCCGACGGCGCGGGATCGGCGGTGCGCGCGGCGATGCAGCGGGTCGCCGACCTCGGCGAACGTGTGGAGCCGCTGGATCACGGCTACCGCGAGCTCGAGATTCCCCCGGCGGACGACGGCGGCTTCCGCATCGAGCCCAACGCCCTGCACATCTGGCCGCGCGGCGACTACATGTGCATCGCCCTGCCCAACGACGAGCGCACCTTCACCGTCACCCTGTTCATGCCCAACCGCGGCAATCCCGGCTTCGATACCGTGCGCACTCCGGCGCAGGCGCGGGCGCTGTTCGCGCGCGACTTCGCCGATGCGCTGCCGCTGATCCCTGGCCTCGAGGCCGACTGGGCCGCCAACCCGGCCGGCATGCTCGCCACCCTCTACCTGGAGCGCTGGCACCTCGACGGCCGCGCGGTGCTGATCGGCGACGCCGCGCACGCCATGGTGCCGTTCCACGGCCAGGGCATGAACTGCGCGTTCGAGGATTGCGTGGAACTGGCGCGCGGGCTGCGCGACGAGGCGCCGCTGGAGGAGGTGTTCGCCGGCTTCCAGGCGGCAAGGCAGCCGAACGCACTGGCGATCCAGCACATGGCGCTGGAGAACTACCGCGAGATGCGCGACCGCGTCGACGACAGCGACTACCTGCTGCAGCGCGCGCTCGAACTGGAGCTGCAGCAGCGGCATCCGGACCGCTTCGTTCCTCGCTACGCCATGGTCAGCTTCATGCGCATCCCCTACGCGGTCGCGCTCGAACGCAGCCGGCTCCAGCACGCGCTCCTGGAGCGGGCCACCCGCGGCCTCGACGATCTGGAGCAAGTCGATCGCGGCGCCCTCGACGCCGAGGTCCGCGCGCAGCTGGCGCCGCTGGAGGACTTCTGATGGCCGCCAGCTTCCTGTTCTACGACCTGGAGACCTTCGGCAGCGACCCACGCCGCACCCGCATCGCGCAGTTCGCCGCCATCCGCACCGACGAAGCGCTGAAGGAGCTGGAAGCGCCGATCGAGTTCATGGTGCGCCCCGCCGACGACCTGCTGCCGACGCCGGCCGCCAGCATGGTGACGGGCATCGCACCGCAGGACGCCCTGCGCGACGGGATCGGCGAGGCCGAGGCCTTCGCCCGCATCCACGAAGCGATGTCGCGGCCGCGTACCTGCAGCGTCGGCTACAACTCGCTGCGCTTCGACGACGAATTCGTCCGCTGCGGGCTGTACCGGAACTTCTACGATCCCTACGAACGGGAGTGGCGCGGCGGCAATTCGCGCTGGGACCTGCTGGACGTCATGCGCCTGGCCTACGCGCTGCGCCCCGACGGCGTGGCCTGGCCCAGACGCGAGGACGGCGCCTGCTCGTTCAAGCTCGAACACCTGGCCACGGTGAACGGCGTGCGCACCGGCGACGCCCACGAGGCGCTGTCCGACGTGCGCGCGCTGATCGGCCTGGCGCGGCGCCTGCGCATGGCGCAGCCGCGCCTGTGGGACTATGCGCTGCGGCTGCGCGACAAGCGCCACGCCGCCGGCCTGCTCGACATCATCGCCATGGAGCCGGCGCTGCACGTCTCGCAGCGCTACCCGGCCACGCGCATGTGCGCGGCACCGGTGCTGCCGCTGGCGCGCCACCCGCGCATCGACAGCCGGGTGATCGTGTTCGACCTCGGCACCGATCCGGGGCCGCTGCTCGACCTGGAACCGGAGGAGATCGCGGACCGCCTCTATACCCCGGCCGCGGACCTGCCGCCCGGCGAGTCGCGCGTCGCCCTGAAGGAAATCCACCTCAACCGCTGCCCCGCCGTGGTGGCCTGGCACCATCTCACCCATGCCGACATCGACCGCCTGGGCATCGACCGCGGCCAGGTGATGGAGCGGGCGGCGCTGCTGCGCGAGGTGGGGCCGGCGCTGGCCGAGAAGGTCCGCAGCGTCTATGCCAGGGAGGCTGCGCGCGAGCCGGCGGACGCAGACGCCGCGCTCTACGACGGCTTCATCGGCGACGCCGACCGCCGCCGCATGGCGGAGGTGCGCGGCACGCCGCCCGCGGCGCTGGGCACGCGCGCGTTCGGGTTCCAGGACGCGCGCCTGCCGGAACTGCTGTTCCGCTATCGCGCCCGCAACTGGCCGCACACCCTCGACGCCGCCGAGCGCGAGCGCTGGGACGCCTACCGGCGCCGGCGCCTGGCGGAGGGCACGGAACTGTCCGAGCTGTCGCTGCCGGAGTTCTTCGGCGAGATCATCGCGCTGCGCGCCACCAATTCCGGCGACGGTGCACGCCTGGCGCTGCTCGACCGTCTCGAGGCCTGGGGGCGCAGGCTCGCCGCGGAGCTCGGTTGATGACGACCTATTTCACCGAACGCTCGTTCCGTTTCCTGCGCGCGCTGGCGCGGCACAACGAGCGCGCCTGGTTCCAGGCCCACAAGCCGGACTACGAGGCGCACGTGCGCGAGCCGTTCCGTCGCCTGCTGGTCGATCTGCAGCCC
Source organism: Luteimonas salinisoli (assembly GCF_013425525.1). Lineage (GTDB taxonomy): Bacteria > Pseudomonadota > Gammaproteobacteria > Xanthomonadales > Xanthomonadaceae > Luteimonas > Luteimonas salinisoli. Next base: position 869 of record NZ_JACCKA010000081.1, on the reverse strand, counting down.
GACCTGCTGTCGGTCAGCGCGCACTACCGGTCGGACCCGAAGCCGGTCGGCGGCTCCCTGTTCCGCATCCATCGCGATACCCGCTTCGCCAACGACAAGACGCCCTACAAGACCTGGCAGGGCGCCCGCCTGTTCCACGAGCGCAGTCGCGAGACCGCGGCGCCGTCGTGGTACCTGCATCTCCAGCCCGGCGCCTGCTTCATCGCCGCCGGCATCTGGCACCCGGAGCCGCCGGTGCTGCGTCGGATCCGCCAGTTCGTCGTCGACAACCCGGCCGGCTGGGCGCGCGCCGCGCACGCGCGCGCGTTCGGCCGCCGCTACCGGCTCTCGGAGGGCGAGATGCTGGTGCGCGCGCCGCGCGGATTCGATGCGGATTTCGAGTACATCGACGATCTGCGCCGCCGCAACTTCGTCGCCCTGCGCGACATCGACGACGCCACCATGACCGGTCCTCGCCTGCGCAGCGTGCTGGCGCGCGACCTGAAGGCGATGGCGCCGTTCATGGACTACCTCTGCGCGGCGCTCGACCTCGAATTCTGAGTGTCGCTTCGAAACCAAGGCGGTGGGTTCGTGGGCTTCGGAGCCAGCGGCGCCCGGGCCGGGATATGCTCCCCGGCTCGGTCGGGCCATCCATGGCCCGACTCGCCGCCGCAGACCATCCATGGTCTGCTGTCCGCATATGCCCGGCCCGGGCGCCGCACCGGTCATTTGCTTTCGGATGCTCGGTAGAGCATTCCTCCGAAGCCCACCAACGTTCAAGCGGGAGCCGTGCCGGGGGTGTTGCGGAGAGCAGACCATGGATGGTCTGCGGCCCTGAGTCCGGCCATGGATGGCCGGACCGAAGGGCGGAGCAACACCCCCGGCGCGGC
>NZ_JACCKA010000080.1 GCF_013425525.1 Luteimonas salinisoli | reverse complement strand
GCGTGCTCGGCGTTCTGCTTGACGGTGGAGGTCAGTTCCTCCATCGAGGCGGCGGTCTCTTCGAGGTTGGCGGCCTGCTGCTCGGTGCGGCGCGACAGGTCGGAGTTGCCCGAGGCGATCTCGGTGGAGGCGATGTTGATCGCCGAGGAGGCCTGGTGGATCCGGCCGACGATGTCGGCCAGCTGCGCCACGGTGGCGTTGGCGTCGTCGCGCATGCGTGCGAACACGCCGCGGAACTCGCCGTCCATGCGCACCGTCAGGTCGCCCTCGGCGATCGCCTTGAGCACCGTGGAGACTTCGGCCAGGTTGCCGTCGGTGGTCTGCATCAGGCGGTTGAGGCCCTCGACCATCTCGCGGAAGTCGTGCTCGAAGCGCGCGGCATCGCCGCGGGCGGTGAAGTCGCCCTCGCCGGCGGCGCCGACCAGGCGGCGGATCTCGCCGTTGATCGCCTGCAGGTTGCTCTTGACGGCGTCCATGGTCTCGCTGAGCACGGCCTTCTCGCCGGGCAGGCGGTCCATGTCCTCGGACAGGTCGCCGACGGCGTAGCGGCCCATGATCTGGATCAGCCGCATCTTCACGCCAATGTGCGCGGCGACCAGGGCGTTGGTGTCGTGGACCATGCGGCCGTAGTCGCCGGGGAAGGCGGCCTCGTCCATGCGATGGCTGATCTGTCCCTCGTCGTGGCGCAGCGCCATCTCGGTCTGCGCACGCATCACCGCCTGCAGCTGCGCCTGCATCTTGCGCATGCTCTCGAGCAGGCGGCCGACCTCGTCTCCGGTGGTCACGTCGATCGTCCCGTCCAGGCGACCTTCGGCCACGTCCATCGCGACCCGCTCGGCGCCGGCAAGCGGGCGCGAGACCAGGCGCCGCACCGCCAGCAGCATCAGGCCGATGCCGATCGCCAGCGCGAGCAGCGAGATCGCGCCGATGTTGCGCAACAGGGTGGCCAGCGATGCCTCGATGGCGTCCACCGGCTCGGCGCCCAGCACGACCCACTGGCGCGGCGCGTAGGCGCGCGCGGACACCAGGTGGGCGGCGCCGTCGAGCTCGATGCGTGCGCTGGTGGCGTTGCCGGCCAGCACGGCGTCCAGCGCGGCCAGGTCGGCGCCCGGCACCAGGCTGGGGAACTCCGTGCCTTCGTGGCGACTGTGCACCAGCACCTGGCCGGGCCTGCCGTCCTCGCCCAGCGCGACGATGTAGAAGGAGCCGCCGCCGGCCGTGGCCGACGCGCGCACCCGCTGCCGCAGCGCAGCGAGACCTTCCGTGGCGTCCTGACCGACGAAGAGCACCGCGGCGATCTCGCCGCTGGCGTCGCGCATCGGCGCGTAGTGGGTCATGTAGTCGCTGCCGAACAGGTGCGCAGGCCCGGTATAGGCCTCGCCGCCGAGCAGCAGGGAGTAGGCCGGGTGGCCGTGGTCGAGCCTCGTGCCGATGGCGCGCTCGCCGTCGGCATTGCGCAGCGAGGTGGTGACGCGAACGAAATCGTCGCCGTCGCGGGCGAACATGGTCGCGACGCCGCCGGTGGCGTCGGCGAACCGGTCCACCGCCTCGAAGTCGAGATTGAGCGCGGAGTCGCCGAGTCGCAGCGTCGGCGCGATCGTCGCGCCCACCTCGAGCGTCTCCTCGGGATCGAGCACGAGCTCTCCCGCGGGCAACAGGGCCTCGAACAACCCGGCCATGTGCCGGGTGCTGGCCACCAGTGCCTCGTCGTACATGGCCACCGATTCCTGCACCAGCCCGGTGGCCGCAGCCAGGTCGCCGTCGGCACGCGTTTGCAGGCCTTCGGCGGACTGCCGGTAGGCCAGCAGCGCCAGCAGCAGCAGGGCGCCGGCCAGGATCGCCGCGACCACGGTGGCGAGCTTGGCGCCGAGGGAGAGCTGTCTGATTCCGTGCATGGGGACACCAATCGGGTGGTTGCCGGTGTGTCGCTTCGTGTCCACGCGGAGCGGAACCCGGAGCGGTGCTCCTGCGGGCGCTTCCGGCGGCGCGCCCGGTCGATCCCTCCCGTTATCGGCCGAGGCGGTGGGTCCTTGAGATCACCCGCCCAGGGCAGGGCGCCCGCCGCCGTGGGCCAACTCGCGGCAGCGCGGGAAGCGCATCCGGCGCCTTCCCAGCGGCCGCCGCGCTCCTAGAACTCGGTCCAGTCGTCATCGGCGGTGGTGGCCAGTGCCGCGGCGGCCTTGACTGGTGCGCGCCGAGCCTTGGGCGCCGGTTGCTGCCGCGGCGCTGCGGCCGCGC
>NZ_JACCKA010000079.1:12667-37571 GCF_013425525.1 Luteimonas salinisoli | reverse complement strand
TCGGTCCGGCCATCCATGGCCGGACTCAGGGCCGCAGACCATCCATGGTCTGCTCTCCGCAACACCCCCGGCGCGACTCCCGCCTGAACGTTGATCGGCTTCGGAGGGACTGGCTGCCGAGCATCCGAAAGCGAATGACCGGTGCGGCGCCCGGGCCGGGAATATGCGGACAGCAGACCATGGATGGTCTGCGGCGGCGAGTCGGGCCATGGATGGCCCGACCGAGCCGGGGAGCATATTCCGGCCCGGGCGCCGCTGGCTCCGGAGCCAGCGCGCTGGAACTCAGACTGGCAGCCGCAGCGTCGAGCAGCCGCACCGTGAAGTAGTCGTTGCACGCTCGCGTCCTCCGACCCGGAGCTGCGTGGGACGCGCGCTTCCGGCATAATGCGCCGTCCCCTTTCGAACCGGCGCGCGTGCCTGCGCGGCGCCCTTCTGCACGGAAAACCCCTCATGACCCAGACGATCACGGTCATCCGCGGCGACGGCATCGGCCCGGAAATCATGGACGCGACCCTGCACGTCCTCGACACCATGCAGCTCGGCCTGAAATACGAGTACGCCGACGCCGGGCTGGCCGCCATGGAGAAGCACGGCGAGCTGCTGCCCGCGGCCACGCTCGAATCGATCCGTCGCAACGCCATCGCCCTCAAGAGCCCGCTGACCACCCCGGTGGGCGAGGGCTTCAGCTCGATCAACGTGGCGCTGCGCCGGCATTTCGACCTCTATGCCAACGTGCGTCCGGCCAAGTCCTTCCCGAACACGAAATCCCGGTTCCCGAGCGGCGTGGACATCGTCACCGTGCGCGAGAACACCGAGGGCGCCTACATCGGCGAGGGTCAGTCGATCACCGAGGACGGCGAGACCGCTACCCTGATGCAGAAGGTCACCCGCAAGGGCTCCGAGCGCATCGTCCGCTACGCCTTCGATCTGGCGCGGCGCACCGGGCGCAAGAAGATCACGGTGGTGCACAAGGCCAACATCCTCAAGACCACCTCGGGGCTGTTCCTGAAGGTGGCGCGCGAGGTCGCCGCGCAGTACCCGGAGATCGAGTGCAACGAGATGATCGTCGACAACACCTGCATGCAGCTGGTGATACGGCCGGAGCAGTTCGACGTCATCGTCACCACCAACCTGTTCGGCGACATCATCTCGGACCTGTGCGCCGGGTTGGTGGGCGGGCTCGGGCTGGCGCCCGGCGCCAACATCGGCGTCGACGCTGCGATCTTCGAGGCAGTGCACGGCACCGCCCCTGACATCGCCGGCAAGGGCCTGGCCAACCCGTGCGCGCTGGTCCTCGGGGCGGCGCAGATGCTCGACCATCTGGGCAAGCCCGACCAGGCGCAGCGGCTGCGCGATGCGGTGATCGCGACCCTCGAAGCGAAGGACGCGTTGACGCCGGACCTCGGCGGCGAGGGCGACACCATGTCGTTCGCCAGGGCGATCGCCAGCCGCCTTTGAGCCGTCCCGTTCTCCGGAAGGGGCGCCCGCCCCCTGTAGGAGCGGCCCATGGCCGCGAAGGCCGGCGCGTGGTCGGCAATGTCGGGAATCGCCGCCGGTCAGACCGGAGCCTCTCGCGGTTTTCGCGGCCATGGACCGCTCCTACGGGGGTGTTGTCGGCTGGCCCGCCGCCGTGCGTCCGCGCAGGGTTTCGTTGGATGTGGACGAGGCCTGCCGCCTATGGGCGACACAGCAGCAGGTGTCCGAGAGGTGACCGTCCTGTCCGCGCGAGCCGAGTGTCCCGCCCCGGGTGCTGACGGCTGCGGGGTCTGGCCGCAGAATCGGTTGCCCTTCCGCCGGTTTCCGAGCCCATGAGCGACCGCCCAGGCGCCATCGCGCTGACGCCCCTGCTGCTGTTCCTGACGCTGTTCCTCGGCGCCGGGGTGTACTACACCGTGCTGGGCACGGAGCTGGGGTTCTACCAGCTGCGCGCGCCGGTGGCGATCCTGCCGGCCCTGGCGCTGGGCGCGTGGCTGACGTGGCGGCGCGGGCTGCCGGCGCTCGACACGCTGCTGGGCGGCATGGGCCATCCCAACGTCATGCTGATGTGCCTGGTGTTCCTGCTCGCCGGGGCCTTCGCCACGGTCTCCCGGCAGATCGGCGCGGTCGACGCGGTGGTGGCGCTGGGCCTGGGCCTGCTGCCGGCCCCGCTGGTGCTGCCCGGCCTGTTCCTGGTGGCCGGCTTCGTGGCGCTGGCGGTGGGCACCTCGATGGGGACGATCGCCGCGGTGACGCCGATCGCGCTCGGCGTGGCCGAGGCCGCCGGCATGGACCGCGCCCTGGTGGTGGGCGCGGTGGTCGGCGGCGCGATGTTCGGGGACAACCTGTCCATCATCTCCGACACCACCATCGCCGCCACCCGCAGCCAGGGCGTCGGCATGCGCGACAAGTTCCGCGAGAATTTCCGCATCGCGGTGCCCGCCGCGCTGGCGACCGCGGCGCTGCTGGCGGTGCTGGGGCAGAGCGCCGAGGTGCAGGCGCCGGCCGCCGCCTCGCCGTGGCTGGCCGTTCCCTACCTGCTGGTGCTGGGGTTGGCGGTCGCCGGGGTCAACGTGGTGCTGGTGCTGGGGATCGGCATCGCCTTCGCGGGTCTGCTGGGGTTCGCGATGGCGCCCGGGTACGACCTGCCGCAACTGGCCGGGGACATCTGGCTCGGCTACGAGGGCATGGTCGAGATCACCCTGTTGTCGATCCTGATCGGCGGGCTGGCGGCGCTGACCCGGGCGTTGGGCGGGCTCGACTGGATCGCCGCGACGATCGCGCGGATGGCCGGTGCCCGGACCGGCCGACGCGCGGGCGAACTCGGCATCGCCACCCTGGCCGCCGGCACCGACGCGCTGACCGCGAACAACACGGTGGCGATCCTGGTGAGCGGGCCGCTGGCGCGCGACATCGCCGTGCGCCACGCCGTGGCGCCGCGGCGGGCGGCCAGCCTGCTCGACATCTTCGCCTGCGTGCTGCAGGGCGTGCTGCCCTACGGGGCGCAGATCCTGCTGGCGGCGTCGCTGGCGGCGCTGTCGCCGCTGCAGCTGGCCGGCCGGATCCACTACTGCTGGATCCTGGCGCTGGTCGCCCTGGGTTTCATCCTGTGGCCGGGGCGGGGGAGGGCGCGGCCGGTGGAACTTGCCGGGGCGACCGTCGATTCCCCGTGAGCGCAGCCCGCTGCAGCTGCCGCCTGGCTAGGCGAAGCGTTCGCGTCGGCTTCGGAGGACGTCACCGGCACGAAAAAAGGGCGCCGGAGCGCCCTTTTTCCCGACCTGCCGCGGTGCGGTTCAGCGCGACTGCAGTTTCGACAGCAGGCGCAGGAACTCGATGTACAGCCACACCAGGGTGACCAGCAGGCCGAAGGCACCGTACCACTCCATGTATTTCGGCGCGCCCTGCTCGACGCCGGTCTCGATGAAGTCGAAGTCCAGCACCAGGTTGAGCGCCGCGATCACGATCACGAACAGGCTGAAGCCGATGCCGACGATGCCGTTCTCGTGGATCATCGGCATGTTGATGCCGAAGAAGCCGAGCACGATCGTGGCCATGTAGACCAGGAAGATGCCGCCGGTCGCGGCGACCACGCCGAGCTTGAAGTTCTCGGTGGCCTTGATCAGCCCCGAACGGTAGGCGAACAGCAGGGCGAACAGGGTGCCGAAGGTCAGCATCACCGCCTGCATGACGATGCCGTCGAAGAAGTTGTTGTACATCGCCGAGATCGCACCCAGGAAGAAGCCCTCGACCAGGGCGTAGAGCGGCGCGGTGACCGGCGCCCACTCCTTCTTGAAGATGGTCACCAGGGCCACGACGAAGCCGCCGATGGCGCCGCCCCAGACGTACATGCCGAAGCCCGGCGCCAGTTCCCCCGCCGGCGTCAGGGCCTGGCTCCAGGCGAACGCCGCGGTCATCACGGTCAACAGCAGCAGGATGGCGGTCTTGCTGACCGTGCCGTTGAGGGTCATCGTCTCGCCGGCGCGGGAGACGACGCTGCCGCTGCCGAGATCCAGAAAGGTCGATTCCTTGAGTGCCGGATTGCCGCTGCGCATGGAGGCTGCCCCTGTTGTGTGGTGGTGAAGACCGGCAAGAGGATACACGCGAAACGGCATTGCGGCGCAGGTGCAGCGGCGCCCCGACGGACGCGGCTCGTTGACAGCGGAGCGGGCGCTCCGGACAATGACCGACCCTTCGCGCCGCGGTTGTGCGGGGGATCGGACCGCACGGCGTCGGCGGGGTATAGCGCAGTCTGGTAGCGCGCCTGCTTTGGGAGCAGGATGTCGGGGGTTCGAATCCCTCTACCCCGACCATCCCCGGCCCCCCGGGGCGGTGAAGATGCGACAATCCGGCCGGGCGCCCGTAGCTCAACCGGATAGAGCACCGGCCTTCTAAGCCGGTGGTTGCAGGTTCGAGTCCTGCCGGGCGCGCCATCCGCAGTCGTGGCCCGGCGGACGATGTGTGGTGTGTGGTGTGTGGTGCCAATGGTGGACGTAGCTCAGTTGGTTAGAGTCCCGGATTGTGATTCCGGATGTCGGGGGTTCGAGTCCCCTCGTCCACCCCATTTCCCGGAGCGGTCGCCGCATGGCGATTGCCAGGACGCGCAGGGTTGCTTACACTGCGCGGCCGATTTTCGGGGCCGTTAGCTCAGTTGGTAGAGCAGCTGACTCTTAATCAGTAGGTCCAAGGTTCGAATCCTTGACGGCCCACCAGTTTCGGAACGCGCCCGGCTTGCCGGGCGTTTTTCGTTCAGGGCGGGGCAGGGAAGCGCGTCGGTTCCCTGGCAGCGGCGATAGAATGCCCGGCGCGGCCCGCGGCCGGAGCGCGAAAGTGGCGGAACTGGTAGACGCACTGGATTTAGGTTCCAGCGGGTAACCCCCGTCCGGGTTCGAGTCCCGGCTTTCGCACCAGCCCGGGCAGAAGATGAAGCGGGGGTGATGAACGCGCGTTCGCGAACCGCGAACCCGATGCCCCGGGGTTTGGGCTCAGAGAGAGCCGGCTTCAGCGAACGCCCGCGAGCCGCGTCCCGGGCGCGGAAGGCGGCAAGCCCGTGCCCGCGCTCCGCGCCCGGGACGGCCTGCCGACCCCGTCCGTCCCGGACGACGCCGGTGGAGCGGCCTTCCCCCGCCACGGCTTCGGCCTTGCGGGCTCGCGACAGCCCACTCGCCCCGCTGGCGGCCTCCCCCCGAATCGGCCACAATATCCAGTTCCGCCGGACCCGTGGCCAAGGCCCCGGGGCCGCGGCCCGACATCCCTACAAGACGACAGCCCGGCAGAGGCCGCGGTGGCAGGAGTGGTTATGCAAGTTTCGGTCGAATCCGTTGGCGCGCTCGAGCGCCGGATGACGTTCCAGCTCCCCGCGGAGCGCCTGGAGACCGGCGTCGGCGGGCGCCTGCGCGAGATCGCGCGCACCGCGCGCATCAAGGGCTTCCGTCCGGGCAAGGTGCCGGCGAAGGTGATCGAGCAGCGCTACGGCGAGCAGGTCCGCGCCGAGGTGATCGACCGCCTGCTCCGCGAGGGCTTCGACGAGGCCGTGCGCGAGAACGACCTGCGCCTGGCCGGCGCGCCGCGGATCGAGCCCGAGGACGCGGGCGGCCTGGCCTATGTCGCCACCTTCGAGGTGGTGCCGGACTTCGGCGAGATCGACGTCTCGAAACTGTCGGTGGTGCGCCATACCGCCGAGGTGACCGAGGAGGACATCGACCGCATGATCGAGAACCTGCGCCTGCAGCGGCGCAGCTGGAGCGAGGTCACCCGCCCGGCGCAGGAAGGCGACGCGCTGGACATCGAGACCTGGTCGCGGATCGGCGACGAGCGCATGCCGGCCGACGGCGCGGAGAAAGGCACCCCGGTACTGGGCAGCGGCGCCATGCTGCCGGCGCTGGAGCAGGCCCTGGCCGGCATGTCCGCCGGCGACGAGAAGACCGTCGAGGTCGAGTTCCCCGCCGGCTGGCGGGTGCCGCAGCTGGCCGGGAAGAAGGCCGAGGTGCACGTGAAGGTCGAGCGGGTCTCCGAGCAGGTGTTGCCGGAGGTGGACGCCGGCTTCATCAAGAGCTTCGGCGTCAAGTCCGGCGAACTCGAGCAGTTCCGCAGCGAGATCCGTGCCAACCTCGAGCGCGAACTCAAGGGCGCGCTGATGAACCGCCTGCGCCGCGAGGTCGGCGAGCAGCTGGTCGCGACCTGGGCGCAGGTGGAACTGCCGCCGCGGCTGGTCGAGGCCGAGGCGCGCTCGATGGCCCGCCAGGCGGTCGAGCAGGCGCGCCGCCAGGGCCGCAACGTCGAGCTGCCGGCCGACGCCCATCAGCAGTTCATGGAGGCCGCCCGCAAACGCGTGCTGGTCGGGCTGCTGGTCGGCGAGATCGCCCGCAACCACAAGCTGCAGCTCGATCCCAAGCGCCTGAACGAGACCCTGCGCCTGATCGCCTCCACCTACGAGGAGCCCGATCAGGTCATTGAGTTGTACCGCAACGATCCCCAGCTGATGTCGGGACTGCAGAACCGGGTGATGGAGGAGCAGGTGATCGACTGGATCGCCGAGCGCGCCCAGCACACCGTGCAGCAGCTGAGCTTCCAGGAGGCGATCGCCCCGCAGCAGTGATGCGGCCGGTCGCCCCAACCCCGCCGGCTGCGGCCGGATCCTCCACGCAAACCGGACTCCGCCCATGAGCAGCATCCCGACCACGGCCCTCAATCTCGTCCCGATGGTGGTCGAACAGACCAGCCGCGGCGAGCGCGCCTACGACATCTACTCGCGGCTGCTGAAGGAGCGGGTGATCTTCCTGGTCGGCGGCATCGACGACCACGTCGCCAACGTCATCATCGCCCAGCTGCTGTTCCTCGAGGCCGAGAATCCCGAGAAGGACATCAACCTGTACATCAACTCGCCGGGCGGCGTGGTCACCGCCGGCATGGCGATCTACGACACCATGCAGTTCATCAAGCCCGACGTGAGCACCATCTGCGTCGGCCAGGCGGCGAGCATGGGTGCGTTGCTGCTGGCCGCGGGCGCCAAGGGCAAGCGCTACGCGCTGCCGAACTCGCGGATCATGATCCACCAGCCGCTCGGCGGCTTCCAGGGCCAGGCCACCGACATCGACATCCACGCCCGCGAGATCCTCGCCCTGCGCCAGCGCCTGAACGAGATCCTCGCCGGGCACACCGGCCAGAGCTTCGACACGATCGCGGCCGATACCGAGCGCGACAACTTCAAGAGCGCCGGGGCGGCGCGCGAGTACGGCCTGGTCGACGAGGTCCTCGAGCGCCGGCCCGAAGAGTCGATCCAGCCGGCCTGAATCTTGCAGGGTATCGACACGGGCAAGGCGGACCGGTTTCCGGCCGCCCGCCGCGCCCCGCCTCCGGCATCGGATGGACGGCGTAACTCCTTGGTGCAGCGACGGTTTCCGCGCGGCGCCGGGGCGCTGGCGCGGCGCCATCGCTATGCTATTCTCGAACCGAATCCCGTCTCCGGCCGGGAGCACCACCGGGTAACCGACGCATGAGCAAAGATTCCCAGGGCCGTACCGGCGACAGCAGCAAGATCCTGTACTGCTCCTTCTGCGGAAAGAGCCAGCACGAGGTCCGCAAGCTGATCGCCGGCCCGAGCGTGTTCATCTGCGACGAATGCGTCGAGTTGTGCAACGACATCATCCGCGAGGAGCTCGAGGAGAAGGCGCAGTCGGCGCGCAGCTCGCTGCCCAAGCCCAAGGAAATCCTCGAGGTCCTCGACCAGTACGTGATCGGCCAGCAGCGCGCCAAGCGCACCCTGGCAGTGGCGGTGTACAACCACTACAAGCGTATCGAGAGCCGGCAGAAGAGCGACGACATCGAGCTGGCCAAGTCCAACATCCTGCTGGTCGGCCCCACTGGCTCCGGCAAGACCCTGCTGGCCGAGACCCTCGCGCGCCTGCTCAACGTGCCGTTCACGATCGCCGACGCGACCACGCTGACCGAGGCGGGCTACGTCGGCGAGGACGTCGAGAACATCATCCAGAAGCTGCTGCAGAAATGCGACTACGACGTCGAGAAGGCGCAGCAGGGCATCGTCTACATCGACGAGATCGACAAGATCTCGCGCAAGTCCGAGAACCCGTCGATCACCCGCGACGTGTCCGGCGAGGGCGTGCAGCAGGCGCTGCTCAAGCTCATCGAGGGCACCATGGCCAGCGTGCCGCCGCAGGGCGGGCGCAAGCATCCGCAGCAGGAGTTCCTGCAGGTCGACACCAGCAACATCCTGTTCATCGTCGGCGGCGCCTTCGCCGGCCTCGACAAGATCATCCAGCAGCGCAGCACCGACGCCAGCGGGATTGGCTTCGGCGCCAAGCTCAAGAGCAGCGAGCGCAAGACCGAGACCGGCAAGGTGCTGGCCGACGTCGAGCCCGAGGACCTGATCAAGTTCGGCCTGATCCCCGAGTTCGTCGGCCGCCTGCCGGTGGTCGCCACGCTCGAGGAGCTGGACGAGCCCGCGCTGGTCAAGATCCTCACCGAGCCGAAGAACGCCATCAGCAAGCAGTTCCGCAAGCTGTTCGAGATGGAAGGCGTCGAGCTGGAGTTCCGCGAGGACGCGCTGCTCGCCATCGCCCGCAAGGCGATCAAGCGTAAGACCGGCGCGCGCGGCCTGCGCACCATCGTCGAGGCGGTGCTGCTGGACACGATGTACGACCTGCCGTCGCTGGAGAACGTCAGCAAGGTGGTGGTCGACGAGTCGGTGATCGAGCACAAGTCCGAGCCCTACCTGATCTACCAGACCCCCCCGGCCTCGCCCAAGGTCGCCTCCGGCGAATAGGCGCGACCACGGGGAGGTCCGCTCCCCTCACTGGCAAAGGGAATTTGCATGGCCAAGAACTGGATCGTTCAGGGCGACCCCACCAGCAGCGGCGGCCGGGTGCTCACCGGCTCGCCGTTCACCGACATCGACGGCGTGCCCGTCGCCCGGGTCACCGACCAGGCCACCTGCCCGCAGCACAAGGGCGCCTTCCCGATCATCGACGGCGACGCGACGCTGATCGTCGACGGCCAGCCCGTCGCCCTGCACGGCAGCACCCTGGCCTGCGGCTGCAAGGTGCTCTCGGCAAAGCAGATGCGGGTGTTCGTGGATCCGGGTGGTGGTGTAGGCAGTGGTGGTGGCGCTGGCGCCGGAAGAGCAGCCGCGGCGACCGCGGCGGGAGCTGCAATCGCGGCTGCAACGAGATTCGCGTCGGCGAACGAGCCGGAAGCGGACGAGGCCGCCGAATTCGATGAAGCCCTCCGCTTCTGCAGCGAGTCCGGTGAACCGTTGGCAGGGGTGCGATACACGCTGCATTTCGCTGATGGCAGCACGTGCAGCGGGATTGCCGACGGTAGCGGCGTGTCGGAGCGCATTTGCACGGGCGAATGTACGGAGATCGTCAGGGCCGAGCTGACCCCGGCAAGCGAATCCGAGGCGTGCTGTGCACTTGAGGGAGCCTTCGATCAGGATCAGGTCGAAATCGAGTTGGAAGGCGTGCAGACCAACCCGGTGGACGTTGGCCACTCGGTAGTCGAGGTCAGGGCGAAGGGGCACAAGCGCGACCTTACTCCCGGAGAGGTGGAAATCGCACACCGGGTGTTCGGCGATTCGGTGGACTATTCCACGGTGAAGATCCATAACCACGGCTATTGGATGTTCTTCGGGTTTCAGGACAAGCACACTGCCGTGACCCCGAATGGGCAAATGTACTATCCGAAGCCGATCTACCAAGACGATTTTTCGCTATTGCCTGAGGATCAAGCGCTTTTTATCCATGAGATGGCGCATGTATGGCAGCACCAGCTTGGCTATGCGGTGAGATGGAACGGACTGTTCGTGTCATCGCAGGGGCCAGCGGCCTACGAGTACGATATCGTCCCGGGCACTACGCTGTCCGACTACAACATGGAGCAGCAAGGGGACATCATTTCCGATTACTACATGATTGTCCTCCTCGGTGACCGCGTATATGCGCGCGGCTCGCGCGGAACGCCAGAGCAGCTCCAGGCGGTATTGTCGGAGTTCCTGCTTGATCCATCGTCCAGAAGCAACCTTCCGGGCAGGCGTCGATGAAGTACCAAGTGATCCTGTGTGCCCTGGCAGCGCTCCTTGTATCGGCGTGCGCAGGCGCGACGTCCAGGGCTGCAAGACCGCTAGAGATCCGCTCCATGGACGGGAATGTTGTTGGATGCTTGCCTGCGGATGAAGGCGAAGCAGTGGAAATTGACGCGGCGGGTGTGTCTGCCGTCGCGGTGGGCGGGCGAGAGGTACCGGTGCCGTGGGCTATCACTCTGCAAGCCGAGATGCCTCCCTTCCGCCTGGCGCCGGGCGAGTGTTTGATTTATGGGCAAGCGCCCAAGGGCTACTCGACGGCAGCTCCTCCGGCGGAACTCCAGGGCGAATGGCCATATACATTCGGTATCAGATCGCCGAGATGGGGCCGACACGGCACACGAAACCACAGCGGCCTGTTTTGTATCCGGAGGTCCGCGGCAGGCATCGTCGTCGCGAACTTGCCCAAGGGCCCTGCTGTGGTGACCGTCGACACGTGCAGGCAGTACCTGGATAGCGCCAGCCCCGTTACTCCGTGAACTCGTCTCGACCGAGTCCGGCCGAGGCGTGATCCGGCGGGACGGCGCGAGGTCCGGATCCTCAAACTTGTGGCGCGAGGAGTTCCTGTATCCGTTCACCAGGTTCGGTGGTATGAACAGCGCGAGGCCCGCAGGGTAGGGCGAGTCCACGACGCAACGTGAGAAATACGGACTATGAGACCTGGGGCTGCATGGATGCTGTTTGCAGCATTCTTGACGTCGGGATGCGGATCGACGGCAGAGCGATACCAAGATGCCGCGATCAGGTTTCTCGATGGGGAACTATGTTTTTCCATCAGCGCCTCCTCAGTCGCCCGGAAAGAGCAGCCCTTGCTGTCCAGCGTGCACCTGTATGAGCGGGTGTCTGGGGTGGCGAAGAACGTTTGGGAGTCCGACTACTTGAGCCGGCGGGACGAGCTGCAATTGTCCCCGGCGATGTGCGTTCCCTATTCCGGGGGCAGTCCCAATCCACCCCCGAGTCTCGCTCCGGGCAGGGCCTACAGCGTCACGTTGTTGGCCGACGTGAAGGTTGGAGAGCGGTTCACAAGCCGTTGGTATAGCGGCTACTTCTGCATGATTGAGACAGCCCGTGGTCTGATGCCATACGAGGTGAAACTGGGTGAGGAAGGGACTACGGGTTGGGATGCATGCGGCCGTGGCGTTAGCTGGTAGGGCGCACGCGCCGTCGGGGCTTGCGTGAATCGAGCTGCGAAGAAACTTGTGGTACGGGCCTCTCGTCAAGAGGGTGGTATGCGGTCGAGATACCTGGGACGGTCGACCGGTATGAGGTGTCGAAGCGGCGCTGGTACAACCGCTACTTCTGTTTGAGCGAGAAAGGAGAGCGCTTGGAGGCGCACCAAGTCGAATGGGACGATAAACCAAGTCTGGAAGTGGATGAATGTAGCGACTGGTAGAGTGAAACCATCATGGTCTGTGAGACGCTGAGGTCGGCCAAAGTAGGCGGTTCCGCTGGACTCTTGGCGTGTCTTGCCATCGCGTTGTATTCGAGCGCATGGGCCCATCCGGCGAGCGGGGAGGCGAGACAGCAGCCGGGTGTGGTCCGGTCTTCCGGAGGGGCCCCATGTTTCGCGGTTGCTGATAACAGAGAGACGCGGCGTTCGGGGCCCCTGATTACATTGGCCGAGCTTTACGTACGGGTGGATGGGCGCGCAGAGCGGATCTGGGAGGAGGCCTTCGTTCCTGGGCAGGAAGCAAGTGAAAAGCGGCTTCCGCCGGAGGAATGCATCCCATACCCGGATGAAGCGCGCGCGCAAAGTGTGCCTGTGCTCGAGCCCGGCAAAGCCTACAGCTCGACGCTATGGGCCGCACTGACCGTGGATGGGAAGTCGAGCGCCCGGACGTATCACGCCTATTTCTGCATGGTCGACGAAGGCGGCAGGCTCGAGCCATACCAGGTAGTGTGGAGTGATCGCCTCAATGATTGGGACTGGGCGAGTTGCGGACGTGGTGTTCGCTGGTAGCGCTGTCTGCTGTCTTGCGAAGCTGACTGTTTGGGTACGGTGCCGTCTGGACCGTGGGTTGACCGATGGGTTTCGTTGCGATGAGATGGGATATCGTTGGAGTAACGGTGATCGCGTCGCTTGTGTCTGCGTGCGCAGCAGCGACTTCATATGCATCCAGGTCTCTGGATATCCGCTCGGATGGCGATGAGGTGTTGGGCTGCTTGCCTCACGATGCGGACGAGATCGTCGAGGTCGCCGATGCGGCCGTCTATCCAGCGAGGCTGGGCGGGCGGGATCTGCCTCCGGCATGGGAGATTACGTTGACCGCGGGTAATCCGCCGCTGCGCTTGAATCCGGGGGAGTGTCTAACCTACGGAAAGCTCCCGGACGGCTACGACAACGCCTCGCCGCCCAGCGAGATCCAGGACGAGTGGCCGTACGAATTCGTCATCAGATCGCCCACCTGGGGAAGATACCGCACGCGGATTCACGCCAGCGACTTTTGCTTCAGACGGTTGGATGGTGAGGCCGAAGTCGTCAAAGTCCCTGCTGGTCCATCTCTGACGACCGTTGAATCCTGCAGGGAATTGTTCGATGCGGCCAACGGGTCGCTCGGCTGGGGTTCCTGAGGAGCTGGCCATGTCTGCGGTGGAGCGAATGTACCGGGTTGTCGTGATCGTTCTGGCGGCTTTTCTTGTGTCGGCGTCTGCAGACGCGAGGTCCCGCGTTGCGAGGCCGCTGGAGATCCGTTCCGCGGATGGGAATGTCCTTGGCTGTTTGCCGTCGGATGAAGGCGAAGCCGTGGAGATCGATGCTGCGGGGGTCTCCTCGATCATGGTGGATGGCCGGGGCTTCGGAAAGTCATGGAGCATCGTCCTGAAAGACGGCCACGCTCCGCATCGTCTCCAGCCAGGGGACTGCCTGGCGTACGGACGTTTGCCCTATGGCTACTCGGAAGTCGCCGCGCCGGCCGAGCTGGAAAGCGAATGGCCCTATTCGTTCGGGATCAGGTCTCCGTAGTGGGGCAAGCATGGAACCCGCAATCACACGGTGAGCTTCTGTGTCCGTCGATCCAGCGGTGGCATCGTAGCGGTTGCTGTTCCCGAGGGTCCTGCCGCCATCACGGTCGAAACGTGCCGGCGCCTGCTGGATGGAGCCAGTCCTGGCGGCGGTTCGACAGCGCGTTGAAACCAGTTCGAACTGAGAAGTTCGCACCCCAATGGGAACGTGCGGTCCCGCCGTCGTTTGCTGGCACCTGCCGGACATGGCGGCCGCATCGCGAAACTGAACGCACGATATGCTTTGGCGCCCAGGGCGGACTTCGGCGCTACCTTGCCGGCTAAGTCACTGATTCCGGGTCGACGGCGGGGGTTCGGCGAGCGGCACGCAGTGTCCGCTTGCATCGCTCCCGCGCCAGCCCCATAACGGGGGGCATCCGGCGCCGGTCCCGGCCGTGCCGCCCTCCCGCCCTTCCGGAGCCAAGATGACCAGTTCCACCGAAACCGAGACCCTCGACCTGCCGGTGCTGCCGCTGCGGGACGTGGTGGTGTTCCCGCACATGGTGATCCCGCTGTTCGTGGGCCGCGAGAAGTCGATCCGGGCGCTCGACCTGGCGATGGAGGCCGACAAGCGCATCCTGCTGGTCGCGCAAAAGTCCGCCGAGACCGACGATCCGGGCGCGGACGACTTGTACGAGGTCGGCACCCTGGCCCAGGTGCTGCAGTTACTGAAGCTGCCCGACGGCACCATCAAGGTGCTGGTCGAGGGCGTGTCGCGCGCCCGGGTCACCGGCATCGCCGAGCGCGACGGCACCCTGACCGGGCGGGGCGAGGTGGTCGAGTCGACCGAAGGGCGCGAGGTGCGCGAGATCGAGGCCGTGGCGCGTTCGCTGATGGGCCTGTTCGAGCAGTACGTCAAGACCAGCCGCAAGCTGCCGCCGGAACTGCTGCAGACCCTGGCCGGCATCGACGAGCCCAGCCGGCTGGCCGACACCATCGCCGCCCACCTGGGCGTGCGCCTGGCCGACAAGCAGCGCCTGCTCGAGACCATCGCCACCGGCGACCGACTGGAGATGCTGGTCGGCTTCGTCGACGGCGAGATCGACGTGCAGCAGATGGAGAAGCGCATCCGCGGCCGGGTCAAGTCGCAGATGGAGAAGTCGCAGCGCGAGTACTACCTCAACGAGCAGATGAAGGCGATCCAGAAGGAGCTGGGCGAAATCGACGACGCGCCCAACGACCTGGAGGAGATCGCTCGCAAGATCGCCGAGGCCGGCATGCCCAAGCCGGTCGAGACCAAGGCGAAGAACGAGTTCAACAAGCTCAAGCAGATGTCGCCGATGTCGGCCGAGGCCGCGGTGGTGCGCAACTACCTGGACTGGCTGCTCGGCGTGCCGTGGAAGAAGCGCAGCAAGGTCCGCAAGGACCTCAAGGCGGCGCAGGACACGCTCGATGCCGACCACTACGGGCTGGAGAAGGTCAAGGATCGGATCCTCGAGTACCTGGCGGTACAGACCCGGGTCAAGCAGATGAAGGGAGCGATCCTGTGCCTGGTCGGGCCGCCGGGCGTCGGCAAGACTTCGCTTGGGCAGTCGATCGCCCGCGCGACCAACCGCAAGTTCGTGCGCATGAGCCTCGGCGGGGTGCGCGACGAGGCCGAGATCCGCGGCCATCGCCGCACCTATGTCGGCTCGATGCCGGGCCGCATCGTGCAGAACCTCAACAAGGCCGGTACCAAGAACCCGCTGTTCGTGCTCGATGAGATCGACAAGATGTCGATGGACTTCCGCGGCGATCCGTCCTCGGCGCTGCTGGAGGTGCTGGATCCGGAGCAGAACAACGCCTTCAACGATCATTACCTGGAGGTCGATCTCGACCTGTCCGAGGTGATGTTCGTGGCCACCTCCAACTCGCTCAATATTCCCGGACCCCTGCTCGATCGCATGGAGGTCATCAGGATTCCCGGCTACACCGAGGAAGAAAAGCTCAACATCGCTACTCGCTACCTGATGTCCAAGCAGCTCAAGGCGAACGGCCTGAAGGGCGACGAGCTGAAGATCGGCGAGGGCGCGATCCGCGATATCGTGCGCTACTACACCCGCGAGTCCGGCGTGCGCAACCTCGAGCGCGAGATCGCCAAGATCTGCCGCAAGGTGGTCAAGGAGATCGCGCTGGCCGGCCCGCAGCCGAAGAAGGGCAAGGCGGTGTCGGTCACCTCGCGCAACCTGGACAAGTATCTCGGCGTGCGCCGCTACGACTTCGGCCGGGCCGAGCAGGACAACGAGATCGGCATGGTCACCGGCCTGGCCTGGACCGAGGTGGGCGGCGACCTGCTGCAGATCGAGGTCACCCAGATTCCCGGCAAGGGCAACCTGATCCTGACCGGTCAGCTCGGCGACGTGATGAAGGAGTCCGCCTCGGCCGCTCACTCGGTGGTGCGCGCGCGCAGCGAGCAGCTCGGCATCGACATCGAGGCGCTGCAGAAGCACGACATCCACGTGCACGTCCCAGACGGCGCCACCCCGAAGGACGGCCCCAGCGCCGGCGCCGCCATGGCGACCGCGCTGGTGTCGATGCTGACCCGGATTCCCGTGCGCGCCGACGTGGCGATGACCGGCGAGATCACCCTGCGCGGCCGCGTCACCGCGATCGGCGGGCTGAAGGAGAAGCTGCTGGCGGCGATGCGCGGCGGCATCCGCACCGTGATCATCCCCGAGGAGAACCGCAAGGACCTGGTCGACATTCCCAAGAGCGTCAGCCAGGCGATCAAGATCGTACCGGTCAAGTGGATCGACGAAGTGCTCGACCTGGCGCTCGAGCGGCCGCTGGCGCCAGCCGCGAGGGAGCGGCTGGAAGAAGTGATCCGCAAGCCCAAGAAGACCCCCGCGCAGGCGGGAGTGAAGCACTGACGGGACCCGCGCGACTGGGTCGACTGCCGCCAAAAACCGCGTGGTTGTGCGACTTTTCGGTTGCGTGGGGTAGGGGGCGCTGGTATAACGGTCGCAAATCGCGGCGCGCATTCCTGGTGCGCGCCGTTCTTCGAGCCGACCGGACGGGTCCCGTCATCCGGTCGCCACTTTTTTTCGCGGCTCGGGGCCGCATGGGAGTTACGACAAA
Source organism: Luteimonas salinisoli (assembly GCF_013425525.1). Lineage (GTDB taxonomy): Bacteria > Pseudomonadota > Gammaproteobacteria > Xanthomonadales > Xanthomonadaceae > Luteimonas > Luteimonas salinisoli. Next base: position 21,445 of record NZ_JACCKA010000079.1, on the reverse strand, counting down.
TGAAGAAAAGCGACCTGACCGACAACGTTGCCGAGAAGTGCGGCCTGTCCAAGGCCGATGCCACCGCCGCCGTCGACACCGTGTTCGACTCCATCGCCAAGGCGCTGGGCCAGGGCGACAGCGTCGCCATCGCCGGCTTCGGCAGCTTCGAGGTGCGCGAGCGCGCCGCCCGTACCGGCCGCAACCCGCGTACCGGCGAGGAGATCCAGATCCCCGCCGCGAAGAATCCGGCGTTCAAGGCTGGCAAGGCGCTCAAGGACGCTGTAAACTAACCGGCTCCGCTCGGGTGCTTAGCTCAGCGGTAGAGCGTCGCCCTTACAAGGCGAGGGTCGGGGGTTCGAAACCCTCAGCACCCACCACGCCAGGTTTTCAGAGTTGCAACGCGGAGCGGTAGTTCAGTTGGTTAGAATGCTGGCCTGTCACGCCGGAGGTCGCGGGTTCGAGTCCCGTCCGCTCCGCCAGATCCACCACAAGGGCGCCGGAAACGGCGCCCTTGTTTTTTGCGCGACCGGTCGGCGTTCCCCGGGTTTCGGGGCGGGCCGCAACCCGCGCCGGAGCCGGACGGGGCAGCCCCGCGGCGGCCATGCGGGCCGCGCCCTGTGACGGCCCGACAATCCGGTTAAACTGCGCGGCTACGTCCACGGCCAGTCCAACGATGCTGCAAGCCCTGAGAGACAAGATGACCGGCTGGATCGCGATCGTCATCGTGATCCTGCTGGCGATTCCCTTCGCCTTCTTCGGCATGGAGCAGTACCTGTTCCAGAGCGGCGCGAACTACGCGGCGAAGATCGAGTCGCCGCCGTCGTGGTGGCGCGGCGCGCCCGACCTCTGGCCGGTGCGCAAGCTGTTCTGGGACGCCGAGGAGGTTTCCCCGGAGGATTTCCGCAGCGCCTTCGAGCAGGAGCGGCAGCAGAGTCGCGAGCAGCAGGGGGAGGCGTTCGATCCGCGCGCGTTCGAATCGCTGGAGACCCGCCGCGAGGTGCTCGAGCGCCTGATCGACCAGGCGGTGCTGCGTCTCGCCGCCCGCGACCGCGGGATGGCGGTGGGAGATGCGCAGGTGCGCCGGGAGATCGAGCAGATCCCGGCGTTCCAGGTGGACGGGCGCTTCGATCCGCAGCGCTATCAGCTCGCCCTGCAGTCGCAGGTCCCGGCGCGCAGCCCGCAGCAGTTCCAGGAGCTGATCCGCGAGAGCCTGCAGCAGTCGCTGATCCCCACCCACCTGGCGGAATCGGCGTTCGTCACGCCGGCCCAGCTCGACCGCCTGCTGGTGCTGCTCGGCGAGCGCCGCGACGTCTCGTTCGTGGTGCTGCCGGCGGCGGAGGATACCGGGGAAGTCGGCGATGCCGAGATCCAGGCGTGGTACCAGTCGCATGCCGAGGACTTCCGCGCGCCGGAGACGGTGACCATCGAGTACGTCGAGGTCGACGGCAGCACGCTGCAGGTCGACGAGGAGGTCGACGAGCAGGCGCTGCGCGAGCGCTACGCGCAGGAGCGTTCGCGGTTCGCGCAGGCCGAACAGCGGCTGGCGTCGCACATCCTCATCGAGGTGCCGGCCGACGCCGACGCCGAGGCGCAGCGGCAGGCGGAGGAGAAGGCCGCGACCATCGCCGCGCAGGCGAGCGATGGCGACTTCGCCGCGCTCGCCCGCGAGCATTCCGACGACGCCGGCTCGAGCGAGGCCGGCGGCGACCTGGGCTGGGTCGAGCAGGGCATGATGGTGGATGCGTTCGACCAGGCGCTGTTCGCGATGGAGCCCGGCCAGGTGAGCGGCCCGGTACGGACCGAGTTCGGCTGGCATGTGCTGCAGCTGCGCGAGGTGCGCAGCGGCGAGGAGACGCCGTTCGAGGAAGTGCGCGACGAGCTGGCGCGCGAGATGTCCGAGGGCGGCCGCGAGCGCGCCTATAGCGAACTGGTCGGCGAGGTGGTGGACCGGGCCTTCCGCAATCCCAACTCGCTGGAGCCGGCGGCCGCGGCCGGCGGACTGACGGTCCGCAACGCAGGTCCGTTCGCGCGCGGCGGCGGACAGGGCATCGCCGCGCATCCCGCGGTGCAGCGGGCGGCCTTCAGCGAGAGCCTGATCGAGGACGAGACGGTCAGCGACCCGATCGAGATCGGGCCGGCCCACAGCGTGCTGATCCGGGTCACCGGCCACACGCCCGAACGCGCGTTGCCGCTCGAGGAGGTGCGCGACCGGGTGGTCGAGGCGATCCGTGCCGACCGTGCAGCCAGGCGGGTGCAGGCGGAGGCGGACGCAATGGTCGCCGAGGTCTCCGACGGTGCGTCGCTGGAGGCCGTGGCGGGCAGGCGCGAACTGCCGGTGCAGGACGTGCCGGGCGTGCCGCGCGGCGCGCCGATCCCGCATCCGGATGCGGTGACCGCCTACTTCGCGGTCGAGACTCCGGAAGAGGGCAAGACCAGCCCCGGGAAGGCGGTGCTCGACGACGGCAGCGTGGTGGTGTTCGCGGTCGCCTCCGTGACCCCGGGAGATCCCGAGGAGGCCTCGGAGCAGGAGCGGCAGATGCTGCAGCAGCAGCTGGCCCTGCTGGCCGGCAACGAGGATGCCGCGGCCGTGCTGCGCGCCCTGCGCGAGCGCATGAAGATCACCGTGGTGGAAGCGCAGCTCTAGCCGGCACCGGCGTTCCCGCGCATGGCGCGCTCCCGTGTCGGCGGTGCCAGCGGCCCGGGGGTCCTCAGTCGATCCCGGTCATCCCGAGGATGTTGTAGCCGCAATCGACATAGGTCACCTCGCCGGTGATGCCGGCGGCCAGGTCGGAGCACAGGAAGGCCGCCGCGTTGCCGACGTCCTCGATGGTCACGTTGCGGCGCAGCGGGGCGTTGTCCTCGACGTGGCCGAGGATCTGGCGGAAGCCGCCGATGCCGGCCGCGGCGAGGGTCTTGATCGGCCCGGCCGAGATCGCGTTGACGCGCGTGCCCTCGGGGCCGAGGTTGAGCGCCAGGTACCGCACCGTGGCCTCCAGGCTGGCCTTGGCCACGCCCATCACGTTGTAGTTCTTCAGCGCGCGCTCCGCGCCCAGGTAGCTCAGGGTCAGGATCGCGCCGTGGCCGCGTTTGGCCAGCATCGGCCGCGCGGCCTTGGCCAGCGCCGCCAGCGAGTAGGCGGAGATGTCGTGCGCCATCGCGAAGGCCTTGCGGTCGAGCCCTTCGAGGAACTCGCCGGCGATCGCCTCGCGCGGAGCGAAGGCGATCGCGTGCACCAGGATGTCGAATCCATCGCTCCACTGCCTGTCCAGCTCGGCGGCCAGCGCGTCGATCTGCGCGTCATCGGTGACGTCGAGCGGCAGCACGATGTTCGAGCCGGTTTTCCCGGCCACCTCCTCGACCCGCGACTTGAGCTTCTCGTTCTGATAGGTGAAGGCCAGCTCCGCGCCTTCGCGGTGCATCGCCTCGGCGATGCCGTTGGCGATCGAGCGCTGGCTGGCGATACCGGTGATCAGGGCGCGCTTGCCTTGCAGGAAACCCATGGACGTCGTTCTCGCGGTGGTGGCGGAGCGCGCTAGTTTGCCACGGGCGCCGTGTCGGCGTCGGCGCCCTCTGGCACGGCGGGGGCATCGATCAGCAGCTTGGTGCCCGGGTGCAGCACGCTGTCGCGGGCCAGGCCGTTGCGCTCGAGCAGTTCGGCGCTGCCGACCCCGTAGCGGCGGGCGATGCGCCAGATCGAATCGCCGCGCGCCACCACGTGGGTGCGGGCCGTGGCGGCTGCCACCGTCGCCGCGACCAGGTCGCTGGCGTCGGCCACGAATCCCTCGGCGGACGGGATGGGGCCGGGGCGGTCGTCCGCCGCCGCAGCGGCCGCGACCGCAGGTTCCGCCTCCGGTCCCGCCGCGCGCGCCGGCGCCAGCACCTGCGGGTCCGAGCCGGCGCGCGTCACGCGCCCGTCGGCGAACGCCGGGTTGAGGCGGCGCACCAGGGCCGCATCATGGCCGTTGCGCTGCGCCCAGGCATCCAGGCGCGATGCGCCGGCCGGCAGCACCGACGCAGCCAGCACCGGTACCGGGCGGTCGATCGCGCGCAGCCAGTCGTCGCGCTCGCCGGCCTCCACCAGCAGGCAGCTCAGCGCCTGCAGCTTGCGCACGTAGGCCTGGGTGATCTGCGGCACCTGGAGCCGCTCCGGGTCGGCATCCATGGCGCGCTGGCCCGCCGACCTGAGCGCGCCGAAGACCCGGTACTCGCCGGCGTTGTAGCCCATTACCGCCAGGCGCCAGTCGCCGGCGAACATGCCGTGCAGGGTGCGCAGGTAGCGCACCGCGGCCCGGGTCGAGTCGACCGGCGAGAGGCGCCCGTCGTACCCGGGCCGGATCGCGATCTTGTGCTTGCGCGCGGTGACCGCGATGAACTGCCACAGGCCCGCCGGCCCCGACGGGCTGCGTGCGCCCGGGCGGTAGCCGCTCTCGACGAAGGGAATCAGCGCGTACTCGGTCGGCAGATGCGAATCGCGCAGCGCATCGACGACGTAGCCGAACAGCGGCAGCAGACGCTCGGGCTGGTCGGCGAGGTCGTCCGGGACATGGGCGAAATGGCGGCGCCAGCGCTCGCTCTGTTCCGCGAGGCACCCGGGGTCGGCAAGGCCGTCGCGGAAGCTGGCGTAGATCTCGCGACCGCTCCGGGCGGGGGCGGCCCCGGGGGTTGCGGCGGCCGTCGCGGCGGCGTCGGGCGCGGCCATCGCGCTCGCGGGCACCGCGGTGACGTCCAGCGCCCGCGCCGGCAGGCAGGGCAGGGCGAGGGCGACCAGCGCCAAGCGCAGCGCCGCAACAGGCATCCTCATGCCCGGAATTCGTCCTTCCAGCGCCGCAGCGCGGCGAACAGCTCGACGCGCTCGTGGCCCCGGGCCTCCGCCGGGACTCTGGCGGTCAATGCCGCGCGTACCTCCGGGACATCGATCCGCAGGAAAGGATTGCAGGCCAGTTCGTCGGCCAGGGTGCTGGGCAGTGTCGGTTGTCCGCGGTCGCGCATGGTCTGGATGTCCTGGCTACGGCGCTCGAGCGCCCGGTTGCCGGGCTCGACCGCGCGGGCGAAGGCGGCGTTGTCCCGTGTGTACTCGTGCCCGCAGCAGACGCGCGTGGCGCCGGGCAGGGCGGCCAGGCGCTCGAGCGAGTCGAGCATCCGGGCCGGCGTACCCTCGAACAGGCGGCCGCAACCCAGACTGAACAGGGTGTCCCCGCAGAACAAGTGCCCGTGGCCGTGAAATGCGATGTGGCTCACGGTATGCCCGGGGACTGCGATGACTTCGAACCCGAAGCCGTCGCAGGCCACGCGATCGTCCTGGCCGACCCGACGCGTCGCCGCCGGAATGCGGTCGTCGTGCGGCGCATAGACCGGAAGCCCGGGCCAGCGCCGCAGCAGTTCCGGCACCCCGCCGATGTGGTCGTGGTGATGATGGGTGAGCAGGATCGCCGCGGGCTGCAGGCCGCGCTCTGCAGCCGCCAGCACCGGTGCGGCCTCGCCCGGGTCCACCACCACCGCGCGCCCGTGCGGAGCGGTCAGGGTCCAGATGTAGTTGTCGGACAGCGCGGGCAGGGCTTTCAGATGCATCGCCAGAACGGCCCCCGCCGCACAGCCGGTAGAATGGCGACCATGCCCGCGACTTCACCGGCCGGTCAACCCGGCACCCCCAGCGACTGGTTCGCGTCCCCGCAGGGGCGCGCGGTGGTCGAGAGCGAGGCGGTGCTGGTGCGCCGCGCGCTGGACGAGCGCCCCGGCCGGCCGTGGTTGTGGCTGGCGCCGGTGGCGCAGGAGACCGATACCTCCGGCCACGGCGTCCGCCTGCACGCGCGGGGCCAGGGCTGGGACGGCGCGTTGCGCTGCGCGCTGCCGCTGCCGCTGGCCAACGAATCGGTGGGCACGATCGTGCTGCAGCACGTCGCCGCTCCCGGCGAAGACCCGGTCGCGCTGTTCGAGGAGTGCGCGCGACTGCTGATCCCGGGGGGGCGGCTCTGGCTGTTCACGCTGAACCCGCTGTCGCCCTATCGCTGGCGCTGGCGCGGCCGCGGCCTGCGCGCCAGCGAGCCGCTCACCTGGCGGCGACGGCTGCGCCGGGCCGGCCTCGAACCCGAGCCAGTCTCCCAGGGTGTCGGCCCCGGCTGGGAAGTCGCGGTGCGCCCCGGGCAGCGCAGCGGCCCAGGTCTGTGCGCCGCCTACGCTTTGTGCGCCGAGCGGCGCGTCGCCCCCCTAACCCCGGTGGCACCGCGACCGGCCATGCGCCTGCCTCAGGGGGCGGCGCCGGCATGAGCGAGATGAAGCAGGTCGAGATCCATACCGATGGCGCCTGCCTGGGCAACCCCGGGCCTGGCGGCTGGGCGGCGTTGCTGCGCTACCGCGCCCAGGAGCGCGAGCTGGTCGGCGGCGAGCCGCTGACCACCAACAACCGCATGGAGCTGATGGCGGCGATCCAGGCGCTGGAGACGCTGACCGCGCCGTGCCGGGTGACGCTGCACACCGATTCGCAGTACGTGCGCAAGGGCATCACCGAATGGCTGCCCAACTGGGTGCGGCGCAACTGGCGCACCGCCGGGGGCGCGGCGGTCAAGAACCAGGATCTCTGGGAGCGGCTGCAGGCGGCCTGCGTCCGCCACCGGATCGACTGGCGCTGGGTGCGCGGCCATTCCGGCGACCCCGACAACGAGCGCGTCGACGTGCTGGCGCGCACCCAGGCCGAACTGCTGAAGGCGCGCGGAGCCACGGCTCCCGGCCTGCACGGCGGCGCCACGGTATCCTGAGCGCGCGGACCGCGACCGAAGAGGGCAGGGTACAGATGCGACAGATCGTGCTCGACACCGAGACCACGGGCCTGGAGTGGAAGAAGGGCAACCGCGTGGTGGAGATCGGCTGCGTCGAGCTGCAGGAGCGCCGCCCCACCGGCCGCACCTACCAGTGCTACATCAACCCGCAGCGCGAGTTCGAGCCGGGAGCGCAGGAGGTCACCGGGCTGACCCTGGAGTTCCTCGCCGACAAGCCGCTGTTCGCGGCCGTCGCCGACGAGTTCCTGGCTTTCATCGACGGCGCCGAACTGGTCATCCACAACGCAGCGTTCGACGTCGGCTTCCTCGATGCCGAGCTGGCACGGCTGGGCGACGGCTACGGCCGGATCCGCGATCGCGCCAGGGTCCAGGATTCGCTGGAACTGGCGCGCCAGCGCTATCCGGGCCAGCGCAACTCCCTGGACGCGCTGTGCAAGCGGCTGGGCGTGGATAATGCGCACCGGCAGTTGCACGGCGCCCTGCTCGACGCGCAACTGCTGGCCGAGGTGTACCTGGCGCTCACCGCCGGGCAGAGCGAGATCGGCTTCGCCGCGCCGACTCCGGAGCAGGCCCGCGCCGACGCGGCCGCGCTGCCGACCGCGCCGCTCGGGCCGCGCCCGCGCGTGGTGGTGCCGGAACACGAACTGGCGCTGCACCGGGCGCGCATGGCGGCGATCCGGGAGCGCGCCGGCAGCTGCGTCTGGGACGTGCTGGAGGCGCCGCTATCGCTCGAGGCGGAGCCCGCCTAGGCGCACGCCGCCCGCGTCGCTCAGTGGCGGCGCACCAGCACGACGGTGACGTTGTCCGAGCCGCCGCCGTCCAGCGCCGCGGCCACCAGGCCGTCCACGCATTCCTGGGCGCTGCATTCGCCGTGCGCCAGCACCCGGGCGATGCCGCTGTCGTCGACCTCCTCGGTCAGGCCGTCGCTGCACAGCAGCAGCTGCATTCCCGGCAGCAGTTCGCCGCCCATGGTCTCGACGTTGAGCGCCTGCGGGTCGGTCACCCCCAGCGCCTGGGTGACCACGTTGCGGTGGGGATGGTTGCGTGCCTGGTCGACGCTGATCGTGCCCTGCGAGATCAGCTCCTGCACGTAGCTGTGGTCCTGCGAGAGCTGTACCAGCTTGCCGGCATGCCACAGGTAGACCCGGCTGTCGCCCACCCACGCGACCTCGAAACGGTTGCCTTTGATCCGCGCCGCGACCACCGTGGTGCCCATCGGCAGGGTGTCGTGGCGCAACCGCGAGGCGCGGATGATTTCCTCGTCGGCGATTCGGATCGCCTGCGCCAGCGGCGTGCCCTGGCGGGTCTCGCGGACGATGGCCTCGCGCGCCAGCGCGCTGGCCACCTCGCCGTATTCGTGGCCGCCCATGCCGTCGGCCACTAGCCACAGGCCGAGGTCGCTGTCGCCGTAGTAGGTGTCCTCGTTCAACTCGCGCCGCAGCCCGACGTGGGTCAGATGGCCGAATTCGATCATGCGCGCCCCGCGAGCCGTCCCCAGGACTCCTGGAGTGCCAAACGCAGGGCCGTCGTCGGGACGGCCAGATCGTGGTGCGGGCGGGGGATCGGGGAAAACGTCGGGCACGCGGCGACCGTGCGGGTGGCTGGCATCGAATAACCCTAGCAGAGTTGGCCGGAGGAGGGGGTTCCAGTCCGAAAGTGGACCAGGGAAGCAGCGAGACGGGTATCGGAACGCCATCGGCCGCGAACGGGAGTTCTTGATCGAAGCCGAGATCGTTCGCGTCACGCCCGTACAAACGGTCAGATTCGCGGACTTCGGAGCCCGGGGCGCCCAGGCCGGGGAATGCTCCGCGGCTCGGTCGGGCCATCCATGGCCCGACTCGCCGCCGCAGGCCATCCCTGGCCTGCTCTCCGCATTTCCCCGGTCCGGGCATCGCGCCGGTCATTTGCTTTCGGATCTCCGGTAGCCCATCCCTCCGAAGTCCACCACTGTTCAAGCGGGAGTCGCGCCGGGGGTATTGCGGAGAGCTGCACATGGATGTGCAGCGGCCCTTCGGTCCGGCCA
>NZ_JACCKA010000079.1:0-12656 GCF_013425525.1 Luteimonas salinisoli | reverse complement strand
GGCCGGACCGAAGGGCGGAGCAATACCCCCGGCGCGGCTCACGCCCCGCGCGGTCCGCCGAAGACGCTACGAACCAACTGCCAGACGCGGCGATTCATTGACGCAGCCCCGTGGCGACGGTGATGGATCCCCGCAACGGATGGAACTGCCTGGCGCGGCCGGACCGAAGGGCGGAGCAATACCCCCGGCGCGACTCACGCACCGCGCGGTCCGCCGAAGACGCTACGAACCAACTGCCAGACGCGGCGATTCATTGACGCAGCCCCGTGGCGACGGTGATGGATTGCCGCAACGGATGGAGCCGTCTGGCACGGCCCAGGCCCGCGTCGGGGATTCACGTTGGGGCGCGAACCCCGGACACGCAAAAGCCCCCGAGCGGGGGCCTTGGCGTGTTCTGGCGGAGAGGGGGGGATTCGAACCCCCGAGGCGCTATAAACGCCTGCCTGATTTCGAGTCAGGTACATTCAACCACTCTGCCACCTCTCCGGATGGCGACCGGCAGCCAGCGCGCCGGGGCGGCCATGATACGGGCGGGTCGGGCGGGCGACAAGGCGGCGGCGTTACACTGCCCACCGGCCCAATCCCCCGGTTCAGCCCCCATGTCCGAAATCTCCGTGCCCGTCTCGTTCGGCGAATTGCTCGACAAGATCGCGATCCTCCAGATCAAGTCCGAACGCATTCGCGACGAGGGCAAGCTCGCCAACGTCCGCCGTGAATTGTCGGCCCTGGAAACCACCTGGATGGCGCATCCGGCCGCCGGGCACGACATCGCCCGGCTGCGCGCCGAACTGAAGACGGTCAACGAACGCCTCTGGGAGATCGAGGACGACATCCGCCTGAAGGAGAAGGCCCAGGCCTTCGACGACGAGTTCGTGCGCCTGGCGCGCAGCGTGTACTTCGAGAACGACGAGCGCGCGCGGATCAAGAAGGAGATCAACCTCGCGCTCGGCTCCTCCTACGTCGAGGAGAAGTCGTACCAGGACTACCGGACCGGCTCGGCGCCCTGAGCCCGCCGCGCCGCCGTCGCGGCCCAGGGCGGGGCCTTTTGGCGAGCTCGGCGATGGTGGTGGTCGGGTCTGGGTCAGCCGAGATCGGCGACGCGGCGCTCGAACGCCGCCACCGCATCGTCCACGGTCACCAGGTCCATCACCCCTTCCTGCTCGATCTTGGCGCCCCAGCGCAGTTCGCCGGCAGGCTTGCCCACGAACCGGCGCGCGGCATCGTCGTAGCGGTCGACACAGTAGCGCCGGTCCGAATACGGTCCGCTGCGCGCCGGATTGCTCGCGGCGTGCAGGCCCAGCACCTTCGCGCCCACGGCGTTGGCGATGTGCATCGGGCCCGAGTCGGGCGTCATCACCAGGTCCGCGCGCGCCAGCAGCGCGGGGAGCTGTTTCAGGGTGTCCTTGCCCACCAGGTCCAGCGCCGGCGACCGGATCGCCGCGAGAATGGCATCGGCGGTCTCGCGCTCGAGCGCGCTGCGGCCGCCGCACAGCACGATGCGCCAGCCGCGTCCCGCGGCGTGGTCGGCCACCGCGGCATAGCGTTCGGCGCGCCAGTTGCGCAGCACATGGCTCGAGCAGGGCGAGATCACCAGGGTCGGGCGGCCGTCGTCGGCCCACTGCGCGCGCGCCCAGTCGTGGGCCCCGGCGGGCACGGGCAGGTCCCAGGTCACGCGCTCCTGGCGCAGCCCCAACGGCTCGCAGAAGCTGCCGATCGCATCGAGCACATGGATCCCGGGTCGGTCGGGAATGCGCTCGTTGACGAACAGGCCGTGCAGGTCGCGGGACCGGGTACGGTCGTAGCCGATCCGGCGCCGCGCCGGCACGAACGCCGAAAGCAGGTTGGCGCGTGCCGCCACCTGCATCTGCAGCAGCGCGTCGAAGCGCCGGCCGGCCAGGGCATGGCGCAGCGCACGCATCCCGGCGAGCCCCGACTTCTTGTCGTAGACCATGAACTCCACCCCGGGCAGCCCCTCCAGCAGGCGCTGTTCGCCCTTGCCGATCACCCAGGTCAGGGCGGTCTGCGGCCAGGCGCGACGCAGGGTGTGGACCAGCGGCAGCACGTGGGTCACGTCGCCCAGCGCCGACAGCCGCAGCAGGCACAGCGCGTGCGGGGCGGGCGGAGCGGCTGGCGGTGAGGTCGGGGCCATGCGGCTTGCTAGACTCGCTGAATGGTCAGATTCGACGCCAGCGAGAGCCTGACGCCGTTCCGCGGCGGCGGCGGCGGGTACGGCTCGATTCTGAGCGACGCCGCGCTGGTGCGGCAAGTCGAGCCCGGCTGGTTCGACCCGGGATTCTGGGGCGAGCGCGCGCGCCCGGTGGACAGCGGCGGGCGCGGCGGCGCCTGGTTCGTGGACACCCCGGCGGGGCCCGCGGTGCTGCGGCAGTACCTGCGCGGCGGGTTCGCGGCGCGGTTCAGCCGTGCCGCCCACCTCTGGCGCGGCGCGACGCGGGTGCGCAGCTTCGCCGAGTTCCGCCTTACCCGCGACCTGCTGCGCGAGGGCATGCCGGTGCCGGAACCGCTGGCGGCCAGCTACGTGCGCGGCGGCGCATCCTACCGCGCCGCGATCCTGGTGCGGCGCCTGGACGGCGTGCGTTCGTTCGCCGACCGTGTCGCGGTGGCCGCGGGTGATGCGCCCTGGGAGGAGGTCGGGCGCCTGGTCGCGCGCTTTCACCGGGTCGGCCTGGACCATGCCGACCTCAACGCCCACAACATCCTGTTCGATGCCGGCGGCAACGGCTGGCTGATCGACTTCGACCTCAGCCGCCAGCGCCTGCCGGAGACCGGCTGGCGCTCGCGCAACCTGGCGCGGCTGGAGCGCTCGCTGCTCAAGCTCCGCGGTAGCCGCACGGTCGCCGAGGTCCGCGTCGATTTCGCCCGCCTGCGCGCCGCCTACGACGCCCGCTGGGCGAAGGGGTACTGATGGCGACCGATGGCGAATGGGCGTTGCGCTTCCACGGCGTCGGCAATGCCTCGGCGGTGGAACTGGGCTCGTCGATGGCGACGATCGAGCGCGACGGCGCGCCGTGGCTGACGATCGACTGCGGCAGCGAGGGCCTGACCGCGTACCTGGCCCACTACGGCGAACCGCCGCGCGCGCTGTTCGTCACCCATACCCATCTCGACCATGTCTCGGGGTTCGAGCGGCTGTTCGTGGCGGAGTATTTCGATCCGGTGCGGCGCGGCCGCACCCCGGTCTACGTGCCGGCGACGGTGGTGCCGCTGCTGCACCAGCGCGTCGGCGACTATCCAAACGCGCTTGCCGAGGGCGGCGCGAACTTCTGGGACGCGTTCCACCTGATCCCGGTCGGCGACGCGTTCTGGCATCGCGGCCTCCGCCTGGAGACCTTCGCGGTGCGCCACCACTGGCCGCGCACCGCCTACGGCCTGCGCCTGCCCGGCAGCCTGGTGTGGAGCGGCGATACCCGTCCGATCGCCGAGCTGCTGAAGGTCCACGCCGATGCGGGCGAGACCATCGCCCACGATTGCGGCCTAGTCGGCAATCCTTCGCACAGCGGCCTCGACGACCTCGAACGCGAGTATCCGCCGGAGCTGCTTGGGCGCTGCGTGCTCTACCACTACGGCAGCGCCGGAGACGGCGCGGCGATGCGCGCGCGCGGTCATCGCGTGGCGGTGCCGGGAGAGGCGCTTGCGCTGGCCCCGCCGCGGATGCCCGCGTCGTCCTGACCGCCTGCCCCGGGCGGCCGCGGTCCGTCCCGGTTCCGCTCCTGGTGGGCCAGCCGCCGCCGCTCCGCGCGCATCACGCGCCTGCGCCTAGAATGGCGGCTCGATGAACGCGATTTCGCCCCTGCCGGTGCTGCCCCGGGACGCCCTCGGCCGGCCGCTGCACGACCTGCGGCTGTCGGTGATCGAGGCCTGCAATTTCCGCTGCGGCTACTGCATGCCCGCCGACCGGGTGCCGGACGACCACGGCTTCGACGCTGCGGCGCGGCTGTCGTTCGACGAGATCGAGACCCTGGTGCGGGGCTTCGCCCGGGTCGGGGTGCGCAAGCTGCGCATTACCGGCGGCGAGCCGCTGCTGCGCCGGGACCTGCCCGCGCTGGTCGCGCGGCTGGCGGCGGTGCCGGGGATCGAGGACCTGGCGCTGACGACCAACGGCAGCCTGCTGGCGCGCCATGCGCGGGCGCTGCGCCAGGCGGGCCTGCGACGCCTCACGGTCAGCCTGGACGCGCTCGACCCCGCGCTGTTCCGCGCGCTGTCGGGTGGGCGCGGCGAGGTGGCGGACGTGCTGGCGGGGATCGCCGCGGCGGAAGATGCCGGTTTCGCTTCGATCAAGCTCAATTGCGTGGTGCAGCGCGGGGTCAACGACGAGGAGGCGCTCGCCCTGGCGGGCCATTTCCGCGGCAGCGGCCACGTGCTGCGCTTCATCGAGTACATGGACGTCGGCACCTGCAACGGCTGGGAGCCCGGCGGGGTGGTGCCTTCGGCGGAACTGCGCGCGCGCATCCATGCGCGCTGGCCGCTTCGGCGCCTGCCGCCGCGCTATCCGGGCGAGGTGGCGGAGCGCCATGCCTATGCCGATGGCGGTGGCGAACTCGGCTTCGTCAGTTCTGTCACCGCGCCGTTCTGCGGCGACTGCCATCGCGCGCGCGTCTCGGCCGACGGCACGCTCTATACCTGCCTGTTCGCCGTCGGCGGGATCCCGTTGCGGGCGCGCCTGGCCCAGGGCGAGGCCGTCCTGGCCGGGCATCTGGCCGAGCTGTGGTCGCGGCGCGTCGACCGCTACAGCGAACAGCGCGGCAGCGCCCGCACGCAGGGCAGGCGTGTGGAGATGTTCCTGGTGGGCGGATGACCGAGACGGCGATCGGCGACGACGCGCTTCGGGCGCACCTCGTCGGCCTGGAGCTCATGCTCCTCGATGCTGCGGTGCGCGCCTCGCCGGCCAGGCTGGATGCGCTGATCGCCGCCGACTTTCGCGAGATCGCCGCCTCGGGCCGGATGTTCGGCAAGGACGAGGTGCTGGCGCGGCTGCCGCTGGAAACGGGCGTCGGCTTCCGCGCCGAGGCGATGGAGGTGCGGGCGGTTGCCCCCGGCGTCGTGCTGCTGGTCTACCGGGCGCACCGCGAGGCCGGCGGGCGCTGTGCGGTCTCGCGCCGCAGTTCGCTGTGGCGGCGGGACGCGGAGGGCTGGCGGATGGCGTTCCACCAGGGCACGCCGCTGGAAGAGGGCGCTACGATGCCGCTTCACCAGGCACGGCCGGCACCATGACCCGCAGGACCGCTCCAGCGATCACCCATCTGGACGCCGAGGGCCGCCCGGCGATGGTCGACGTCTCCGGCAAGCCGGCGACGGCGCGCTCGGCGTCGGCGCAGTGCCGGGTGCGGTTTCCGGCCGCGGTGGCGCGCCAGCTGCGCGCCGGCGGCATGAAGAGCGCCAAGGGCGGCATCGTCGATACCGCCATCGTCGCCGGCACCATGGCGGTCAAGCGCACCTGGGAGTTGATCCCGTTCTGCCACCCGCTGCCCATCGACGGCATACGCTTCGCGGTCGACTGGCGGGGCGAGCGCGAGCTGGACATCGACTGTACGGTGACGACCACCCATCGCACCGGCGTGGAGATGGAAGCGCTGACCGGCGCCACCGTCGCCGCGCTGACCGTCTACGACATGTGCAAGGCGCTGTCGCATGCCATCGTGCTCGGCCCCGCCCGGCTGGTCGCCAAGCGGGGCGGCAAGCGCGATGTCGGGAGCGCGCCGTGACCGCGGTGACGGTGCTGTACTTCGCCAGCCTGCGCGATGCCGCGGGAACCGCGCAGGAGTCGCTGGACACCGCGGCCGGCGATCTGCGCGCGCTGTACGACGAGTTGCAGGCGCGTCACGGTTTCGCGCTGCCGGCCAGCCGGCTGCGCGTGGCGGTCGACGGCGCGTTCGCGCGCTGGGATGACCCGCCGCGTCCCGGTTCCGAGATCGCCTTCATTCCCCCTGTCAGCGGTGGGTGAGCGGCCGCGCCAGGCAGTCCCATCCGTGTCTGGCAGATGGTCCTTGGAAGAGCGCCTTCGGTTGACCGCGCGGAGCGTGAGCTGCGCCGGGGGTGTTGCTCCGCCCTTCGGTCCGGCCATCCATGGCCGGACTCAGGGCCGCTGCACATCCATGTGCAGCTCTCCGCAACACCCCCGGCGCAGCTCCCGCCGAGATGTTGGCCGGCTTCGGAGAGATGGGCTGCCGAGCGTCCGCAAGCAACTGACCGGCCCGCGGCCGCGCGGGGATTCGCCACGCCGCAGTGCCGCTACGTCCTTCGTTGCGCCCTGCCGTCCAGCCATCCATCGCCGCTCTCGGGGGGCTGCACCAGGCCGCCGCGCGGCCTGGACCAGCCAGCCGCGGGCGTTGCTGCCCTCACGGTGTTAAAACTGTCCGCATGAAACGCTTCGCCCTGTCCGAGGTCCCGATCGACGTCGAGCCGCTGCATGCGCGGCTGCGCCGCGCCGATGCCGGCGCCTGCAGCAGCTTCGAGGGCTGGGTGCGCGATCACAACGACGGCCGCCCGGTGCGCGGCCTGCGCTACGAGGCCTACGCCGGGTTGGCGGAGGCCGAGGGCGAGCGCATCCTCGACGAGGCGATGCGGCGCTTCGCCCTGGTCGAGGCCTGCTGCGTGCACCGCGTCGGCGAGCTGGAGCTCGGCGAGCTGGCCGTCTGGGTCGGCGTCTCCGCCGCGCACCGCGCCGCAACGTTCGACGCTTGCCGGTTCATCATCGACGAAGTCAAACTGCACGTCCCGATCTGGAAGCACGAACGCTACGCCGACGGCGATGCACAGTGGCTGCATCCGGGCGCAGGCGACGCAGGAGGAACCACGCGATGATCCGATCGTCCGCGCTGGTGCTGGCGACGCTGTGCGCCGGTGCACTCGCAGCCCCGGGGCCGGCCGCCGTCGGCGAGCTGCTGGTCGGCAATAAGTCCGACGACACGGTGTGGCGCCTGTCGCTGGAGGACGGGCGCCGCCTCGGCGAAATCGCCACGGCGCCGGGTCCGCACGAGATCGCGGTCAGCCCGGACGGTCGCCTGGCCGTGGTGACGGGCTACGGCGGCGCGCAGCCGGGCAACCGCCTGACCCTGATCGACACCGCGGCCGGCAGCGCCAGCGGCGAGGTGGACCTGGGCGAGCACGCGCGCCCGCACGGCGTGCGCTTCACTCCCGACGGCGGGCGGCTGCTGGTGACCACCGAGGACAGCGGCGCGCTGGTGGTGGTCGATGTGCAGTCGCGCACGGTCGAGCGGGCGATCGACGTCGGCAAGGGCGTCGGCCACATGGTGGCGCTGTCGCGCGACGGTGCGGTCGCCTACGTGAGCAAGATCGCCGCCGGCACCGTGGTGCGGGTGGACCTCGCCGACGGCGCCACCCTGGAGCGGCCCGCCGGGGGCGGCGCAGAGGGCCTGGAGGTGGCGCCGGACGGCAGCGTCTGGGTGGGCAACCGCGAGGACGGCACCGTGACCGTCCATGATCCCGGGACGCTGGCGGTGCGGGCGATCCTGCAGAGTCCGGGGTTCCCGATCCGCGTGGTCTTCACCGCCGACGGCCGCCACGCCCTGGTGACGAATGCCCGTGCCGGCACCCTGGCGGTGTTCGACGCGGCAAGTTGCGAAACGGTGGCCGAAGTGGCCCTGGCCGACCCCGACCGCGAGTACCGCGACACCATGCTCGGCCGCGCCGCCCTGCCGATCGGCGCGCTCGCCCATCCCGATCCCGCCGTCGCGCGCGTCTACGTGGCCATCAGCGGCGGCAACGAGATCGCCGTGGTCGACAGCCGGACCTGGAGCGTGGTGGCGCGCTGGCGGACCGGCAACGAGCCGGATGCGCTGGGGATCGTGGGTGCTGCGCCGCCACCTGCGCTGCCCTGAGGCGGCGAAGCCGCCGGGGTCACGCCAGTTCCTGCCCCCGCCGGGGGGCTCTACCCCTGGTTCTGGAAGGGTCGGAACGCGTCGTATACCCAATCCGGTCAAGCCGGCGGCGCTTCGGTCCGCCCCGTCGCATGAACGATTTCTTAAGGGTGCTTCGCCCAATGGCGGTTACGATAACCCGCTTGTTCATGTCCCACAGAGAACGCGTGAAACCTTCGAAATGGACGACTTCAAGGCGTGTGCAAGGGTGGACCGCCGCCTGCCTGCTGGCCGTTGCGGCGCCGGCGTGGCCCGCGGCGCAGCAGTCCGCGGTCAAGGCCCAGGTCAAGGACATCTTCGGCTGGGTGGAATGGGTTGAAATCGGGCAGGACCGGATCCGGCTCAAGGCCAAACTCGATACCGGCGCCACCACCTCCTCGCTGACCGCCGACGACATCCGCGTCTTTCGGCGCGGCGATCGGCGCTACGTGCGCTTCGACGTTCGCAACGAGCGCCGCAATATCGACGAAACCATCGAGGCCAGGCTGGTCCGGCGCGTGCGTATCCGTAAACACGATGGCACCACCGAGCGGCGCCCAGTCGTGCGCCTGGGCATGTGCCTGGGCGACACCTACCGCGAGCAGGAGTTCACCCTGGTCGACCGCAGCGCCTTCCTGTACCCGGTACTGGTCGGCCGCAACTACATGCGCGACCACGTGCTGGTCGATTCCGGCGAGACGTTCACCCGTCGCCCGTCCTGCGGGCAACGGACCGGAGCGCTGGGGCCGCAGGGCAGCGGCGGGCCGCTGGCGCCGGGGCCAGGAGCGCGATGAGACGCTGGCATCTGCTGGCGCTGGTACTGGTGTTGCTGACGAGCGCGGCGTCGCTCATCGCGTACAAGGTCCGTGTGCTCGGCTACCCGCTGGCGCCGGGCGCGGAGATCGAGGGCTGGATCGTCGAGGCGCGGCTGTCGTTCACGCCGACCGGAGGCGCGGTCAAGGCGGAGCTGGCGATCCCCTCGGAGCCGCCGGGCTACGTCCAGCTCGACGAGAACTTCGTCTCCCGCGGCTATGGCCTCCAGACCGAGGAGCGCGACGGGCAGCGCCTGGCGCTGTGGACCACCCGCCGCCCCGCCGGGCCGCAGACCCTGTACTACCGGACCACGGTGACCGGCCGCGATGGGCAGGGCGAGGCGCAGCCGGTCCCTGCGCTGGACGAGGTGCCGGCATACCAGGAGGTGGAAGGCGAGGCGGTACAGGCGATCCTGGACGAGGTGCGCGGCAAGTCCGCCGACATCGCCACGTTCTCGTCGATCCTGGTGCGCCTGCTGGCCAGCCCCGCCCCCGATGAGAACGTGCAGTTGCTGCTGCCGCCCAATGCCGGGCGCGAGCAGCGGGTGCGCACCGCGATCCGGATCCTGGCGGGGGCGAGAATTCCGGCGCGCATGGTGCAGGGGGTTCGCCTCGCCGACGGCGCGCGCAACCTGCGTCCCGAGCACTGGCTCGAGGTCAACAACGGCGACGACTGGATCCCGCTGGATCCGACGAGCGGCGCCCGCGGCTACCCCGCCGATTTCTTCGTGTGGTGGCGCGGGGCCGACGCGCCGTACGCGCTCGACAACGCACGCAATGCCGAGCTGAGCTTCTCCGTGGTGCGCACGCTCGAGCCGGCGCTGGAAATGGTCACCCGGCAGGCCCAGCTCGCCGACTCTGCGGTGATGGCCTACTCGCTGTCGGCGTTGCCCGTGCACGTGCAGAACGTCTATCGCACGCTGCTGCTGGTGCCGATCGGCATCCTGCTGATCGTGTTCCTGCGCAACGTGGTCGGCATCCAGACCTTCGGCACCTTCATGCCGGTGTTGATCTCGCTGGCGTTCCGCGAGACCGACCTGCTGTCCGGCGCGATCATGTTCACGGTGATCGTGGCGCTCGGCCTGCTCGTGCGCTTCTACCTGGAACATCTGAAGCTGCTGCTGGTGCCGCGGCTGGCAGTGGTGGTGATCGTGGTCATCCTGCTGATGTTGCTGGTCAGCATGCTGTCCTATCGGATGCAGTTCGATGTCGGATTGTCGGTGGCGCTGTTCCCGATGGTCATCATGGCGATGACCATCGAGCGCATCTCCATCGTCTGGGAGGAGCACGGCCCCGCGGAAGCGATTCGCCAGAGCATGGGCAGCCTGGTGGTCGCCATCCTCAGCTACCTGGCGATGTTCCACCCGCGCGTCGACTACTTCGTGTTCGTGTTTCCGGAAGCGCTGTTGATCGTGCTTGCGATGGCGCTGCTGCTGGGCCGCTATACGGGCTATCGGCTCAGCGAACTGCTGCGCTTCCGGGACTTCAACGCGGCCAGCCGCGCATGAGCTGGTTCGTCTCGCCCGCGCGGCTGCGGCGTGCCGGGGTGCTGGGCCTGAACGCGCGCAACGCGCTGTACATCGGCGAGAGCAATCCGCGCCGCTACTTTCCGCGGGTCGACGACAAACTGCTGAGCAAGCAGCTTGCGCTGGATGCGGGGCTCGCGGTGCCCGCGCTCTACGGCACGGTGGCGACCTACCGCGACGCGCGACGCTTCCTGGGCATCGTCGAGGGCCACGAGGATTTCGTGGTGAAACCGGCGTGCGGCGCCGGCGGGGACGGGATCGTAGTGATCGCCGGGCGCATGGGCGGCAACTTCCTGAAGGTGAACGGCGAGCCGATGTCGTCCGACGACATCGTCTACCACCTCGGCAACATCCTGTCCGGCATGTACAGTTTCGGCGGCCGGCCGGACCAGGCGATGATCGAGTACCGGGTGCGCCCGGATGCGGTGTTCGACACGATCTCGCACCTGGGCGTGCCGGACGTGCGGGTGATCGTGTACCGCGGCTTCCCGGTGCTGGCCATGTTGCGCCTGCCGACCCGGATGTCCGGCGGCAAGGCCAACCTGCACCAGGGTGCGGTGGGCGCCGGCATCGATATCGCCAGCGGCTTGACCACCCACGGCGTATGGCACGAACACGGCGTCGATCGCCATCCCGACACGATGCAGCCGTTGGCCAACGTGGCGATCCCGGGCTGGGAGCGGATCCTCGAGCTGTCGGCGCGTTGCTACGAGTTGACCGGCCTGGGCTATCTCGGCGTGGACATCGTGATCGACCGGGAGCATGGTCCGCTGATCCTCGAGCTGAACGCGCGCCCGGGCCTGTCGATCCAGATCGCCAACCGCCTGGGGCTGCGGGCCCGGCTGGAACGGGTGGAGCGCGAAGGCGGCAGCGACCAAGGCGTGGAGGCGCGCGCGGCCTTCGTCAAGGCGCGCTTCGGCACCGGATGACCGGGGCCGTCGGTGCGGGGCGGCGGGCCTGCCGCTGCCGGTAGCGAAGGTCCGGGTCGGGGCCTTGCCGGGTCAGTCGCAGGCCACACATGGCGATGGCCCCGCCGACTGACCTCGGCGCCCGCGTCGATCGATACCGTTGCTGCCTTCCGGCCCTGGCGGGATTTTCGACCTAGCGTCGCGAGGGGCCGACGGGGCCACCATGGAAACGAACGCGCCGCGTGCACGCGGCGGTAGTGCTGATGGATGGCGGAGAGGGCGGGATTCGAACCCGCGAAGCGGTGTTTAGCCGCTTACACACTTTCCAGGCGTGCTCCTTCAACCACTCGGACACCTCTCCAACCCGTCCGGAGCGCCCTGCGCAGGCGCGACCGGATCGGCAATTCTAGCCCCCGGCCGGGGCGGCCACAAGGAAAACGCCCCACGCCCCGGGGACGGCCGGCCGGCGTGGCAGAATGGGCGCATGTCCTACCTCGTCCTCGCCCGCAAGTGGCGCCCGCGGCGGTTCGCCGAACTCGTGGGCCAGGGCCACGTGGTCCGCGCGCTGACCAATGCGCTCGAATCCGGCCGCGTGCACCATGCCTTCCTGTTCACCGGCACCCGGGGGGTCGGCAAGACCACCATCGCGCGGATCTTCGCCAAATCGCTCAACTGCGAGCAGGGCACTTCCGCCGATCCGTGCGGGGAGTGCAACGCCTGCCGCGACATCGACGCCGGCCGTTTCATCGACCTGCTCGAGATCGACGCCGCCAGCAACACCGGCGTGGACGACGTGCGCGAACTGATCGACAACGCCCAGTACATGCCCTCGCGCGGGCGGGCGAAGGTGTACCTGATCGACGAGGTGCACATGTTGTCGAAGTCGGCCTTCAACGCGCTGCTCAAGACCCTGGAGGAACCGCCCGGGCACGTGAAGTTCCTGCTCGCCACCACCGACCCGCAGAAGCTGCCGGTGACGGTGCTCTCGCGCTGCCTGCAGTTCAATCTCAAGCGCTTGGACCTGGAGCAGATCGGCGGACAGATCGCCCGCATCCTCGAGGCCGAGGGCATCGAGGCCGACGACGACGCGGTGCGGCAGCTGGCCACGGCCGCCGACGGCAGCCTTCGCGACGGCCTCTCGTTGCTCGACCAGGCGATCGCCTACACCGGCGGGCAGCTGGAGTCGACCGCGGTGGCGGCGATGCTGGGCACGGTCGACCGTGGGCGCGTCGGCGCATTGCTCGATGCGCTGGCGGCCGGCGACGGCGAGCGGCTGCTCGACGAGGTCGCGGCGCTGGCGGAATTCTCGCCGGACTGGGGCAGCGTGCTCGATGCGATCGCCGATGCGCTGCACCGGATCCAGGTGCGTCAGCTGGTGCCGGGCAGCGGGAGAGATGCCGATGCCGATGACCTGGATCTGGATGCGCTGTCATCGGCGCTGCGCGCCGAGGTGGTGCAACTGTGGTATCAGATGGCGCTGGGCGGCCGTCGCGACCTGCCGTTGGCGCCGAGCCCGCGGGCCGGTTTCGAGATGAG
>NZ_JACCKA010000078.1:34739-56782 GCF_013425525.1 Luteimonas salinisoli | reverse complement strand
TTCGGTCCGGCCATCCATGGCCGGACTCAGGGCCGCAGACCATCCATGGTCTGCTCTCCGCAACACCCCCGGCGCGACTCCCGCTTGGCCGATGGTCGGCTTCGGGTGGGTGGGCTACCGGAGATCCGAAAGGGAAATGACCGGTGCGGCGTCCAGGCCGGGAATATGCGGCGAGTCGGACCATGGATGGCCCGACCGAGCCGCGGAGCATTCCCCGGCCCGGGCGCCGCTAGCTCCGAAGCCCGCGAGCCCGCCGGATCTCCAAGAGCGCAGCGAACAGCGGCTTCGCCGCGGACCGGGCTGTGCCGGCTACGCAGCCGGATGCGGACCTACATGAACGGCCCGCTTGGCCCATGGCGCCACAAAGCGTACAATTTCGGTACGTTTTCCGGGTCTCCCCGCCATGCTCCGCGTCACCCGCCTGACCGACTACGCCACCGTCGTCCTGACCGTGCTCGCCGCGCGGCCCGGCGCCGTGCTCAGCGCGGCCGACCTGGCCGAGCGTGCGGGCCTCGAGACCCCTACGGTCAGCAAGCTGCTCAAGCCGCTCGCACAGGCCGGCCTGGTGGAGGGCTTCCGCGGCGCCCACGGCGGATACCGGCTGTCGCGTCCGGCCGCGGCGATCAGCCTGATCGAGATCGTCGAGGCCATGGAGGGGCCGCTGGCGATGACCGAGTGCAGCCTCGACGGCGACCAGTGCGGCATCTCCCACCAGTGCGGCGTGCGCGCCAACTGGCGGCGCATCAACGACGTGGTCGCCGAAGCCCTGCGCGGCGTCAGCCTGGCGCAGATGCTCGACGGCGCCCCGGCCCCGTCCCATTCCCCCACCGGGGCGCGGCGCATCGCCGCCCGCCTCGCCACCACCTCCACGTAGAGCGGAGCTTGCTCCGCTGCGTCGGCTCCGGAAACCGCGCAGCCGAGCGAGCTCGGCTCTACAGGATCAGAGACACGCAGGCAGCCCAAACCATGGCCACCGAAATCATCGAACCCGTCAGCAATCGCGAGATCCACGAGCAACTCGGCCGCGGCTATGCCGCCGGGTTCGTGACCGACATCGAGTCCGATTCGCTGCCGCCGGGACTGGACGAGGACGTGGTCCGCGCGCTCTCGGCCAAGAAGAACGAGCCGGAGTGGATGACCGAATGGCGCCTGGCCGCCTACCGGCACTGGCTGACCATGCCGGTCCCGCACTGGGCCAAGCTGCGCATCGCGCCGATCGACTTCCAGGCGATCAGCTACTACGCCGCGCCCAAGGGGCCGAAGTACAAGTCCCTGGACGAGGTGCCGCAGGAACTGCTGGACACCTACGACAAGCTCGGCGTGCCCCTGCACGAGCGGGCGAAGCTGGCGGGCGTGGCGGTGGACGCGGTGTTCGATTCGGTCTCGGTCGGCACCACCTTCAAGAAGGAGCTGGCCGAGAAGGGGGTCATCTTCTGCTCCATGTCCGAGGCGATCCAGGACCACCCGGAACTGGTGAAGAAGTATCTCGGCAGCGTGGTGCCGACCGGCGACAACTACTTCGCCGCGCTCAATTCGGCGGTGTTCTCCGACGGCAGTTTCGTCTACATCCCCAAGGGGGTGCGCTGCCCGATGGAGCTGTCCACCTATTTCCGCATCAACGCCGGCCACACCGGCCAGTTCGAGCGCACCCTGATCATCGCCGAGGAGCGCTCGCACGTCTCCTACCTGGAGGGCTGCACCGCGCCGATGCGCGACGAGAACCAGCTGCACGCCGCGGTGGTCGAGCTGGTCGCGCTCGAGGACGCGGAGATCAAGTACTCCACCGTGCAGAACTGGTACCCGGGCGACGAGGAGGGGCGCGGCGGCATCTACAACTTCGTCACCAAGCGCGCCGAGTGCCGCGGCGATCGCAGCAAGGTCACCTGGACCCAGGTGGAGACCGGCTCGGCGATCACCTGGAAGTACCCCAGCTGCGTGCTGTTGGGCGACGACTCGACCGGCGAGTTCCACTCGGTCGCGCTCACCCACCACTGCCAGCAGGCCGATACCGGCACCAAGATGATCCACATCGGCAAGCGCACCAAGTCCAAGATCGTGAGCAAGGGCATCAGCGCCGGCCGCGGCCAGAACACCTATCGGGGCCTGGTCAAGGTCGAGCGCAACGCCGACGGCGCGCGCAACCACACCCAGTGCGACAGCCTCCTGATCGGCAAGCGTTGCGGCGCCCATACCTTCCCCTACATCGAGGTGAAGAATCCCGGCGCCACCGTCGAGCACGAAGCCACCACCTCGAAGATCTCCGACGACCAGATGTTCTACTGCCGCTCGCGCGGCATCTCCCAGGAGGACGCAGTGAGCCTGATCGTCGACGGCTTCTGCAAGCAGGTCTTCCGCGAGCTGCCGATGGAATTCGCAGTGGAGGCGAAGAAGCTGCTGGAAGTCAGCCTCGAGGGCAGCGTCGGTTGACGCTGCCGTGATTGGTGATTGGTGATTCGCAAGAGCATCTTGCCGCCGACCACAACCCGGCCCAACACCGATCACGAATCACGAATCACCAAAAAAAACCAATCACCAATCACGAGTCCCCCATGCTCAACATCGACAACCTCCACGTCCGCATCGGCGAACGCGACATCCTCAAGGGCCTCTCGCTCGACGTGCGGCCCGGCCAGGTGCACGCGATCATGGGGCCCAACGGTGCCGGCAAGTCCACCCTCGGCAACGTGCTGGCCGGGCGCGAGGGCTACGAGATCGTCTCGGGCGGCGTGCAGTTCGAGGGCCGCGACCTGCTGCAGCTCGCACCGGAGGAGCGCGCCGCCGCCGGCATCTTCCTCGCCTTCCAGTACCCGGTCGAGATCCCCGGGGTAAACAACACCTACTTCCTGCGCAGCGCGCTCAACGCGCAGCGCAAGGCGCGCGGCGAGGAAGAGCTCGACTCGATGCAGTTCCTCAAGCTGGTGCGCGAGAAGCTCGCCGCCCTGCACCTGGACGACCGCCTGTTGCACCGCGGCGTCAACGAGGGCTTCTCCGGCGGCGAGAAGAAGCGCAACGAGATCTTCCAGCTGGCGGTGCTGGAGCCGAAGCTGGCGATCCTCGACGAGACCGATTCCGGCCTCGACATCGACGCGCTGAAGAACGTCGCCGAGGGCGTGAACGCGCTGCGCGCGGCGGACCGCGCGTTCGTGGTGATCACCCATTACCAGCGCCTGCTCGACTACATCCAGCCCGACGTGGTCCACGTGCTGGCCGACGGCCGGATCGTCGAGAGCGGCGGCCCGGAGCTGGCGCTGCATCTGGAAGAGCATGGCTACGCCTGGCTCGAGGACCGGATCGCGCCGGAGGCCGCATGAGCGCGCTGCTCGACTCGCTCACCGCGGGCTTCGAGGGCGACGCCGCGCGCCGGGCCGCGCTCGACGCGGCGCTGCGCGACGGCCTGCCGGGACCGCGCAGCGAGGCCTGGAAATACACGCCGCTGCGCGCGCTGGAGCGCCGGGAATTCGCGGCGGGCGCGTCCGCGCCCGCCATCGATCCCGCCCTGCTGGCCGGGATTCCGGCGCCGCGCCTGGTGTTCGTCAACGGCCGCCGCGACGCGGCGCTGTCCGACCTGTCGGCGCTGCCCGAGGGGCTCTCGCTGCGCTCCGGCCCCGGCGCGGCCCTGGCGGCGCCGGACGACGGCGCCCGCTTCCGGCGCAGCGACGCGGTGTTCGCGCGGCTGGCGCTGGCGCTGGCGGACGAGGGCGTGGCGCTCGACGTCGCCGCGGGCGCGCGTCCGGACACGCCGCTGCACCTGGTGTTCGTCGGCGCGCCGCAGGACGGCCGCGACCTGGCCTGGCACCTGCGCCATGCCATCCGCATCGGCGACGGGGCCGGCCTGCGCCTGGTCGAGCACCATCTCGCCGCCGGAGCGCACCGCCACCTCGACAATGCGCTGCTGGCGCTGGAGCTGGGCGACGGCGCGCGGCTTCAGCACGCGCGCATCCAGGCCGGCGCCGACGGCGCCACTGCATTCCTGCGCACCGAAGCCACGCTGGCGGCATCGGCGCGCTACTCCCGCGTCGACCTGGAACTCGGCGGCGCGCTGTCGCGCCACGAGTTCAATGTCCGCCTGGCCGGGCCGGGCGCGCGCCTGACCGCCAACGGCGTGCTGCTGGCCGGCGGCCGCCGCCACCTCGACACCCGGCTGGGCATCGAGCACCTGGCCCGCGATACCGCGTGCGCGCTGCTGTGGCGTGGCATCGGCGCCGGCCGCGGCCGTGTCGTGTTCCACGGCGGCATCACCATCCACGAGGGTGCCGACGGCGCCGACGCCCAGCTGTCGAACAAGAACCTGCTGCTGTCCGACGGCGCCGAGATCGATACCCAGCCGGTGCTGGTCATCCACGCCGACGAGGTGCAGGCCGCGCATGGCGCCACGGTCGGCCGGCTCGACGCCGAGGCGCTGTTCTACCTGCGCAGCCGCGGACTGCCCATGACCGAGGCCCGCACGCTGCTGACCGCCGCCTTCGCGCGCGAGCCGCTGGCGGCGCTCGACGGCCATGGCGTGGACGAAGCGCTCCAGGTCCACCTCGATCGCGCCCTGGGCGCGCTGGAGGCGTCGTGAACCTGGCGCAGCCCGCCGGCCCCGCGGCTGCGGCGACGGGATCCGTCGACTGGGCGCGGGTGCGCGCCGACTTCCCGCTGCTGCACCGGGCGGTGCACGACAGGCCGCTGGTCTACTTCGACAACGCCAACACCTCGCAGAAGCCCGCCACGGTGATCGAGGCGATGGACGGCTACTACCGCCGCTACAACGCCAACGTCAGCCGCGCCGTGCACCAGCTCGGCAGCGAGGCCACCGAGGCCTACGAGGACGCGCGCCGCAGGCTGGCGCGCTTCCTCAACGTCCGCGCCGACGAGCTGGTGCTGTGCAGCGGCACCACCTTCGCGATCAACCTGGTCGCCTACTCGTGGGCGCTGCCGCGGTTGAAGCCGGGCGATGCCATCCTGGTCTCGCGCATGGAGCACCATGCCAACATCGTGCCCTGGCAGCTGGTCGCCGAGCGCACCGGCGCCAGTGTGCGCGTCGCCGAGATCCGTCGGGACGGCACCCTCGACCTCGACGCTCTGTACGCGGCGATGACCCCCGAGGTGAAGCTGCTCGCGGTCGCCCACGTTTCCAACCTGCTCGGTACCGTGAACCCGGTGCGCGCGATCTGCCGCGAGGCGGCGAGGCGCGGCATCGTCACCGTGGTCGACGGCTCCCAGGCGGTGCCGCATCGCAAGGTGGACATCCCCGCGATCGGCTGCGACTTCTACGCGTTCACCGGGCACAAGATGTGCGGCCCCACCGGCACCGGCGCGCTGTGGGCGCGGCGCGGGCACCTGGAGACGATGCCTCCGTTCATCGGCGGCGGCGAGATGATCCGCGAAGTGAGCTTCGAAGGCACCGTGTACAACGATCCGCCGCACAAGTTCGAGGCCGGCACGCCGAACATCGCCGGCTTCGTCGGCCTGGGCGCCGCCGTGGACTATCTGGACGCGCTGGGCATGGAAGCGGTGGAGGCGCGCGAGGCGGAACTGCTGGCGCACCTGACCGCGGCGCTGGGCGACATCGCGGGTCTGCGCATCCTCGGCACCGCCCCGGACAAGGCGGCGGTGGTCGCGTTCCTGGTCGAGGGCGCGCATGCCCACGACCT
This sequence comes from Luteimonas salinisoli, assembly GCF_013425525.1. Lineage (GTDB taxonomy): Bacteria > Pseudomonadota > Gammaproteobacteria > Xanthomonadales > Xanthomonadaceae > Luteimonas > Luteimonas salinisoli. Next base: position 51,146 of record NZ_JACCKA010000078.1, on the reverse strand, counting down.
GGCGACCCTGCTCGACCTGGAGGGCGTGGCGATCCGCTCGGGCCAGCACTGCGCGCATCCGCTGCTGCAGTTCTACGGGGTCGCCGCCACCTGCCGCGCATCGCTGGCGTTCTACAACACCCACGAGGAGATCGAGGTCTTCGCCGCGGCCCTGCGCAAGGTGCGCGGCCTGCTGGGTTGAACCGATCGCGAACATGTCCGACGCCATCTTCCGTCATGCCCTCCTCGAAGACGTCGACGCCATCGTCGACCTGGTGACCTCGGCCTACCGCGGCGAATCCAGCCGCGTCGGCTGGACCACCGAGGCCGACCTGCTCGACGGCGACCGCATCGATCCGGACCTGCTGCGCGCCGACATCCGCAGGCCGCGTAGCCTGGTGCTGCTGGCGGGGGAGGCGGGCGTCGCCGGGCCGATCGCCTGCGCGCACATCGCCGAGGAAGCCGGTGCCGGCTACTTCGGCATGTTCGCGGTGCGCCCGGAACGCCAGGGCGCGGGCCTGGGGCACGCGCTGCTGGGCGAGGCGGAACGCGTCGTGCGCGAGGACTGGCGGCTGCAGGCGATGCGCATGACCGTGCTCGACGTGCGCGACGAGCTGATCGCCTGGTACGAGCGCCGCGGCTACCGCCGGACCGGCCGGTTCCGGCCCTTCCCGTACGGGGACGCGCGCTTCGGCCTGCCGCGCCGCGACGACCTGCGTTTCGAGGTGCTGGAGAAGGCGCTGTAGCCGATGCTCCGGGACGCTTTCGCCGCCGCTTCGACGCTGCCCTCTACAATCGACATTCCGCCGACGGGAGCGAACTACCGATGGACGAGGATCTCGAGCACATGTCCCGCGACCAGCTCCTCGCCGAGGCGAAACGCCTGCGCGCGGGCATCCGCGGACACCGCGACAGCAGCGGTCACGCGCTGTGCTGGCACCATCCTGCGCTCTGGGGCCTGCTGCCCGAGCAGGACGCGCCGCGGCCGATCGTCCCCGACTGGCCGCAGTTCCTGCGCGGCTGCATCCGCTACCGCGAAAGCCTGGACGAGCAGCTCCCGGACGCTCCCCGCAGCCGCGCCCCGTACCGCGAATGAGCCGCGTGCAGCTCCACGCCCTCCCGGGTCGGCCGCGGACTGGAACCCGCTGATGGCGGCTGACGTGCACGGCTGGGTCCGCGTCTGCGCCACCGCCGAGCTGCTGCCCGGCGAGATGCGCGTGGCCTGGGACGGCGATACGCCGATCCTGGTGTTGAACCACGACGGCGACCTCTATGCCATGGAGGACCGCTGCAGCCACGAGGACTTCGAACTCTCGGCCGGCGCATTCGACAACGAGCACGCAACCATCGAATGCGTGCTGCACGGGGCGAAGTTCGATATCCGCGACGGACGGCCGCTGTGCCCACCCGCCTACGAACCGGTCGTCCGGTTCCCGGTGCAGGTGGTCGACGGCGCGGTCTGGACGCGCGACGACCGCGGCTGACCGGGCCGCTACGTGCAGGATGCGCTGCGCGCCGCCGCCCGATACTGCACGAGTGGGTCGGCCGTGGCGCCGCGCTGTCCGTGTGCGGCAGCCTGCGCGGCATGACGCCTGGAGTGGAGGCAGTGCTGCGCGATCTGCTCGGCGACGGCGAGGTGGAGCACCTGCCCGCCTGCGGCCGCTATCGCCGCGACGTGTACTGAGCTGTCCGGCGACCGCAGCCGGGCGAAGGATGCCGCGGCGCCGGCGACCGCATCCCCCCGCCGTCTATCCGGCCGCCTGCAGTCGGATCACCAGCAGCTCGCCGCCGCCATCGAGCAGGAAGCGCCGCCGCTCGCGCGCCGACAACAGCGCGGTATCGCCCTGCGCCAATGGGGGCAGCCCGGTCTCGCGGTCGAAGCGCGCCTGACCACCGAGCAGATGCAACGCCCACTGCTCGCCCGGCCCGGCGAAAAACAGCATCGGGCCGACCAGCGGGCGTCGCCAAAGTTCGGCTTGCATCGCGTCCCGTCGCCACATCAGGTTGAACAGCGTGGCCAGCCCCTCGACCGGCTCGCCGGCCACGGCGCGTTCGCCCGCATAGCGCGTACTGCCGTACGGCGGCACAAGCATCCGCTGCTCGCCGTCCCCGAACCGCAGCCGCAGCCCCTCGCCGGCCAGCAGCACCTGCTCCCGCTCCACGCCGGGAAATGCGGAAAACGCCGCCTCGCGCTCGACCTCGGCGATCGACAGCCGCCACGTCCAGTCGCCTTCCCCGGGAACGGCCAGGATCTGGCGGGTCCAGCCGGCGCCATTGCGCCAGCGCTCGCGCCGGTACTCGTTGGCGGGGATCACCTGCGCGCGCGGCGGAACGGAAGCCATGACGCCAGTGTAGCCGGCAGCCGCGAGGCGAAAACGGCGCCGGGCCCGGCCGGGCCGCTGGCCTGGCGCAGTGGCGCGCGACGGGATCGGAAAAGGTGCCGCCCGCCCGCACATCATGCGCGGACGGGCGGCGCTACATCCCTGTAACGGCATCCTGCCGGATTCCGCGGGGCGTCCCTGCCCCTCCTCGGGAATCGCGCGTCCCCTGCGCGATTCCAGCGGTCGTCAGCGCGTCTGCGCAGCGGCCGCCGCGGCAGTGGCACCGCTCGCCGCGGCGCGGCGCGGGGCGGTATTGCCGAGCTCGATGCGTTCGCGATTGCGCTCCACGGTCTTCAGACCGATTCCTTTCACCGTCGCCAGCTCGTCCAGGCTGCGGAACGCGCCATGGGCCTTGCGGTGCTCGACGATCGCCTCCGCCTTGGCGGCGCCGACGTTGACCAGCACCCGTTCCAGGGCGGCGGCGTCCGCGGTGTTGATGTTCACCTTCTCGGCCGCCAGGGCGCTGCCGATCATCAGCAGCGAAAGCAGCAGCGAGGCGAACCCGGTCTTGAATGCGTTCATGCGAATGACTCCTTGGTTGATGGGTGACTTCCTTGCCTTCCCGGCCGGCGCGGTGCTGCAGCGCCGGCATGAACAGTCTCGGCGCTGCGCCAGGTCCGTGCTATCGCCGCATCGACCGCTGTGGCGCCGGCCAATGCCCCGCCTGAGGGTAGGAAAAATCCTACGGCCGGCCGCGGGCGCTAAAATGGCGGTCGTCCCCGACAGGAGCGCGCGATGGATACCGGCAAGGTCGACCGATACATCTCCAGCAAGTGGGACGAGGACATCGTCCCGCAGCTGGTCGAGTACATCCGCATTCCCAACAAGTCGCCGATGTTCGATGCCGACTGGGCGGCCCACGGCTACATGGAGGACGCGGTGCGGTTGATGGAAGGCTGGGCGAAGGCGCAGCCGATCCCCGGCATGCAGGTGGAGACGGTGCGCCTGGAAGGCCGCACCCCGCTCATCTTCATCGACATTCCCGCCGCGCACGGTGGCAGCGACGAGGATTGCGTGCTGCTCTACGGCCATCTCGACAAGCAACCCGAGATGACCGGCTGGGACGACGACCTGGGCCCGTGGAAACCGGTGCTGCGCGACGGCAGGCTGTACGGCCGCGGCGGGGCCGACGACGGCTACGCCATCTACGGCTCGCTCGCGGCCGTCCTCGCCCTGCACGAGCAGCAGCTGCCGCACGCGCGCTGCGTGGTGCTGATCGAAGCCTGCGAGGAATCCGGCAGCTACGACCTGCCGGCCTACGTCGACCATCTGGCCGGCCGCATCGGCAATCCGTCGCTGGTGGTCTGCCTCGACTCGGGCTGCGGCAACTACGAGCAGCTGTGGTGCACCACCTCGCTGCGCGGGCTCGCGGGCGGCAACCTGACGGTAAAGGTGCTCGAGGAGGGCGTGCATTCCGGCGACGCCTCCGGCGTGGTGCCGTCGAGCTTCCGGCTGCTGCGGCAGCTGCTGTCGCGGATCGAGGACGAGGCCACCGGCCGCATCCTGATCGAAGGGCTGCATGCACAGGTGCCCGCCGAGCGCCTGCAGCAGGCGCGCCGCGCGGCCGAGGTGCTCGGCACGGCGGTCTACGACAAGTTTCCCCTGCTGCCGGGGCTGGCGCCGATGCACGCCGACCTGGCCGAACTGGTGCTCAACCGCACCTGGCGCCCGGCGCTGTCGGTCACCGGCGTCGGCGGCGTGCCCACGCTGGATTCGGCCGGCAACGTGCTGCGTCCGCACACCGCGGTGAAGCTGTCGCTACGCCTGCCGCCCACCATCGACGGCCGCCGCGCCGGCGAACTGCTGCAGGCCGAGCTGCTGCGCGATCCGCCCAACGGCGCGACCGTCACCCTGGAACTGGAGAAGGCCGCGACGGGATGGAACGCGCCGGCGCTCTCGCCCTGGCTGGAAAAGGCCATCGACGGCGCCAGCCGCGCCTTCTACGGCCAGCCGGCGATGTACATGGGCGAAGGCGGCTCGATCCCGTTCATGGGGATGCTCGGCGAGAAGTTCCCCGGCGCGCAGTTCATGATCACCGGCGTGCTGGGCCCGCACTCCAACGCGCACGGCCCCAACGAGTTCCTGCACATCGCCATGGGCAAGCGCGTCACCGCCTGCGTGGCGCAGGTGCTGGCCGAACACCACCACGCCGGCCAGCGCGGGGAGACGGGGCGCGGGCCCGGGGGCTGAGGCCACGACCGGTTCCGGCGGGCGCGAGGCGCGGGCCCGGGCGCACGCATCGGCCCGGCCACCTGCCCTCCGCATGCCGGTGGCGCCGCGGCGGCGCCCCGCCGTCATTCGCGCGCGCATTCCAGGGGCCGGGGCAGCCCCCCCCTCGCCGACGCTGGAGGCATGCGCTACGCTGCCGCCGTCCAGACCAAGGGGGCTCGATGGAACCGTTCGGCACCAGCAACTGGCTCGCGATCATCCTGCTCGGCCTGGTGGCCGGGGTGCTGGCGCGGCTGGTGACCCCGGGCAGGCGGCGCCTGGGCATCATCCTGACGGCGCTGCTCGGCATCGGCGGCGCGCTGCTCGCCAGCTGGATCGGCCAGCAACTGGGCTGGTACGCCAGCGGCCAGCCTGCCGGATTCCTCGGCGCCCTGCTCGGCGCGATCCTGATCCTCGGCATCGCCCAGCTGTTCCGCGGCCGCTGACGCGCCGCACCGCCCGCGCTACGCGTCGAGCAGCCGGGCGATCACCTCCTCCGCGAGCGCCTCGGCGTCCGCCGCCGCGGTATCCAGGCGCATCTCCGGGCGTTCCGGCGGTTCGTAGGGCGAGTCGATGCCGGTGAAGTTCGGCAGCTCGCCGCGGCGCGCCTTGGCGTACAGCCCCTTCACATCGCGGCGCTCGGCCTCGGCCAGCGGCGTGTCGACGTGCACCTCGAGAAAGTCGCCGTCCGCGAACAGCGCGCGCGCCGCGGCGCGCTCGGCGCGGAACGGCGAGATGAAGCTCACCAGCACCACCAGACCGGCATCGGTCATCAGCTTCGCGACCTCGGCGACGCGGCGCAGGTTCTCCACCCGGTCTCCGTCGGTGAAGCCGAGGTCGCGGTTGAGGCCGTGGCGGACGTTGTCGCCGTCGAGCAGGTAGGTGTGCAGGCCGCGCGCCGCCAGCCCGCGCTCGACCAGGTTGGCGATGGTGGACTTGCCGGCCCCGGACAGGCCGGTGAACCAGACGCAGCGCGGGCGCTGGCCCTTGAGCGCGGCGCGCACGCCGCGATCGACGTCGAGCGCCTGCCAGCGCAGATTGTCGGCGCGGCGCAGGCCGTGGCGGATCATCCCCGCACCGACCGTGGCGCGGGTCAGCGGATCGATCAGGATGAAACCGCCGAGCGTCCGGTCCTCGCCATAGGGGGCGAACGCCACCGGCGCATCCAGCGACAGGGTGACCTCGCCGATGTCGTTCTGCTCCAGCCGCTTGGCGGCCAGGGGCTGCAGGCTGGCCGGATCCAGCCGGTGCTTGAGTTCGCCGATGCGCGCCCCGACGCCGCGGCTGGCGAGCTTGACGTGATAGCGCCGCCCGGGCAGCAGCGGCGCCCGGTCGAACCACAGCACATCGACCGCGAACTGGTCGCTGCTGGCGGGCGCCGCCGCGGGGTCGGCGACGACGTCGCCGCGCCCGGCATCCACTTCGTCTGCCAGGCGCAGCGCGACCGCCTGACCGGCATGCGCCACGTCCCGTTCCGCCCCCGCCACCCGCAGCGCGGCGATGCGCGTTTCCACGCCGGCCGGCTCCAGCCGCACCCGGTCGCCCGTGCGCAGGCTACCCGCGGCGACCGTGCCGGCCAGCCAGCGGGCGCCGGCGCCGTCGCGCAGCAGCGTCTGCACCGGCAGCCGGAGCGGGCCGGCCGACGCCGGAGCCGCAGCCTCCACCGTCTCCAGGTACTCGAGCACGCTCGGTCCGGCGTACCAGTCGAGCTCGGCAGCGGGCTCGACCACGTTCACGCCCAGCGCCGCCGATAGCGGAATGCAGGCGACGTCGCCGATACCGAGTCGCGCCGCATGGGCCCGGTATTCGCCGGCGATCCGCTCGAACACGGCCCGGTCGTAGCCGGTGCGGTCCATCTTGTTGACCGCCAGCAGCACGTGGCGCACGCCCAGCAGTGCGGCGATCGCGGTATGCCGGAAGGTCTGCGGCGACAGCCCGCGGGTGGCGTCGACCAGCATGATCGCCAGGTCCGCGACCGAGGCGCCGGTGGCCATGTTGCGGGTGTACTGCACGTGCCCCGGACAATCGGCGATCAGGAAGCGGCGCCGCGGCGTCTCCAGGTGCCGCCAGGCCACGTCGATGGTGATGCCCTGCTCGCGCTCGGCCTCCAGGCCATCGAGCAGCAGCGCATAGTCGATGTCCGCGCCGCGGGTCCCGTGCGCGGCGCTGGCGCGCTCGAGCGCCGCGCGCTCGTCGTCGGGGACGCGGCCGGCGTGGAACAGCAGGCGGCCGATCAGCGTACTCTTGCCGTCGTCGACGCTTCCGCAGGCGACGATGCGGAGGAACCGCGATTCGCCGTTGCCGGTTGGAGGATCGGAAGCGACAGCCGTGCCGTCCCTCCAGCGATCCCCGATAGTCGAATCATCCATACGCACCCTGCCTTTTCGAATCGCCAGTCGCCCGTTCACCGATCGTCCCGTCTACCGGGTACGGCCCCTCAGAAGTAGCCCTCGCGCTTCTTCTTCTCCATCGAGTCGCCCTCGACGTGGTCGATCAGGCGGCCGGCGCGCTCGGACTGGCTGCCGACCTCCATCTCGGCGATGACGGCATCGAGATCGGCGGCATCGGACTCGACGGCGCCGGTGAGCGGATAGCAGCCCAGCGTGCGGAACCTGACCCGGCGCAGCTCCGGGGTCTCGCCCGGCCGCAACTGCAGGCGCCCGTCGTCGACCATGATCCAGGCGCCATCGCGCCGCACCAGAGGGCGCTCGGCCGCGAAGTAGAGTGGCACCACCGGGATGCCTTCCCGGCGGATGTAGCGCCAGACATCCAGCTCGGTCCAGTTCGACAGGGGAAACACCCGCACGCTCTCGCCGTCGCCGACGCGGGCGTTGTACAGGTTCCACAGCTCCGGTCGCTGGCGCCGCGGATCCCAGCGCTGGCGGGCGTCGCGGAACGAGAACATGCGCTCCTTGGCGCGCGACTTCTCCTCGTCGCGGCGCGCGCCGCCGATGGCGGCGTCGAATCCGCCGGCCGCCAGCGCCTGCCGCAGCGCCTGGGTCTTCATCACCTCGGTATGCACCGTGGCGCCGTGCGTCTGCGGCCCGACGCCTTCGCGCAGGCCGTCGGGATTGACGTGCACGCGCAGCTCGACCCCGGTCTCGGCCACGCGGCGATCGCGGAAGGCGATCATCTCGCGGAACTTCCAGGTGGTATCCACGTGCAGCAGCGGGATCGGCGGCCGCGCCGGCGCGAACGCCTTGAGCAGCAGGTGCAGCAGCACCGAGCTGTCCTTGCCGATCGAATACAGCAGCACGGGATTGCGGCACTCGGCGGCGACCTCGCGCAGTACGTGCAGGCTTTCGGCTTCGAGGCGGTCGAGGTCGGTGGAGATGGCGGTCCGGGTCATCGGTGCAGGCATTGCGGCCGCCGACGTCCGGCAGGCCAGTACGCCGGATTCTGGGATGCAAGGTGCCGCGGCCGTAAATGACCTCCGGGCATGTGCGCATAACCGGACTTCCTTTCGCATCTCCGGCGTGCCGGCCTAGGCTGATGACCGCCCTCCCGCCACGGCCTGCCACGATGTCGCCTCCGCAAGCCCTCGCCGCGCCCCCGCTGTCCGCCGAAAGCAGCGACGCGCTGCGTCGCCTCACCGAGGGGCTGGACGGCGCCGGGCTGTGGTGGCTCTCCGGCTACGCGGCCGGCCTGGCGACGAGAGCCGCCGCGGGAGCGGCCGGACCCGCCGCGGCCGGGCAAGCCGTCTCCGCCAATCGCGTCACCGTGCTCTACGGCAGCCAGACCGGCAACGCCCGGCGCGTGGCCGAGCGCCTGGCCGCCGACCTGGAGGGCGCCGGACTGACGGTGCGGCTGCTCGGGGCCGACAGCTATCCGGCGCGCGAGCTGAAGCAGGAGCGCCATCTCTACCTGGTGATCAGCACCCAGGGCGATGGCGATCCGCCGGACGACGCCCGCGACCTGTACGGCTTCCTCACCGGCCGGCGCGCGCCCGCGCTGCCGCAGCTGCACTACGCAGTACTCGGCCTGGGCGACTCCAGTTATCCGCGGTTCTGCGTCGTCGGCCAGGTGCTGGACGCGCGGCTGGCCGAACTCGGCGCGACCCGGCTGTTCGACCGCGGCGACGCCGACCTCGACATCGACGGCGTGGCCACGCCGTGGCGCCGGCAGGCGCTCGCCGCCGCGCGCGAGTCGCTCAAACCCAGCGCCACCGTGACCCCGTTGCGGCCGCTGGCCGCACCCGCGGCGGGCCACGACCGCGACCGGCCGTTCGCGGCCGAACTGCTGGTCGACCAGCGCATCACCGGCAGCGGCAGCGATCGCGACATCCGCCATCTCGAGCTCGCGCTGGAGGCGTCCGGACTGCACTACGAGCCCGGCGACGCGCTCGGGGTCTGGCCGCGCAACGCCGCCGAACTGGTCGACGGCGTGCTAGAGGCGCTCCAGCTCGACGGCGAGACCGCGGTCGCCCACGGCGGCGAAGAATTGCCGTTGCGCGACTGGCTGAGCGCACGACGCGAACTGACCAGGCTCGCGCGCCCGCTGCTCGCCGCGCACGCCGCGCGCGCCGGCGATGCCGACCTGGCCGCGCTGCTCGCGCCGGAGCGCGCCGACGCGCTGGCGCGCTGGCTGGACGGGCGGCAGCTGATCGATCTGCTGCACGAGGTACCGGCCGACTGGGACGCCGAAGCGCTGGTCGCGGCGCTGCGTCCGCTCACTCCGCGCCTGTACTCGATCGCCTCGAGCCGCAAGACCGTCGGCGACGAAGCCCACCTCACCGTCGCCCACGCCGCCTGGGCCCGCGGCGACGCGCGGCGCTTCGGCGTGGCCTCCCACTACCTGGCCGGGGCCGGCGAGGGGTCGACCGTGCCGGTCTATGTGGAACCGAACGAGCGCTTCCGCCTGCCCGCCGACCCGGCGCGCGACGTGATCATGATCGGCGCCGGCACCGGCGTGGCGCCGTTCCGCGGCTTCCTGCAGGAACGCGTGGCGGTCGGCGCGGCCGGGCGGCACTGGCTGTTCTTCGGCAATCCGCGCTTCCGCAGCGATTTTCTCTACCAGCTCGAATGGCAGCGTGCGCTGAAGAACGGCCAGCTGCAGCGCATCGATCTCGCGTTCTCGCGCGACCGGCCTGCGGCGGCGCCCGGCGTCGCGGATGCGGCCGCCGCGCCGCGCACCTACGTGCAGCAACGCATCCGCGAGCGCGGTCGCGAGCTGTACGACTGGCTGGAAGGCGGCGCGCACCTGTACGTCTGCGGTGCGCTGGCCATGGGCCGCGACGTGCACGCCGCGCTGGCGGAAGTGGTGGCCAGCCACGGTGGTCGCGATGCAGAGGCCGCCGACGCGTACCTGGAAACGCTGCAGAAGGAGGGACGCTACGGCCGCGATGTCTATTGAACCCACGACATCGCCGCAGGGCAGGACATCATGAGCATCCACTCCGTCGAAGACATCAAGGCCGACAGCGCACGTCTGCGCGGCAGCCTGCTGGAGAGCCTGGCCGACCCGGTCACCGGCGCGCTGCGCGAGTCCGACCAGACCCTGATCAAGTACCACGGCAGCTACCAGCAGGACGATCGCGACATCCGCGAGGAGCGCCGCCAGGCGCTGCTCGAGCCCGCCTACGCCTTCATGATCCGCACCCGCACCCCAGGCGGCGTGGTGACCCCGGCGCAGTGGCTGCAGCTGGACGCCATCGCCACCCGCTACGCCGAGCGCGGCCTGCGCATCACCACCCGCCAGGCGTTCCAGCTGCATGGGGTGATCAAGACCGAGCTCAAGGCCACCATGCAGGCGATCAACGCCGCGCTGATCGACACCCTGGCCGCCTGCGGCGACGTCAACCGCAACGTCGCCGTCGCCGCCGACCCGCAGCCGTCCGCGGCGCATGCGGCGGTGCAGGCGCAGGCGGCGGCGCTGTCGGAGCGGCTGCTGCCCAACACCCGCGCCTACTACGAGATCTGGCTCGACGAGGAGCGGGTGGCGTCCAGCGGCGGCGAGGAGGAGCCGATCTACGGCGACCGCTATCTGCCGCGCAAGTTCAAGATCGGTTTCGCGGTGCCCCCGGTCAACGACGTCGACGTCTTCGCGCAGGACCTGGGCTTCATCGCCATCCTCGGCGACGACGGCGCCCTGCTCGGCTACGACGTCAGCGTCGGCGGCGGCATGGGCGCCAGCCACGGCGATCCCGAGACCTATCCCCGCCTGGGCAGCATCATCGGTTTCATCGGGCCGGACCAGGTGACCGCCGTCGCCGAGGCCGTGGTCACCGCACAGCGCGACCACGGCAACCGCGAGGTGCGCAAGCGCGCGCGCCTCAAGTACACCATCGACGATCGCGGTCTCGACTGGTTCCGGTCCGAGGTCGAACGGCGCGCCGGTTTCCCCCTCCCCCCGGCGCGACCGTTCTTTTTTTCCCATACCGGCGACCGCTTCGGCTGGGCCGAAGGAAGCGACGGACGCCTGCAGCTGGGATTGCGGATCCCGGCCGGACGCATCGTCGACGGCCGCCTCGACGGCCGCGGCGATCCGGTGCGCCACCTGAGCGGCCTGCGCACCATCGCCATGCTGCTGCAGCGCGAGGGCGACGGCGCCGAGTTCAGGATGACGCCCAACCAGAATCTCGTGCTGGCGGGCATCCCCGCCCCGCTCAAGACGCGCATCGAGGAGCTCTGCGCCGAACACGGCCTGGACGGCTGGCGCGGCGCCACCCCGCTGCGGCGCAATGCGCTGGCCTGCGTGGCGCTGCCGACCTGCGGCCTGGCGATGGCCGAGGCCGAACGCTATCTGCCGGACCTGCTCGATCGCGTGCAGAGGCTGCTGGACGGCCACGGCATCGGCGACGCGCCGATCCATCTGCGCGTCAGCGGCTGCCCCAACGGCTGCTCGCGCCCCTACCTGGGCGAGATCGCCCTGGTCGGCCGCGCCCCCGGACGCTACAACCTGATGCTCGGCGCCGATCACCGCGGCCAGCGCCTCAATGCGCTCTACCGCGACAACATCGACGAGGCCGCGATCCTCGCCGCGCTGGACCCGCTGTTCGCCGGCTATGCCCGCGATCGCCACGACGGCGAGGGCTTCGGCGACTACCTGGTGCGCTGCGGCGCGGTCTCCATTCCCGAACGCGACGTCCGCCGCGCCATCCCCATCGTTCACGTCGCCGAGGAGGCGCCCGCATGAGCCCGCCCGACCCCGTCACCGCCGCAGAATCCACCCGCGCCCTGGCCGAACTGAACCAGTGGCTGTCGCGACGCAGCGCCGAGGCGCGCGTGGCCTGGGCGCTGGAGAACACCGCCGGCGGGCACGCGCTCTCGTCCAGCTTCGGCGCCCAGGCCGCGGTGTCGCTGCACATGGTCACGCGGCAGCGGCCGGACATCCCGGTGATCCTGGTCGACACCGGATACCTGTTCCCGGAGACCTACCGTTTCGTCGATCAGCTCACCGAGCGGCTGGCCCTCAATCTCAAGGTCTACCGCCCCGAGCCGGGCGGCCCGTGGGCCGAGGCCAGACTGGGGCGGCTGTGGGAACAGGGCGCGGAGGGCATCGCCCGCTACAACCGCATGCACAAGGTGGAGCCGATGCAGCGCGCGCTCGGCGAGCTCGGCGTGCGGACCTGGATCGCCGGCCTGCGCCGGCAGCAGGCCAGCACCCGCGCCGGCATCGATTTCCTCGAGCTGCGCGACGGCCGCTGGAAGCTGCACCCGATCGCCGACTGGAGCGACCGCGACGTCTGGCAGTACCTGCAGCGCCACGACCTGCCCTATCATCCGCTCTGGCACCAGGGCTACGTCTCGATCGGCGACGTGCACACCACGCGCAAGCTGGAGCCCGGCATGCGCGAGGAGGACACGCGCTTCTTCGGCCTCAAGCGCGAATGCGGCCTGCATTTCGACGAGACGGACATCGCCGCTTGAGGTCCCGCGTCACACCGAGATCGGCTGGCTCAACTCGGTCCAGGTCGGCGGCGGCGGCCAGTCCGCCTCCAGATTGCCCTCCAGCACCCGGCGCAGGTCGCGGCGGTCGAGCTGCGGCGCCAGCGCGTGCAGCAGCGCCAGCGCGTACTCGCGCAGCACCCGGCCGCGCGGAATCACCGCCCAGGTGATGCATTCGGGCAACGCCGCGGGGGCCGGAAGCAGGCGCAGGTCGTCGTCCTCGCGCGTGCCGATGGCCATTTCCGCCAGCAGGCCGGCACCGAGGCCGGCGCGCACGTAGGTCTTGATCAGGTTGGCGTCGCGCGCGGTCATCGCCACCTGCGGCTCCACGCCTTCGGCCGCGAAGGTGCGCTGCAGGGAGGAATCGGCGCGGGTGGAGGACTCGTAGCTGATCAGCGGATGCCGAGCGAGCTCCGCCAGGGTCGGCGCCCGCCCGAGGCCCGCCAGCGGGTGCGCGCTCGGCACCAGCAGCACGCGCCGCCAGCGGTACAGCGGAACCACCATGCCGCCGTCCTGCGGCGCCGGGCCGGCGGTGCTGATCAGGGCCAGGTCGGCGCCGTCCTGGGCCAGTTTCTGCAGCACCTCGGCGTCGGCGGCGGCTTGCAGGTCGACGTTGACCTGCGGGAACTCGCGCTTGATCGCCGCGATGACCGGCGGCAGCACGTAGCGCGCCTGGGTATGGGTGGTGGCCAGCAGCAGCCGGCCGCTGTGCTCGCCGCGCTCGTTGGCGGCGTAGCTGCGGATGTTGGCGGCCTCCTCCAGAATCCGGCGCGCGTGCTGCAGTACCTGCTCTCCGGCGGGCGCGATGCCCTCCAGGCTGCGCCCCTTGCGCACGAACAGCTGGAAGCCGAGCTCGTCCTCCAGTTGCCGGAGTTGCTTGGACAGCCCCGGCTGGGTGGCGTGCACGCGCTCGGCGGCGAGCGTGATGTTGAGCCCGGCGTCGACGATGGCGACCAGATAGCGCAGCTGGGTGAGGGTCATGGCATGGCTCCGGGCAGGCGCACCGGGAAACGCCCGTATCGTTCGATCACGATGAAGCGATGTCCGAGCTTATCCGCCGCTCGCAGGCATTGTCCATTGCCGCCCGGCGCGCGCTTATGCCGAATTCGCATGTCGCCAGACCGGCAGGCCATTTCCGCTACCGCCGCGGCACCGCTAGCGTCGAGACCGTCCGCAGTTCCGATCATCCATGTCTCTCGACGCCGCGCCGCCGCTGTACCCCCTGTTCGCCGACCTGCGCGGCCGCACCGCGCTGGTGGTCGGCGGCGGCGGCGTCGCGCGGCGCAAGGCCGCGTCGCTGCTGCAGTCCGGCGCGCGCGTCGTGGTCGGCGCACCGGAACTCGAACCCACCCTGTCCGCCTGGGCGCTCGAGGGCCGGATCGTGCACCGGCGGGGCCGCTTCCGGCCGTCGTGGCTGGACGACGCCTGGCTGGCGATCGCCGCCACCGACGAGGTCGCCGTCAACCGCGAGGTCGCGGCCGCCGCGGAGGCGCGGCGCATCTGGGTGAACGTGGTCGACGATGCCGCGCTGTCCCGGTTCCAAGTGCCGGCGCGCGTCGAGCGCGGACCGCTGCAGATTGCGATCTCCAGCGGTGGCGGCGCGCCGATGCTGGCGCGGCTGCTGCGCGAACGGCTGGAGACGCAACTCGACGACTCCTGGTCCGCGCTGGCGACCCTGCTGGCACGCCAGCGCGGGCGCATCCGTGCGCGCTGGCCGGACCCGGGAGCGCGGCGACGCGCGTTCGCGCGCCTGCTCGCCGGCCCGCTGCAGGGACTGCTGCGCCGCCGCCGCGATCGCGAGGCCGAACTTCTGCTCGATGCGGAACTGGCGCCGGACGGCCCCACGAGCGCCGCACCCGCGGGTTCGGTGGCCCTGGTCGGCGCCGGCCCCGGCGATCCGGGCCTGCTCACCCTGCGCGCCCTGCGGCTGCTCAACGAGGCCGACGTGATCCTCCACGACCGCCTGGTCGGCGACGGCGTGCTTGCGCTGGCGCGCCGCGACGCCGAGCTGGTAAGCGTCGGCAAGCAGGCCGGCGACCATCGCACCGCCCAGGAGCGCATCCATGCGCTGATGATCGACCACGCCCGCGCCGGCAGGCGCGTGGTCCGGCTCAAGGGCGGCGACCCGTTCGTGTTCGGCCGCGGCGGCGAGGAACTCGAAGCGCTGCACGCCCACGGCATCGGCTACGAAGTGGTGCCGGGCATCACCGCTGCGGTCGCCTGCGCCGCCTACGCCGGGGTGCCGCTGACCCATCGCGACCACGCCCAATCGGTGCGCCTGGTCACCGCCCACTGCAGCGCCTCGCTGGACACCCTCGACTGGCCGGCGCTGGCGCAGGAACGGCAGACCCTGGCGGTGTACATGGGCGTGGCCATGCTCGACACGCTGCGCACGCGCCTGGTCGGCGAGGGCCGCGACCCGGCAACGCCTTTCGCCCTGGTGGAGAACGGTTCGCGGCCGGAACAGCGCGTAGTGACCGGTACGTTGCACGAGTTGCCGGCGCTGGCCCGCCGCCACGCGGTGCGCTCGCCGGCGCTGCTGATCCTGGGAGAGGTCGCCGCGCTGGCGGAGACGCTGCACTGGTTCGGCGACGCGCCGCTGTCCGCTGCATCCGCCGTGCTCCGTTCTCCCCATGCGGGCGCGGGCGGGCCGGTGCCTGCGCCAGGCACGCCGGAACCGGACAGGGCGCTGGAGCGCGCCGCATGAGCCACGCCCCTCCCGTCGCGGCGCCGACCGGCCCGACCGCGCATGCTCCGCCCCAGACGGCGGTTCGACTCCCCGGCCGCCTACGACCGGCGCGGCCATCCCGCCCGCCCTTCCACCCCAATCCGCTCCCAGCGAGGACACCGACATGACGATCCACGACAGCATCCTCGACACCATCGGCCATACCCCGGTCGTGCGGCTGCACCGCCTGCCGCCCGCGCACGTCTCCTTGTACGCGAAGGTCGAATCGTTCAACCCCGGCGGCTCGGTCAAGGACCGTCTGGCGCTCGCGATCGTGCTCGACGCCGAGCGCAGCGGCGCGCTCAAGCCCGGCCAGACCATCGTCGAAGCCACCTCCGGCAATACCGGCGTGGCGCTGGCGATGGTGGCCGCGGCGCGCGGCTACCCCTTCGTCGCGGTGATGACCGAGACGTTCTCGATCGAACGCCGCAAGCTGATGCGCGCCTATGGCGCTAAGGTGATCCTCACCCCCGCCGCCGAACGCGGCACCGGCATGGTGCGCAAGGCCGCCGAGCTGGCCGACAGACACGGCTGGTTCCTGGCGCGGCAGTTCGAGAATCCCGCCAACCCCGCCTACCACCGCCAGACCACCGCCGCGGAGATCCTGCGCGACTTCGCCGGTCGCCGGCTCGACTATTTCGTCAGCGGCTGGGGCACCGGCGGCACCCTGACCGGCGTCGGCCAGGTGTTGCGCGTGGCACGTCCCGAGGTGCGCATCGTCACCTCCGAGCCCGCCGGTGCGCCCCTGCTCGGCGGCAAGGAGTGGCAGCCGCACAAGATCCAGGGCTGGACCCCGGACTTCGTGCCCGAGGTGCTCGACCGCAGCGTCTACCACGAGCGCCTGCCGGTCGACGACGTCACCGCCCGCGACACCGCCCGGCGCCTGGCCGCCGAGGAAGGCCTGTTCGTCGGCATCTCCGCCGGCGCCACCGTCGCCGCCGCCCTCCAGGTGGCCGAAACCGCGCCGGAAGGCTCGGTGATCCTGGCCACCCTCCCGGACACCGGCGAGCGCTATCTCTCGACGTTCCTGTTCGAGGACGTCAACGAGGGCTCGGACGACGAATGGCTGGCCTCGCTGGAGACGACCGACACCGGAAAGGCAGCCGTCGCGGCGTAACCCCATCCATCGCGGACATCCCGCCACCCGCGCACCCGGCAACGGGCACCCGGAGTATCCGGGGCCGGTGCGGTGCCCCGGTGCGGGACCGTCGACGCCATGGATGGC
>NZ_JACCKA010000078.1:0-34718 GCF_013425525.1 Luteimonas salinisoli | reverse complement strand
AGCCTCCATGGACGGATTCACGGCGTGTCCCGCACCGGGGCGCCGCACCGGCCCGCCCGCGGGCCGCCCAAGCGCCCCGATCGGGCACACGGACCGCGTCCATCGCAAGCGGGTCCCGCGACTACCGTCGCTCCCGCAAGGGGCCATCCGAGCACCCGCACCGTATCCGGGGCCGGTGCGGTGCTCCGGTGCGGGACCGTCGACGCCATGGACGGCGTCGACGAGCCTCCATGGTCGGATTCACGGCGTGTCCCGCACCGGGGCGCCGCACCGGCCCGCCCGCGAAGCTCCACCGGACCGCCCCGCGAGTCCACGAAACCGGCCTTACGAACGCCCGTACACGTCGTCGTAGCGGACGATGTCGTCCTCGCCCAGGTAATCGCCGGACTGCACCTCGATCAGCTCCAGCACCTCCGTCCCCGGATTCTCCAGCCGGTGCTTCGCGCCCAGCGGGATGTAGGTCGACTGGTTCGCATGCAGCTCGAACACGTCGTTGTCGCGCGTCACCCGCGCCGTGCCGCGCACCACGATCCAGTGCTCGGCGCGATGCCGGTGCGACTGCAGCGACAGCCTGCCGCCCGGTTTCACCTTGATGCGCTTGACCTGGAACCCGACGTCGGCATCGATCGAATCGTAGCTGCCCCAGGGGCGATGCACCTCGCGGTGCAGCACCGCGTGGCTGCGCTCGTCGGACTTCAGCCGCGCCACCACCTCCTTCACCTGCTGCACCCGATCCTTGCGCGCCACAAGCACCGCGTCGTCGGTCTCCACCACCACCAGGTCGTCGACCCCCACCAGGGCCACCAGCCGCCGCGCGTAGGCGTAGCTGTTGCGTGTATCGACCGAGATCACGTCGCCGTGGTGGGCATTGCCGTCGCCATCCTGCTCGCTGACCTGCCACAACGCCGACCAGGAGCCGACGTCGTTCCAGCCGATGTCGACCGGCAGCACCATGGCCCGGTCGGTCTTTTCCATCACCGCGTAGTCGATCGAATCCGCCGGCGAGGCCGCGAACGCCTCGCGCTCCAGGCGGATGAAATCGCCGTCGCGGGCGGCGCCATCGAACGCGCGCCGCACCGCCTGCACCATGTCCGGATCGAAGCGCTCCAGCTCCTCCAGGTAGCGCGAGGCGCGAAACAGGAACATGCCGCTGTTCCAGTAGTAGTCGCCGCCCGCCACATAGCCCTGCGCCGTGGCCGCATCGGGTTTCTCGACGAAACGGCGCACCGCACGCACACCCTCGCCCGCCGCTGCCTGGATATAGCCGAAGCCGGTCTCCGGCGCAGCGGCGACGATGCCGAAAGTGATTAGCGCCCCCCCCTCGGCCGCGGGGATGGCCTCGCGCACCGCGCCCCGGAACGCGCCGACGTCGCGCACCACATGGTCGGAGGGCAGCACCAGCAGCAGCGGATCCTTCCCCGCGGCCATCGCCTGCAACGCAGCGGCGGCGATCGCAGGAGCGGTGTTGCGTCCGGTCGGCTCCAGCAGGATTTCCGCCCCCTCCACGCCCACCTGGCGCAGCTGCTCCGCGGCCAGGAACCGGTGCTCCTCGTTGGCGACCACCAGCGGTGGCATGCCCGACAGCTCCCGCACCCGCAGCCAGGTGTCCTGCAGCATCGTCGCCTCGCCGGCCAGCGGCAGGAACTGCTTGGGGTAGGCCTCGCGCGACAGTGGCCACAACCGCGTTCCCGCACCGCCGGAGAGCAGCACTACCTGGAGTTCGCTCATCGTCTTCTCGCCTGCGACAGGCCGGGGAGTTTACCCTGTGGTCCGCAAGAGGCCGGCGCCACCGGAGGGACCGCATGCAGAACGCCAACCAATCGGTTCAGCCGGCGGCCATCCCGCTTCGCGACGCGCCCGAGGCGCCCGCACCGGCCCGCGGCCGCGTGCGCATTCTCGCGCGACGTCCGCGCCCATGAAGGCGCTCATCCTCGCGGCCGGGCTCGGCGAGCGCATGCGGCCGCTGACCGAACACACGCCCAAGGCGCTGCTCGCGGCCGGCGGCAAGCCGCTGATCGTCTGGCATCTCGAACGCCTCGCCGCCCGCGGCGTGCGCGACGTGGTGATCAACACCTCCTGGCTCGCCAGACAGTTCCCCAAGGCGCTGGGCGACGGCACCCCGTGGAACCTGCGCATCCGCTATTCGCACGAAGGCGACACCCCGCTCGAAACCGGCGGCGGCCTGTGGCACGCGCTGCCGCTGCTCGGCAACGAGCCCTTCATCGCCCTCAACGGCGACGTCTGGACCGATTTCGATCTCGCCCGGCTGCCGGCGCAGCCGGCCGGCGACGCGCACCTGGTGCTGGTCGACAACCCCCCGCACCACCCGCAGGGCGACTTCCGCCTGGCCGTGGATGGCGACGTCTACGATGACGGATCGCAACGGCTGACCTTCGCCGGCATCGGCGTGTATCGCGCCTCGCTGTTCGACGACTGGCGCCGAATCATCGGCTCGGCCCCGGGCGCCGAGGCCGAGCCTCCGCGCTTCAGGCTGGCGCCGCTGCTGCGCGCGGCCATGGCCGAAGGCCAGGTCACGGGGGAACACCACCGAGGACGCTGGACCGACGTCGGCACCCCGCAGCGGCTGGCCGAGCTGGACCGAAGCCTGGCGCAACCCCAGGGCTGACGCCGGCGGCCGCGGCCGCATCACCCGCCCCGGCCCGGGCCGCGCCCGTCCACGTCCAGGACTTCGCGCAGGAACGGTACCGTCAGGCGCCGCTGCGCCGCCAGCGAGGCGCGGTCGAGACGGTCGAGCAGCCCGGTCAGTGTCGCCAGGTCGCGTCCGACCCGCCTGAGCAGCCAGTCCAGCGCGGCCTCGTCGAGGCCGAGCCCGCGCCGCTGCGCGCGCAGCCGCAGCACCGCGCGGCGGCCGGCCTCATCGAGCGGCGCCAGGGCGATGCGCACGCACTGCGACAGGCGCGAGCGCAGGTCGGGCAACACCAGCGGCAGGTCCGCCGGCAGCCCGCGCGCGGCGTACAGCACCGCCTTGCCGGCGGCGCGGGCGCGGTTGTGGAAGTCGAACAGCGCCACCTCGTCGTCTCGGCCGCCGGCAACGGCTTCCAGCCCGTCGAGCGCGATCAGGTCGTACTCGTGCAGCGACTGCAGGGCGTCGGCAAGCCGGCCCCTGGCGCTGGCCAGCGGCAGGTACGCAGCGCGGTGCCCGTGCGCCTCCGCCTCGGCGCAGGTCGCGAGCGACAGATGCGTCTTTCCGGTCGCCGCGGCGCCGGACAGATGGCACCAGTCCGCGCCCGGCACCGTCGCCAGCGCGCGCAATTGCGGCAGCACGTCCGGCGCCGCGCCGACGAAGGCCTCGAAGCGCTGGTCCGGCGGGCAGCGCAGCGCCAGCGGCAACTGGCCGCCGCCGGTGGCTTGCCGGTCGCCACTCACGCCGGCGGCGGCTCCCGGCGCGCTGCATCGGTCTGGACCACCTGCTCGCCGATCACCAGCCCGGCGGGCGCGCCGGCGTACAGCCGGCTCTGCCGGTAGCGCTCCTGGGCGAAGCTGATCATCACGTTGGCGATCGCCGCCACCGGCAGCGCCAGCAGCATCCCCAGGAAGCCGAACAGCTGGCCGCCCGCCATCACCGCGAAGATCACCGCCACCGGATGCAGGCCGATGCGGTCGCCCACCAGCCGCGGCGTGAGCACGTAGCTCTCCAGCAGCTGGCCGGCCGTGAACACCACGCCGCCGAGGATCAGCAGCTGCCAGTCGATGCCCTGCTCCTGCACCACCGCAGCCAGCAGCATCAGCACCGCACCGACGGCGGCGCCCAGATACGGCACGAAACTGATCAGCCCGGCGATCAGGCCGACCAGGATCCCGAGCCGCAGGCCGATCGCCTGCAGGCCGATGGCATAGAACGCGCCCTGCGCCAGCATCACCATGAACTGGCCGCGCAGGAATCCGCCGAGCACGTCGTTGGACTCGCGCGCCAGCCGTGTCACCGTGGCCAGGTGGTCGCGCGGCACCAGCGCGGCCACGCGCTCCACCAGTTTGTCCCAGTCGCGCAGGAAGTAGAACGTCAGGATCGGCAGCAGCACCAGGTTGACGATCCAGGCGATGAACGCGAAGCCCGAGCGCTGCACGTAGCCGAAGAACGTGGCGGCGACGCCGCCGGCCTGTTGCCAGTGTTCGCGGACCAGGTCGATCAGCTGCTGCGGGTCGAGCCAGCTCGCGATCGAGATCCCGGTCCGCCCCTCCACCCAGGGGAGCGCCGTCTGCAGGAACCACTCGCGATAGGTGGGCAGGCTGTCGATCAGGGTGACGATCTGCGATTCCACCATGGGCACCAGGATCAACAGCGCCAGCACCAGCAGCAGCACCATCACCACGAACACCAGGGTCACCGCCACCGTGCGCGAGCGGCCGCGCTGCTCCAGGCGGTCGACCAGCGGGTCGCCGAGCCAGCCCAGCAGCGCCGCCAGCACGAACGGCGTCAGGATCGGCCCCAGCGCCCACAGCAGCCAGAACACCACCGCCAGCACCAATCCCCACTGCAGCCGCTTGAGGAACAGCGCGATCTCCGCGTTGGCGCGCTCGGTCACGGCACTCACCGCAGCAGCCGGAAGATCGGGGTCCCGGTATCGAGCGGCGTCTCGACCTCGATCAGCACTTCGCTGCCGGCCAGACGGCGGAAGCCCGACAGGCCGGTCAGCAGCTCGAGCTCGAGTTCCAGCCCCTCGGCGGTCGCCCGCAGCGGGGTGATGCCGCGCACCACCGACAGGCCCTGCAGGTGGCCGGACAGGCGGATGAAGTCGTCGCTGCTGTCGATGCCGACGAAGAGGATGCGGTAGCGGCCCGAGGGCCCGGTCTCGGCGGCGCGTGCGTAGCGCTTGACCAGGGCGTCGGCAGCGCCGTCGGCGCCTGCGGCCATCGCGGTCCGCGCACTGGCGTCCTCGCTCGACCATTGCGAGAGCACCCGGCCGTTGTCGACGAAGGTCCAGTCGGCCTTCCAGCCGCCCTGGCGACGATAGAGCTTGCCGACCAGTTGCATCGGCGGGTTGTAGCGCGCCGACAGCTGCGCCACCGCGGCGCTGTCGCCGCGCCAGATCGCGCCGACCGCGGCCTGCTCGGCGGCGCTGCCGCGCGGCAGGCCGAGCTGGTAGCCGCGCTGCCGGGCGCGGTCGAGGATCGGACGCACCACGTTGTTCTGGTTGAGGTTGACCAGGCGGGCGCCGTTGCCGTCGTCGATCGCCAGCCACAGCACCGGCTTCGGCCGCGGCTCCGGCCAGACCGGCAGGCCGAGCGCGGCCGCCACCGCCTCCACCGCCGCCTCGTCGAATCGCACCACCAGGGTGGTCTGGAAGCTCGGCGCCCCGCTGGCGGCCACGCCCTCGTCCTGGCGGTAGTCGTAGTGTTCGACATAGCTCTCGGCGCGGCGCAGCTCCTGCGCCACTCCGGGGCGGCTGGCTGCGGCGCGATCTCCCGAGATCTTGCCGAGTACCTGCGCCAGCGCGCGCGCGAACCCGGTCCTGCGCTCGGCCTCCTGCTGTCCCTTGACCGGCACTTCGGCCTCGTACATGCCCTGGCCCCGCGCGGTGTCGCCCTCCACGCGCTGGGCAGCGGCCTGCCCGGCGAGCGCCAGCCAGGCCAGCAGCAGCCAGCCGGTCAACCACGCTACCCGTTTCGCTTGCGGCATTCCTCGTCCTTCGTGGGGCGACAACGGCGGAATGGTGCCACAAAGACGGCAACCGTTTCGGTCCTCGCCCCGGCAACCGGCGCCGTCGGTGGGTCCGCGAGGGGCCGGCTGCCGGTCGCCCCCTGCTAGAATCCGTGCTCGTTCCCGACCGTCCGCGCCCGTGACCACACCCGCCCCGCTGACCTACCGCGACGCCGGCGTCGACATCGATGCCGGCAACGCCTTCGTCGAGAGGATCAAGCCGCTGGTCCGACGCACGCTGCGCCCCGGGGTGATGGGCGGGCTGGGAGGGTTCGGTGCGCTGTTCGACCTTTCCGGGCGCTATCGCGAGCCGGTGCTGGTGTCGGGTACCGACGGCGTCGGCACCAAACTCAAGCTGGCGCAGCAGTTCGGCCGCCACGACGGCATCGGCATCGACCTGGTGGCGATGTGCGTCAACGACATCCTGGTGCAGGGCGCCGAGCCGCTGTTCTTCCTCGACTACTTCGCCACCGGCAGGCTCGACGTCGACACCGCCGCCACCGTCGTCGGCGGGATCGCCCGCGGCTGCGAACTCGCCGGCTGCGCGCTGATCGGCGGCGAGACCGCCGAAATGCCCGACATGTACGCTCCCGGCGAGTACGACCTTGCCGGCTTCTGCGTCGGCGCGGTGGAGAAGTCGGCACTGCTCGATGGCACCCGGGTCCGCGCGGACGACGTCCTGCTCGGCATCGCCTCCAGCGGTCCGCATTCCAACGGCTATTCGCTGGTGCGGCGGATCTTCGATCGCGCCGGCCGTCCCGCCGATCTCGAGCTCGGAGGCACGCGCCTGATCGAGGCGCTGATGGCGCCGACCGCGATCTACGTCAAGCCGATGCTGGCGCTGCTGGCCGGCGAGGCCGGCGACGCGGTCCACGCCATGGCGCACATCACCGGCGGCGGCCTGAGCGAGAACGTCATCCGGGTGATCCCCGACGGCCTGGGCCTGGAGATCGACGCGTCGGCCTGGCCGCAGCCGCCGGTCTTCGACTGGCTGCAGCGCGAGGGCGCGGTGGCGCGCGAGGAGATGTGGCGCACCTTCAACTGCGGCATCGGCTTCGTGCTGGCGGTGGCCCGGGACCGCGTGACCGCGGTGGAAGCGGCGCTGGACGCGCAACCGCTGACGCACTGGCGGATCGGCACGGTGGTGGCCGGCGACGGCGGCGAACGCGTCCGCATCGGCTGAGACCGCACTTGGCCGCCCCCCGTGCCCCGGACCCGGCGGCCCGGCCGTATCGCATCGCCGTGCTCGCCTCGGGACGCGGCAGCAACCTGCAGGCGTTGATCGACGCCGCCGCTTCGCAGGCGCTGCCCGCGACCCTGGTGGGCGTGTTCTCCGACCGCGCCGATGCCCTCGCCCTGGAACGCGCGCGGGGGGCCGGGATCCCCGCGCTGGCCCTCGACCCCGGCGCGTTCCCGTCGCGCGCGGCCTTCGACCTGGAGCTGTTCGCGCAGATCGACGCCGCCGCGCCGGACCTGGTGGTCTGCGCCGGCTACATGCGCCTGCTGGGCGCCGCGCCGGTGGAGGCGCGCGCCGGGCGGCTGGTCAACATCCACCCCTCGCTGCTGCCCGCATTCAAGGGCCTGCGCACGCACCGTCGCGCGCTCGAGGCCGGCGCGCGCGAGCACGGCGCCAGCATCCACTTCGTGACCGCCGACCTCGATGGCGGCCCGGTGGTCTCCCAGGCGCGCGTGCCGGTGCTCGCGGGCGACGATGCAGCGACGCTCGGGACGCGGGTGCTGGCACGCGAGCATCCGCTGCTGGTGGAAACGGTGCGCCTGCTCGCGGCCGGGCGGGTCGTCCTGCATGAACGCCGGATTCATCTCGACGGCCGCGCCCTGGCGGCACCGCTTCAGCTGGCATCCAACAACCGCTTTGCATGATGGCGCCCCGATGAAGACCTTCGCGCTCCCGCTCTGCCTCGTCGCGCTGCTGTGCGCCTGGACGCCCCAGGCGCGCGCGGCGGCCCTGGAGCCGTTCGTCGCCACCTACGACGCCTGGTACGAGGGCCGCCATGCCGGCGACGCCACCATGCGGGTCGACCATCTCGACGGCTCGCGCTGGGAAGTGGACCTGGATATCCGCGGCCGCCGCGGCCTGGTGGGACTGGCGCGGCTCAACATGGGTCAGAGCACGGTCTTCGACGTCTCCGCCGATGGCGAACGCTACCGCCCGCTCACCCAGCGCACTGTGCGCAAGGCCCTGTTCTTCGGCCGCCAGATCGACGGCGTCTACGACTGGGACGCCGGCGCCGCGCAGTGGAGCGGCGACGTCAGCAAGCGCCGTCGCGATCCCGTGCCGCTGCGCGAGGGCGACCTGAGCGCGCTGCTGATCAACCTGGCGATCATCCGCGACGCCGAACCCGGCCAGACCCTGAACTACCGTTTCGTCGACAACGGCCGCACCCGCGAACACGTCTATCGTGTCGCCGACGAGGCCGAGATCATCGAAGTCGGCGACCTGAGCTACAGCGCGCTGCGCGTTTCACGGGTCGACGATGGCGACGATGAGACGCTGGTCTGGGTGGCGAACGGCGTCCCCACCCCGATCCGCATCCTGCAGCGCGACGCGGACGGCGACGGCGTCGACCTGCGCCTGATCGAATACCAAGGAGTCGAATGAACATGGGCAAGCACCGCTCCAACCCGTCCCTGGCGATGGCCCGGAGGCTGATGTTCGCGACGGCCCTCTGCCTGGCCAGCACCGCCGGCTGGGCGGTGGAACCGTTCTCCGCCCAGTACCGCGCCAACTACATGGGCATGCAGGGCAACGGCAGGATGACCCTGCAGCCGGCCGGCGCGGGCCGCTGGCGCTACAGCCTGGACGTGACGGGCATGGGCGCCCGGCTGTCCCAGAGCACCACCTTCGAGGAGCACGGCGGCCGCTGGCGCCCGGTCAGCAGCAGCGACTCCCAGGCCGGCGAATCCGGACTGGCGGCGATGCTGGTGAAGAAGCGCAGCGTCGAGGCCACCTACGACTGGAACAAGGGCGAGGCGCGCTGGAGCGGCGACGTCGACGAGGACGAGGCCGGACCGGTCGTGCTGCGTGCCGGCGACATGGACGGCATGCTGATGAACCTGGCGCTGGTTCGCGACGTGGCCGCCGGCGAGCCGCTGGAGTATCGCCTGGTCGAGGACGGGCGCGCCAAGCCGCAGAAGTTCAGGGTCGACGGCACCGAATCGATCGACGTCGCCGGCGAATCGAAGCAGGCCACGCGCGTGGTCCGCGAGGACGGCAGCCGCAAGATCACCGCCTGGATCGTCGACGGCATGCCGGTACCGGCGCGCATCCTGCAGCAGCGCCGGGGCCGCGACCACATCGACCTGCAACTGCAGTCGATCCAGTAGAGCGGAGCTCGCTCCGCTGCTCCCCCGCCCAGGGGAAGGAAGCTCGTAGAACCCCAGCGATGCTCAGTCGACGCGGCGGATGTCGGCGCCCAGCGCCGACAGCTTGCGTTCGAGGCCGTCGTAACCGCGGTCGAGATGATAGATACGGTCGATCGTGGTCTCCCCCTCGGCGACCAGCCCGGCCAGCACCAGCGACGCCGAGGCGCGCAGGTCGGTGGCCATCACCGGGGCGCCGCTCAGGCGCTCGACGCCGCTGACCGTTGCACGCCCGCCGTCGACGGCGATGTCGGCGCCGAGCCGCAGCAGCTCGTTGACGTGCATGAAGCGGTTCTCGAAGATCGTCTCGTCGATCGTCGCGCGGCCCTCGGCGATGCAGTTCATCGCCATCAGCTGCGCCTGCATGTCGGTCGGAAAGCCGGGATGGGGCGCCGTGGTCACGTCCACCGCGCGCGGACGTCGGCCGCGCATGTCGGCGCGGATGCGGTCGCCGTCGACCTCGATCGAGACTCCGGCTTCCCGCAGCTTCTCCAGCACCGCGGCGAGGGTCTCGGCACGCGCGCCGGTGGCGGTCACGCAGCCGCCGGTCATCGCCGCGGCCACCAGGAAGGTCCCGGTCTCGATGCGATCGGGGAGCACGCGATGCGCGCCGCCCTGAAGGCGCTCCACGCCGCGCACCACGACCCGCGGCGTGCCGGCACCCTCGATGTCGGCGCCCAGCGCCGCCAGGCACTCCGCCAGGTCGACGATCTCGGGCTCGCAGGCGGCGTTGTCGATGACCGTGGTGCCGCTGGCCAGGGTGGCCGCGGCCAGGGCGTTCTCGGTGGCGCCCACGCTCACCGTCTCGAAGGCGATACGCGCGCCGCGCAGCCGGCCGGCCCGTGCCTTGATGTAGCCGTGCTCGACCTCGACCTCGGCGCCGAGCGCGCGCATCGCGGCGATGTGCAGGTCGACGGGGCGCGAACCGATCGCGCAGCCGCCCGGCAGCGAGACCTCGGCGGCGCCGTGCCTGGCCAGCAGCGGGCCCAGCACCAGCACCGAGGCGCGCATGGTGCGCACCAGTTCGTAGGGAGCGACATGGTGGCGTACGCTGCGCGGGTCGATGGCGAAGCGGCCGGCCTCGGCATCGTGGCGCACGCCGGCGCCGAGCTCGGCCAGCAGCCGCGCCGTGGTGAGCACGTCGCGCAGGTTGGGGACGTTGCCGATCTCCACGGGCCCGTCGGCCAGCAGGCTGGCGAACAGGATCGGCAGCACCGCGTTCTTGGCGCCGGACACCGCGACCTCGCCCTCCAGCGCGCGCCCACCCGCAACGACGATCTTCTGCATGGTCATGGAGCCGATGCGCCGACGGCCCGGGCACTCGCGCCCGGACGGCAGTGCCTCAGCCCTGCTCCTCCGGGGTCAAGGTTCGTAGCGCCAGGGCATGGATCTCGCCGCCCATCAGTTCGCCCAGGGTGGCGTACACCATCCGGTGACGGGCCAGCGGCAGTCTGCCGGCGAAGGCGTCCGACACCACCAGGGCCTCGAAGTGGACCCCGTCCTCGCCCTGCACCTCGACCCGCGCGCCCGGCAGGCCCTGCTCGATCAGCTGGCGAATCGTCTGCGCATCCAAACCCGTGGGACTCCTGCTTAAGCCCGCCTGAGCCCGCGGACCGGCATTTTCCGGGAACGCGGGCCGCGCGGGCGCGAAAGGCATAAAATGAACCGCTTAGCCTAACGGAAAGGCCCACGCTTAGAAATGGCCGAAGCCCCCAAGCCCCCCGACCCCGGCGCCGATTTCGCCGCCAGCGGCCGCCGCGTGATCGAGATCGAGACCCGCGCCCTGCAGGCCCTCGGCGGGCGCATCGACGGCGCCTTCAGCGCCGCTTGCCGCCTGATCCTGGCCTGCAAGGGGCGGGTGGTCTGCACCGGCATGGGCAAGTCCGGGCACATCGCCCGCAAGATCGCCGCCACCTTCGCCTCCACCGGCACCCCGGCCTTCTACGTGCACCCTGGAGAGGCGGGCCACGGCGACCTGGGCATGATCACCGATGCCGACGCGGTGCTGGCGCTCTCGTACTCCGGCGAATCCGACGAGATCCTGATGCTGCTGCCGGTGCTCAGGCGCCAGGGCAACCCGCTGATCGCCATGACGGGACGCGTGCAGTCCACTCTGGCGCGCGAGGCCGACGTGCATCTGGACGTCAGCGTGCCCGAGGAGGCCTGCCCGCTTCACCTGGCGCCCACCGCAAGCACCACCACCACCCTCGCCGCCGGCGACGCGCTGGCGGTCGCGCTGCTCGAGGCGCGCGGATTCACCGCGGACGATTTCGCCCGCTCGCATCCCGCCGGAGCGCTCGGCCGCCGCCTGCTGCTGCATATCGCCGACGTCATGCACACCGGCGAGGCGACCCCGCGGGTGGCCGAGGACGCCAGCCTCGGCGACGTGCTGCTGGAAATGAGCCGCAAGCGCCTGGGCATGACCGCCGTGGTCGACGGCGAAGGCCGCCTGGCGGGCCTCTTCACCGACGGCGACCTGCGTCGCATGCTCGCCGACGAACGTATCGACGTACGCGCCACCCGCATCGTCGACATCATGACGCGCAACCCGATCACCATCGGTAGCGACGCGCTGGCGGTGGAGGCTGCGCGGCTGATGGAGACCCACAAGATCAACGGCCTGCTGGTGGTCGACGGCGAGCGCCGCGTGGTCGGCGCGCTCAACATTCACGACCTGTTGCGCGCCCGCGTCGTCTGATGGCAGGACCCTCGCCCGAAGCGGACCCGCAGCCGATGACCGCCCTCGCCGCCTATCCCGACGACGTGCTCGCCCGCGCCGCGAAGATCCGGCTGGCGTGCTTCGACGTCGACGGCACGCTCACCGACGGCAGGCTGCTGTTCGATGCCGAGGGCGGCGAGATGAAGGCCTTCCACGTCCACGACGGCCAGGGGCTGGTGCTGCTGCGGCGGGCCGGCATCGAGGTCGCCCTGGTCACCGCGCGCGCCAGCGCCGCCGTGGAGCGCCGCGCCGCCGAGCTGGGCGTGCAGGCCCACTGCGCGGTCGGCGACAAGCTGGCGAGGTTCGACCAGATCCGCGCCGCGCATGGACTGGAACGCGATGCGGTCGCCTTCATGGGCGACGACCTGCCGGACCTGGCGCCGATGCGCGTCGCCGGGCTGGCGGTGGCACCGGCCAACGCCCATGCCTGGGCCGCGGCGCACGCCCACTGGCGCACCGCCGCACGCGGGGGCGAGGGCGCCGCCCGGGAGTTGTGCGATCTGCTGCTCGCCGCCCAGGGCCGGTTGGACGCGTTGCTGGCTGCGGAGGCGACGCCATGAACTGGCGCCTGGCACTCACCCTGACGCTGCTGGTGGCGGCGATCGTCTCGGGCTGGTCGGCCTGGCGCCAGCGCGTCGAGCCGGTGCGGGCCGTCGCAGACGATACCCGCTCCGACTACGTGCTCGGCGATTTCGAGCTGACCGCGCTCAGCGGAGAGGGCAACGAATCGTTCACGCTGCGGGCGCCGCGGCTCGAGCAGCATCCGCAGGACCGCACCATCGCCATCGAGACGCCGCTGTTCCTGGTCCCCGATCGCGAGGGCCGCTATTGGCAGGCGCGCGCGCGCACCGGCCTGGTCGCCGCCGGCCACGACGAGCTGCAGCTGCGCGGCGACGTCCGCGTGGACGGCCCCGAGGACGACCCGCGCCCGGTGACGATGAATACCGAGCAAATGACCCTCTACCCCGAACGGAACATCGCGCGCAGCGACGAGCGGGTGACCGTGACCCAGCCGGGTTCTACAATCGAGGGCCGCGGCATGGAAGTCGACCTGTCCAGCAAGCGGTACACCTTCAACTCGGAAGTGAAGCAACGCCATGTCCCCACGCGCCGCTAGTGCACTGCTGGCCCTCGCCACCGCCCTGGCGCTGTCGCCCCCGGCCGCGGAGGCGCGCAAGTCCGACCGCAACCAGCCCATGGACATCGATGCCGGCAGGCACGAGGGGGTGTTCGACGACAGCGCCCCGACGGTGCTCTCGCGCGGGGTGACGATCACCCAGGGCACGCTGGACATCCGTGCCGACCGCGCCGACATCCACTCGCGCGGCGGCGACATCACCCGTGCGGTGCTCACCGGCGCGCCGGCGGTGATGCGCCAGGAGATGGACGACGGCGCGCCCATGACCGCCCGCGCCCGCAGGATCGACTACGACATGCGCACCGAGGTCGTCACCCTCACCGGCGATGCCTTCGTCGAGCAGCCGCGCGGCTCGATGAAGAGCCAGCGCATCGTCTACAACATGCAGACCGGGCGCGTGGAGAGCGGCGGCGACGACGCCGGCCGCGTACAGATGCGTTTCGAGCCCCGCAACGCCGCGCCGCAGGACGGCGACTGATGCTGGTCGCGGAAGGTCTGCGCAAGCGCTACCGCGCCCGCGAGGTGGTGCGCGACTTCGGCCTGACCCTGGATGCCGGGGAGGTGGTGGGGCTGCTGGGCCCCAACGGCGCCGGCAAGACCACCTGCTTCTACATGATCGTCGGTCTGGTGCCCGCCGATGCCGGGCGCATCGTGCTGGACGGCCACGACATCACCGCCCATCCGATGTACCGGCGCGCCCGGCTCGGGGTCGGCTACCTGCCGCAGGAACCGTCGGTGTTCCGCAAGCTGAGCGTGGCCGACAACATCCGCCTGGTGCTCGAGCTGCGCGAAGGACTCGACCGCAAGGCCCGCGAATCCGAGCTGGAGAGCCTGCTGGACGAGCTGCAGGTCACCCACGTCGCCGACCAGATCGGTGCCAGCCTCTCGGGCGGCGAGCGCCGCCGGGTGGAGATCGCCCGCGCGCTGGCGGCACGCCCCAGGCTGATGCTGCTCGACGAGCCGTTCGCGGGCGTCGACCCGATCTCGGTCGGCGAGATCCAGCGCATCATTCGTCATCTGAAGGACCGCGGCATCGGCGTGCTCATCACCGACCACAACGTGCGCGAGACCTTGGGCATTTGCGACCGCGCGTATATCCTCAACGAAGGCAGCGTGCTCGCGCAGGGGGCTCCGGATGCGCTGCTGGCCAATCCCGACGTGCGCAGGGTCTATCTGGGCGAATCGTTCCGCCTCTAGCTCCGGCGCCCGTCTCCGCCATGGATGCCCGGGCATGCCAGCGCACTGCTGTCCTGCCCGGGTACCGCCGGCCGTTCGTCGTTGGGGATGATGAAACCACGCCTGCAGACATCGCTCGGACAGCACCTCGTCCTGACCCCGCAGCTGCGCCAGGCCCTGCACCTGCTGCAGCTCTCGGCGCTGGAGCTGGAAGCCGAGATCGCCACCGCGGTGGAGAGCAACCCGCTGCTGGACTGGCAGGAGGACGCCCCCTTGCAGGCGCCCCGCCAGGACGACGGCGCCAGCCCCGGCGATGAACCGCGCGGCAGCGAGCCCGAGGCGCCCGAGCGCTGGGAGGCGGACGAGTCCTGGTACGGCGGTGCCGGCGCGGGCTCCGGCCCCGGCGGCGACGAGGACGGCGACCCCACCGAGCGGCTGGTGCAGATCGAGAGCCTGCGCGAGCACCTGTCCTGGCAGCTGCACCTGAGCCACCTGTCGCCGCGCGATCGCGGCATCGGCGAGGCGCTGATCGACGCGATCGACGACGACGGCTACCTGCGCGCGTCCTTCGACGACATCGCCGAGACCCTGCAGCCGGAGATCGAGTGCGGCAGCGCCGAGATCCTCGCGGTACTGCGCCAGATCCAGCGGCTGGACCCGGCCGGCGTCGGCGCGCGCGACCTGCGCGAATGCCTGCGCCTGCAGCTCGACGCCCTGCCCGCCGACGCCCCGGGGCGGGAGCTGGCCGGCCGGATCGTCGACGAGCTGATCGAGGACCTGCCGCGGATCGGCCCCCAGGGCCTGGCCGAGGCGCTGCACTGCGAGCCCTGTCACGCCGATACCGCGCTGCAGCTGTTGCGCTCGCTCGACCCGCGCCCCGGCGCGCAGATCGGCGGCGTGGCCAGCGATACCTACGTGGCGCCGGACTGCGCGATCGAGCGCCACCAGGGGGTGTGGAAGGTCGCCCTGGTCGGTGGCCCGCATTCGCGGCTCACCATCCACCGCGGCTACGAGGGCATGATCCGCCACGCCAGCGAGGCCGACGCCGGCTACCTGCGCGGCCGCCTGCAGGAGGCGCGCTGGCTGCTCAAGAACGTGCAGGCCCGCGGCGAGACCCTGCTCAAGGTGGTGCGCTGCCTGGTACGGCAGCAGTCCGGGTTCCTCGAGTTCGGTCCCCAGGCGCTGCGTCCGCTGACCCTGCGCGAGGTCGCCGCCGAGATCGGCATGCACGAGTCCACCGTCTCGCGCGCGATCGCGCGCAAGTACGTGCACACGCCCCGGGGCACCCTGCCGCTGCGCCAGTTCTTCGCCTCCGGGGTGGGCACCGACGGCGGCGGCCAGGCCTCCAGCACCGCCATCCAGCAGATGATCCGCGGCCTGGTGGACGGCGAGAACCCGCGCAAGCCGCTGTCCGACGCGCGCCTGGCCGAGGCGCTGAAGGCGGCCGGGGTTGCGGTGGCGCGGCGGACGGTGACCAAGTACCGCGAGGCGATGAACATCCCCTCCTCCCATGACCGCGTGCGGCTGGGTTGAACTGCCTACCGCGGCGGCGGTCGAACCCCGTGCACCGCGCGTTTGCCCCCCACCCGCCTTCGGGTACCCTGTCCCCGACCGCCGCGTCAGGCCAGCGCGCGACGCAGTCCGCACCCACCCATTCAGGAGGATCGCCGATGCGCACCGAAACCCACGGCCATGAGATCGAGGTCACGCCCGCCCTGCGCGACTACGTCGACAGCAAGCTGGAGCGGCTGTCGCGCCATTTCGAGCGGCCCTTCGACGTGCGCATCCAGCTCGGGCTAGACAAGCCCCAGCACAAGGCCGAGGCCACGGTGACCCTTCCCGGCCGTACCCTGCATGCCGACGCCAGCGCGGTCGACATGTACGCCGCGATCGACCTGCTGGCCGACAAGCTGGACCGCCTGCTGGTCAAGCACAAGGACCGCATGGTCGACCACCATCGCGGCCAGAACCCGGTCCGCGACGGCAGCTTCGGCTGAGCCCGGGCCCGCTCCCGGAACCCGCCTGCACCGGCGATGCCCTGCACCGACCTCCTCGCAGCCGAGCGGATCGCGATCCTGGCCGGACCGGCCTCGCGCGAGGCCGTGCTCGATGCCGTCGCGCGCCTGCTCGGCACCGATCCGGCCGATGCCGGGCGGATCGGTGCGATGCTGCACGCCCGCGAGGCGCAGTGCAGCACCGGAATCGGCCACGGCGTGGCGATCCCGCACGTACGCGGCGGCCGCGCACCGACGGCCGCGTTCCTGAAACTGTCCGCGCCGGCGGGGTTCGACGCTTGCGATGGCGAGCCGGTCGACCTGGTGTTCGCGATGCGCGTGCCCGACGACCACCCCCAGGACCACCTGCAGGTCCTGGCGGACCTTGCCGGCTGTTTCGCCGACCCCGGCTTTCGCGGGCGCCTGCGCGCCTGCGAGGACGTCGATGCGCTGCGCACCGTCCTGCTCGGCGACGCCTGGCGGCGCGCAGCGTGAACCGCACCCGGGGGGAGACGCCGCGATGAACGCCAGCATCACCGCGCAGGACTTGTTCGACCACCAGCAGGAACGGCTCGAGCTGCGCTGGCTGGCCGGCCAGCAAGGTCAGGCCCGGGTGATCGAGGCGGTGGAGACCGTCGCCCGGCGGCCGTCGCTGGCCGGCTATCTCAACATCATCTATCCCAACAAGGTGCAGATCCTCGGCACCGAGGAGCTGGCGTGGCTGGATGCGCTGGACGCGCGCCAGCGCTGGGAGACGATCGAGAAGATCATGCAGTTCCGGCCGCTGGCGCTGGTGATCAGCAAGAACCAGAACTGCCCCGAGGACCTGCGCGAGATGGCCGAGGACTCGGAGATCCCGCTGTGGACCTCCCCGCGCCGCGGTCACGAGCTGCTCAACCACCTGCAGTACCACCTGGCGCGGGCGCTGGCGCCGCGGGTCACCCTGCATGGCGTGTTCATGGAGATCTACTCGATCGGCGTGCTGATCACCGGCGAGTCCGGCTCGGGCAAGAGCGAGCTCGCGCTCGAGCTCATCACCCGCGGCCATCGCCTGGTGGCGGACGATGCGCCGGAGTTCACCCAGATCGCCCCCGACGTGCTCGACGGCACCTGCCCCGAGCTGCTCCAGGACCTGCTGGAACTACGCGGCCTGGGGGTGCTCAACATCCGCGAGATGTTCGGCGACACCGCGGTCAAGCGCAACAAGTACCTGCGACTGATCGTGCACCTGGCCAAGCCCGACCACGACGAGCCGCGGCCCGACAACGGCGGCATGGAACGCCTGACCGGCGACCTCGGCTCGCGCCCGGTGCTGGACCTGGAAGTGCCGATGATCACTTTGCCGGTGATGCCCGGCCGCAACCTGGCGGTGCTGACCGAGGCCGCGACCCGTACCCATATCCTGCGCGCCAAGGGGGTCGACCCGGCGGCGGCGTTCCTGGCGCGGCATTCGCACTTCCTCGAGCGGGGGGCGCCATGAGCGCCGCGCCGACACCCGCGCCGACGCTGTTGATCGTCACCGGCATGTCCGGCAGCGGCAAATCGGTGGCGCTCAACACGTTCGAGGACCTGGGCTTCTACTGCACCGACAACCTGCCCGCGGACCTGCTGCCGCACTTCGTGCGCAGCCTCGGTGCCGGCGACGGCTCGCCGCAGAAGCTCGCGGTCGGCATCGACGTGCGCAACCGCCACCGCGACCTGGCCAACATCCCGGAGTGGCTGTCCGCGGTCGCGGGGCTCGGCTTCGATCCGAGGCTGGTGTTCTTCGAGGCCTCGGACGCGGTGCTGCTCAGGCGCTACGCCGACACCCGGCGCCGGCATCCGCTCAGCCACGCCGGCCTGGCCCTCGCCGATGCCATCGCCCTGGAGCGGCAGGTGCTCAAGCCGCTGCGCGCGCTGGCCGACATCGTCATCGACACCAGCGAGTTCAACGTCCACCAGCTGCGCCGCAGGGTGATCACCGAGCTGGGCCTCGCGCTCGACACCACCCTGTCGCTGCTGTTCGAGTCGTTCGCCTACCGCCACGGGGTGCCGGGGGACGCCGACTTCGTGTTCGACACCCGCGGCCTGCCCAATCCGCACTGGGTGCCGCGGCTGCGTCCGCTGTCCGGGCGCGACGCCGCGGTGCGCGACCATCTGGAAGCGCAGCCCGACGTGGCCGAATACTTCGGACAGGTCGCCGCGTTCCTGGACCACTGGCTGCCGCGGATGCGCTCGGACACCCGCAGTTACGTCACCATCGCCTTCGGCTGCAGCGGCGGCCGCCACCGCTCGGTGTACCTGGCCGAGAAGATGGCGGCGCACGCCCGCGCCGGCGGCTGGGACGACGTCGCCACCTTTCACCGCGAACTGGACTGACCGCCGCCCCCCGGACGGCCCGCAACGGTACGTCCCGGCCCGGCGCTTCCTGCCCGTCGCCCTGCTCTGCTAAGTTGTCGGCATGTCCGTCGGCGTCCTGCTCGTCACCCATGAAGGCATCGCCAGCGCCCTGCTGGCGGTGGCGCGCGGCATGCTGCGCAACCTGCCGCTGAAGGCCGAGGCCTTCGAGATGCCCTTCGATGCCGATCCCGACGCGGTGCTGCCGCAGGCGAGCGCGGCGATGCGGCGGGTGGACGACGGCCAGGGTGTGCTCATCCTCACGGATCTGTACGGCGCCACCCCGAGCAACCTCGCATCGCGCTTGGCCCGGCTCGGCACCCCGGTGCGCCGGGTCTCGGCGCTCAGCCTGCCGATGCTGCTGCGGGTGATGAACTACGCCGAGCTCGGCCTCGACGACCTGCCGGCCGTCGCCGCCGCCGGCGCGCGCAACGGAGTGATCCATGACGACGCCTGAGCGCGGCCCGGCCCCCGCCGCTGCCGATGCCGCAAGCGGACACCGACGAGCCACGGGAGACCGGCAATGATCGAACGCGACCTGGTGGTCTCCAACCGCCTCGGCCTGCACGCGCGCGCGACCGCCAAGCTGGTCCAGGTGCTCTCGGCGTTCCGCTGCAACGCCACCCTCAACGCCAAGGGCCGCGAGGTCAATGCCAAGAGCATCATGGGGGTGATGCTGCTGGCGGCCGGTCCCGGAACGCCGGTGGTGCTGCGCGTCGAAGGCGAAGACGAAGCCGCCGCGGTGGAAGCGGTGGTCGCGCTGTTCGAGCGACGATTCGACGAGGATTCCTGACCCGTGCGCCAGGTGTTCTCCGGGCAGGGCGCGTCGCGGGGCAATGCCCTCGGCCGCGCCCGGGTCCGCCTGCCGCATGCGCTGGAGGTCTCCGAGGAGCACATCGCCGCCGATGCCGTCGATGCCGAGCTGGAGCGGCTGCACGAGGCCATCGCCCAGGTGCGCGGCGAGCTGCGCGGGCTGCGCGAACGCCTGCACGGCGCGCTGGCGCACGAGATCGGCGAGTTCCTAGACCTGCACGCGCTGCTGCTCGACGACCCCGAGCTGCTGCAGGGCCTGGACGCGCTGATCCGCAAGGGGCGCTACAGTGCCGATTACGCGCTGCGGCTGCAGCGCGACCGCCTGGCCGCGGTGTTCCAGGGGCTGGACGACGCCTATTTCCGCAGCCGCGTCGAGGACCTGGACCACGTGGTCGGGCGACTGCACGCGGCCCTCCACCGCCGCGAAGCGGAACTGCAGGGGGTGGCCGGCGAGATCCTGGTCACCGACAACGTCGCCCCGTCCGAGCTCGCCCAGCTGCAGTCGCAGGGCGTGCTGGCGGTGATCACCGCCGGCGGCAGCACGCTCTCGCACAGCGCGATCCTCGCCCGCAGCCTGCACCTGCCTCTGGTGGTCGGGGCCGCCGAAGCGCTGCAGCAGATCAACGACGGTGACGTGATCTGCGTGGACGGCGCCAGCGGCCAGCTCGTGCGCGAGCCGAAGGCGGCCGACCTGCGCGCCTACCGGGCGCGGGTGCGCGAGGAGCGCCGCGAGCGCAAGCAGTTGTACCGGCTGCGCCGGGAACCCACGCGCACCCTCGACGGCACCGACATCCTGCTCTACGCCAATGCCGAGTCGCGCGAGGACGTGGCCGACGCGCATGCGCTCGGCGCCGCCGGCGTCGGCCTGTACCGCACCGAGTTCCTGTTCCTGCAGCGCGAGGGCCTGCCGGACGAGGAGGAACAGTTTCTCGCCTACCGCGACGCCGTGCTCGGCATGACCGGCCGGATGGTGACCATCCGCACCCTCGACCTGGGCGCCGACAAGAGCGATCGCAGCGGCCTGACCCTGCCCAGCGAACCGAACCCGGCGCTGGGTTGTCGCGGCGTGCGCCTGTCGCTGGCGCGGCGCGACGTGTTCGTCAGCCAGCTGCGGGCGATCCTGCGCGCCTCCGGCTACGGCCCGGTACGGATCCTGGTGCCGATGATCACCCATCGCGGCGAGGTCCTCGAGGTGGCCGCACTGGTGCGGCAGGTCGCCCGGGACCTGCGCAGCGAGGGCCACGAGATCGCCGGGCACGTCCCACTCGGGGCGATGATCGAGGTTCCCGCGGCGGCGATCGCGCTGCCCGGTTTCATCAGCGACGTCGACTTCGTCTCCGTCGGCACCAACGACCTGGTCCAATACCTGCTGGCGGCGGACCGCAACAACGAGGCGCTGGACACGCTCTACGATCCGCTGCATCCCGCGGTGCTGCGCCTGCTGCGCGACGTGGTGCGCACCGCCAGGGCGCGGCGCAAGCCGGTGGCGGTCTGCGGCGAAATGGCCGGCGACCCCGTCTTCACCCCGCTGCTGCTGGCGCTGGGGCTGGGCGAACTGAGCCTGCATCCGGCGACCCTGCTCGAGGTGCGGCGGGCGATCCGCGGCCTCGACCTGGTCCACCTGCGCGCGCGGACGCCCGCGCTGATGCGCGCGCGCGACCGCGCCGGCGTCGAACGCTGGCTCGAGGCGGCGCGGCCCAGCGCCTGACGCCCCACCCGCACGTAGAGCCGAGCTTGCTCGGCTACGCGGGCGCCGGAGCCGGGAGCAGCGGAGCGAGCTCCGCTCTACGCAGGTGCAGGGCAGCGGCCGGGCGACACCACCCGCCACACGTAGAGCCGAGCTTGCTCGGCTGCACGGGCTCCGGAGCCGGGAGCAGCGGAGCGAGCTCCGCTCTACGCAGGTGCAGGGCAGCGGCCGGGCGACATCCCCCCGCCACACGTAGAGCCGAGCTTGCTCGGCTGCACGGGCGCCGGAGCCGGGAGCAGCGGAGCAAGCTCCGCTCTACGGGGGACGAGCGCACGCGGCGGCAGGGTGGGCAGATCCGGGGGCAGCGGCGATAATGCACGCATGAACGCCTGATCCTGTCGCGCCTCTGGGGGCACGACGCGCCAACGGAAGAGCCGCATGGCCGAAGCCGCCCGCCACGACAAGACCGCGCGCCAGCTGCGTCTGCTCTCCGATGCGCTGGACAGCGGCCGTCTCGGCCCGGTGCGGCGCCTGGTCAATACCCTCTCCCCCGCCGAGATCGGCAACCTGCTGGAGTCGCTGCCGCACGACAAGCGCATGGTGGTGTGGGGGCTGGTGGACCCGGAGGACGACGGCGAGGTGCTGGTCCACGTCGGCGACGAGGTCCGCGAGGGCCTGATCGCCGACATGGACCCGGACGAGCTGGTCGCGGCGGTCGAGGATCTCGACATCGACGACCTCGCCGACCTGGTCGAGGATCTGCCGGACACGGTGATCGACGAGATCCTCAAGTCGATGGACCGCGACAACCGCGAGCGCCTGGAACAGGCGCTGTCCTACGAGGAGGACACCGCCGGCCGCCTGATGAACCCCGACGTGGTGACAGTGCGCGCCGACACCACCGTCGACGTGGTGCTGCGCTTCCTGCGCCTGCGCGGAGAGTTGCCCGAGCACACCGATCATCTTTACGTGGTCAATCGCCGCCACCAGCTGATGGGCTGGGTAGCGCTGCAGGACCTCGTGACCCGCGATACCGGCACCCCGATCAACCAGCTGATCGACGATTCGCTCACCGCGCTGCACGTCAGCGAGTCGGCCCAGGAAGTCGCGCGTCAGTTCTCCGACCACGACTGGGTGTCGGCGCCTGTGGTCGACGACGGCAACGTGCTGCGCGGCCGCATCACCATCGACGACGTGGTCGACATCATCCGCGAGCAGGCCGAGCACCAGGCGCTGGGCGCCGCCGGCCTGGACGAGGACGAGGATCTGTTCTCGCCGATCCGCCGCGCGGTGCGCGGCCGCGTGGTGTGGCTGGGCGTCAACCTGCTGACCGCGTTCATGGCGGCGTTCGTGATCGGACGCTTCGAGGCGACGATCGAGCAGATCGTGGCGCTGGCGGTGCTGATGCCGATCGTCGCCGGGATCGGCGGCAACGCCGCGGTGCAGGTGCTGACGCTGATGGTGCGCGGCCTGGCGCTGGGCCAGGTGGGCCCCAGCAACGCCGGCATCCTGCTGTGGAAGGAGCTGCGGGTGGCGCTGATCAACGGCCTGCTGATTGGCGCGCTGGTCGGCGCCGTCGCCCTGGCCTGGTTCCACGACTGGGTGCTGTCGCTGGTGATCGGCGCGGCGCTGGTGATCAACTTCAGTTGCGCGGCGCTGGCCGGCGTGCTGGTGCCGCTGCTGCTGCGGCGCATGCGCATCGACCCGGCGGTGGCCGGCACGGTGGTGGTGACCGCGGTCACCGACGTGATCGGCTTCTTCAGCTTCCTGGGCCTGGCCACCGTGATCCTGCTGCGCTGACGGTCACGGCCCGCTGGAGACCGCGTAGCGGAGCAAGCTCGGCTCTACCCGGCTCCGGTGGCCGCGGTGGTGGCCGTCCACCCTCGTAGAGCGGAGCTTGCTCCGCTGCTCCCGGCTCCGCGGACGGGCGGGAACGATGCGCGAAGCGCGCCTCCATGTACGCGAACCGGTCCCGGCAGCCGGCCCGGCGCGTCCGCCACGCAGCGCCGACTGCGCCGCAAGGCCGGCAAGCGGGGTATCGTTGGATCTTCTGGCTGATGTTCGCGCTGCACGCGATCGCGGTCGTCGTCTCCGGATCGAACGAACGATGGTGAACCCCCATGACCCGAGCCTTCCGCGACCCCGCC
Organism: Luteimonas salinisoli; assembly: GCF_013425525.1. Taxonomy (GTDB): domain Bacteria; phylum Pseudomonadota; class Gammaproteobacteria; order Xanthomonadales; family Xanthomonadaceae; genus Luteimonas; species Luteimonas salinisoli. Next base: position 11,628 of record NZ_JACCKA010000078.1, on the reverse strand, counting down.
CCGCAACGTCTCCGCATCGCGCTGGCCGCGCTCGCGCTCCTGCTGCTGGGCGCCTGTGCCGCCATCACGCCGGCTGATACGGGACGGATCGTGGAGCGCGAGATAGAGGTGCACGGCCAGCGGCATGCCTATCGCGTGTTCGTGCCCGCGGGCGTCCGGGGCGGCGCGCTGCGACCCATCGTTCTGTTCCTGCACGGCTCGGGCGAGCGCGGCAGCGACGGGGAACTGCCGACCCGCGTCGGCCTCGGCCCCCACGTGCAGAGCCGCGCGCGCGACTTCCCGGCGATCGTGGTGTTCCCGCAGGCGCCGGCGGAGAGCGAGTGGAGCGACAACCTCGCGCTGGCCGAGGCGACACTGGACGCCGCGATGCGCGAGTTCGGCGGCGACCCGCAGCGCACCTATCTCACCGGCCTGTCGATGGGCGGATACGGCACCTGGGAGCTGGCCCTGGCGCGCCCCGGGCGCTTCGCGGCGCTGGTGCCGGTGTGCGGCGGACTCGAGGCGCCGGCGCACCGGCCGGGCCTGCGGGTGGCGTCGGTGGCGGGCGCACCGGATGCGTTCGCCGCCGCGGCGCAGCGCCTGCGCGACACGCCGGTGTGGATCTTCCACGGCGCCAAGGACGACCTGGTACCGCCGCAGCAGTCGCGGCGCATGGCCGCCGCGCTGGAGGCCGCCGGGGCCGCGGACGTCCGCTACACCGAGTTCCCCGACGCCAACCACAACAGCTGGGATCCGGCCTACGCCACTCCGGAGTTGTGGGAGTGGCTGTTCGCCCAGCGTCGCTAGCGCCCAACGCGTGCCCTGCCCGCCGAGAATGCCGACATCCGCGGACAGCCTTCGGCAGGGATGGCGGCGATGCCGGGCGCTGCCGCCGACGCCGGCTTTCGCGTGCATGGCACGCTCCTACGAGGGCGAACGCGCGGTTGCGGCGATGCCTGTAGGAGCGGCCCATGGCCGCGAAGGCCCGCGAATCTTCGACGGACACGCAGCCGGCGTTCGCCGCGTGTTGGCGGCACGCTCCAACTCGCTAGGCCAGCAGCATCTCCAGCACCGCCATCCGCACCGCCACGCCGTTGGCCACCTGGCGCAGGATCATCGACTGCGGACCGTCGGCGACCTCGTCGTCGATCTCCACGCCACGGTTGATCGGCCCCGGGTGCAGCACCGCGGCGTCCGGCGCCGCCCGGCGCAGGCGCGCCGCGGTGAGCCCGTAGGCGGCATGGTAGGCCTGCAGCGAGGGCACCAGGCCCTCGGCCATGCGCTCGCGCTGCAGGCGCAGCATCATCACCGCATCGACCCCTTCCAGCGCGGCGTCGAAATCGTGCCCGACCGTGCATCCGGCCAGGGTGTCGTCGTCGGGCAGCAGCGCCTGCGGACCGCAGACCCGGATCTCCGAGCCGCCGCCGGCGCCGACCCCGAGCGTGCGCAGCGCATGCAGCGCCGAGCGCGCCACCCGCGAATGGCGCACGTCCCCGACGATCAGGATCCGCAACCCGGCCAGGTCGTCGCCGCGCGCCTGGCGCAGGGTCAGCATGTCGAGCAGCCCCTGGGTGGGGTGCGCATGGCGGCCGTCGCCGGCGTTGACCAGGGCGGTGCCCGGCGCCGCCGCCGCGGCGAGCGCCGCCACCGCGCCGTCCTCGTCGTGGCGCACCACGAACGCGTCCACGCCCATCGCCTCGATGGTCTTCAGGGTGTCGCGGCCGCTCTCGCCCTTGGTGGTCGAGGACGTCGACGCGTCGAACCCCAGCACGTCCGCGCCGAGCCGTTGCGCGGCGCGCTGGAAGCTCATGCGCGTGCGCGTGGAGGGCTCGAAGAACAGCGTGCAGACCGCGCGGCCCGCCAGTGCGCGGTCGTCGGCCTGGCCGTCGGTGATCTCCTGGGCGCGGTCGAGCAGGCGCACCAGGGTGGCGCGCGGCAGGCCCTCGAGCGTCAGCAGGTGGCGCAGGCGCCCGTGGGAATCGGTTTGCGGAAACATGCGCGGGATGACGCCTTTGGGTGGAAGGGTTGGGATGGCGCTGTCGGCGAATAACCCCGGCCGCTCGCCTGGCGCGGGATTCTATGCCACCGGGCTGGCATCCTCCGGCGCCGCGAGGTAGCGCTCGACGATGACCGCCGCCGCCACCGCATCGAGCGCGGCGGCGTCGCGGCGGCGGCGGCGGCCCTCGGCGCGGTCCACGGCGAAGCGCTGCGCCGCCTCGATCGAGCTGGCGCGCTCGTCCACCAGCACCACCGGCAGGCGGTAGCGCGCACGCAGCTCGCGGGCGAACGCGTGCGCGCGCCGGCGCGCCGGCTGGTCGCCGTCGTCGAGGGTGAGCGGATCGCCCACCACCAGGCCGTCGGGACGCCATTCCTGCTGCAGGCGGTCGATGCTGGGCCAATCCGGCTCGCGGTCGTGGACGTCGACCACCGCCAGCGCGCGCGCGCCGTGGCCGAAGCTGCTGCCCACCGCCACGCCGATGCGCCGCGCGCCGACGTCGAACCCGAGCACGGTGCCATCGACGGTGATGGCGGCGGCGGTCATGCGTGGCCCGAGTAGTCCGCCATGCGCTGCAGGTCCACGCCGATGCGGCCCGCGGCGGTCTGCCAGCGCGCCTCCAGCGGCACCGCGAACAGCAGTTCGGAGTCCGCGGGCACGGTGAGCCAGCTGTTCTCGGTCAACTCGTGCTCGAGCTGCCCCGCACCCCAGCCGGCACAGCCCAGCGCGACCGCGGCGCGCGACGGGCCATCGCCGCGGGCGATGGCCTCGAGCACATCGCGCGAGGTCGTCACGTAGAGCCCGTCGGCGATCTCCAGGCTCGAGTCCCAGGCGCGGTCGCCGTCGTGGATGACGAAGCCGCGTTCGGGATGCACCGGCCCGCCGGCCAGCACCGCCTGGCCGCGCAGCAGTTCGTCGCCGGTCTCGATGTCCATCTGCTCGAACACCTCGCCCAGGGTGTATTCCGAGGCGCGATTGACGACCACGCCCATGGCGCCGTCCTCGTCGTGCTGGCAGATCAGCGCCACCGAGCGGGCGAAATTGGGGTCGGACAGGGCCGGCAGCGCGATCAGCAGCTGGCTGGCGAGCGGGGTGGGATCGACGGGCATGGGGGCATTCTAGCGGCTCGTCCGTGACGCCGCCGGGTGCGCGCGCTGTCCCCGGCCCGCATTCCCGCGACCTGCAAAGCGGCGCTCGGGCCCCCGGGGGGCGCAGCCCTGCCGGTGGGCCGTACGGAAGGTCGCGGGGGGGGCGGTCGAAGCACACGGGCGAGAGGCCATGGAAAGACCACGTTCATCGGCCACCCGGGGTCCGGCTCGGACCCTGCCGGGTCAGGGGCCTGCGGCCCGGCGCGCGGACGCAAGCTGAGCGTCGGCGGCGTCGTCCGGAAGCCGCGTGCCGAACCAGCGGTCCATGAAATTGAACAGGAAGCCGTAGTTGCCGTGGTAGCAGGCGTGATGCAGGTGATGGCGGCGACTCGCCGCCAGCCAGTGGTCGTGGCCGACCCCGGGCGCATAGTCGTAGTTGGAATGGCCGAGGTTGTTGAGCAGCAGGCTCGCCACCGGCAGCGCCAGCAGCGCGGCGAAGCTGAAGTCGTGCAGCAGCATCGGCAGCAGGATCACGTTGCCCAGCAGCACCGCCTCCAGCGGGTGGAAGCTGTAGGTGGCGAACGGCGTGGTCACCAGCGAGCGGTGGTGGTGCTGGTGATAGCGGCGCAGGGGCCGGGTGTGGAGCAGCCGGTGGTTGGCGTAGAAGTGCACGTCGTTCCAGACCACGAGCACCGCGATCTCGGCGGCGATCCGCAGCGCGCCCGGGTCCTGCGCCAGCCGCGCCCAGCCCAGCTGCACGAGCCACCACGGCAGCACGCTGCCGATGCCGAACACCAGCAGAGACAGCGCCGACAGCGAGATTTCCCCGCGCAGCTGCCGCGGCCGCAGCGGCCGCGGGTCGATGCGGCCGCCCAGCCCGAGCGCCGGCAGCACCCGGCGCGTCAGCAGCCAGTTGCCGCCGCAGAACAGCACGTAGATCGCGGTGAAGAAACCGAACCCGGCGGCCATCGCCGCAGGTGCCGGCAGCGCCGCCCAGGAATTGCCCAGCGCGACCAGGGCGTCCACGATCCGCTCCGCTCAGCCGAGGCCGAACTGCAGTTCTTCCGGGCTGGCCAGGCGGACGTCCATCACCTCCACCTCGGCCACGAACGGCCGCCCGGCGAGCGGGTTGTTGCCGTCGACGGTGATGGTGTCGCCCTCTACCGCGGTGATCACGACCTCCAGCGGACCGCGGGCGGTCTGCGCCTCCAGCCTGCCGCCGGCTTCCGGCTGCCCGGTGCCGGTATAGACGTCCCGCGGCAGGGTCTGCACGAGTTCCGGATGGCGCGGGCCGAAGCCGGCCTCCGGCGGGACGGTCACTTCGAAGCGGTCGCCGGCGCTGCGCCCCTCCAGCGCCTCCTCCAGCCCGCGTACGATGCTGCCGGTGCCGTGGATGTAGACCAGCGGCTCGCGGCCGCGGGTACTGGCGATCTGCCGCCCGTCCTCGTCCTTGAGGGTGAAGTGGATGGTGCCGACCCGCCGGTTCGCGATTTCCATGTCTCGTCAGTCAGTAGGGAACCGCCGGCATCTTCGCGCGGCGGCAAACGGCGGCGCAAGTCCAGGACTCCGCCCGCCCGGCCATCGGCAGCCGTGCCCCGTAGGAGCGTGCCATCCACGCGAAAGCCGGCGTGGTGGGCCACACCCGGAATCACCGCCAACGCGGCCGGAGCCGCACGCGGCCTTCGCGACCATGGGTCGCTCCTACGGGATCCGTAAATCCCGCGGCATCCATCGGTCGGACGTGCCCCGTAGGAGCGTGCCATCCACGCGAAAGCCGGCGCCGCTGCCGGCACCCCCGTGCCACCGCCGATTCCACCGAAGCCTCCTGCCGCATCGCGACCGCAGCTCGCCCTGCAAGCGAGCAACTGCGGCTCCGAAATCGGGATGCGACAAGAAGAAAGCCGGGGCGAGCCCGGCTTTCGTCGAAACACTGGCAGCGCGGGCTCAGCCCACCGCGGCGCGGTAGCGGCGCTCCACCTCGTTCCAGTCGATCACGTTGAAGAACGCCGAAATGTAGTCCGGACGGCGGTTCTGGTACTTCAGGTAATAGGCGTGCTCCCAGACGTCCAGCCCCAGGATCGGGGTGTTGCCGGAACCGATGCCCTTCATCAGCGGGCTGTCCTGGTTGCCGGTGTCCTCCACCGCCACCTTGCCGTCCTTGCCGACCACCAGCCAGGCCCAGCCGCTGCCGAACCGGCCCTTGGCCGCGGTGGCGAAGGCTTCCTTGAAGGCGTCGAAGCCGCCCAGGTCGCTCTCGATGCGCTTGGCCACCTCGCCGCCCGGCTTGCCGCCGCCGTCGGTGGACATCACCGTCCAGAACAGCGAGTGGTTGGCGTGGCCGCCGCCGTTGTTGCGCACCGGCTTGCGCAGCTTCTCCGGAAGCGCGTCGATGTCGGCGATCAGCTGCTCGATCGGCGTGTCCGCGTAGTCGGTGTCCTTGATCGCGTCGTTGAGGTTGTTGATGTAGGTCTGGTGGTGCTTGGTGTGGTGGATTTCCATCGTCTGCGCGTCGATATGCGGCTCGAGCGCGTCGTATGCGTACGGCAGGTCGGGAAGGGTGTGGGCCATTGCGGTCTCCGTTCCGGGGGATGAAGACCGCCATTGTGCACCGCGGCGGTAAAAACGGCATCAACCCCCGGGGAACGGAGCATTGCAGCCCCCATGCCCCATCCCGCCCCGCGCGACCCCGTGCCTGCCGGGCCGCCGCGATGCGAGAACGGCGCTGTCCTCGTAGGAGCGCGCCAAGCGCGCGAAGACCGACGCCGACGAATGTGCCGGCCATCACCGCGCCGTCACCGGAAGATCCTGCCGCGCGCCCGGGCGCAGCGCCGCCGGGGTGGACCACAGGCACGCGCTGGTTTCACGGGCGCTTGCCGCTCCGGCAACCACCCTGATCGCCCTGGCAGCGTCGCTCTCCGAGTTACCGGGGCACCCCTTTTCCGCCGCACCCGGGGGCGGCGCCGCACGCCACCCGGCCGCAGGAACCGGTCGCTGCCCGCCGAGCACCGCGAGCGTGGAGCCGATTCCGGCCGGCATTCGACGGATCCTCCCAGCAACGAACATGAGCAAGACCGAAAGGACCGACTCGGCCCCCGGCACCGTCCGCATCGGCATCTCCGGCTGGCGCTATGCGCCTTGGCGCGGCAAGTTCTATCCGAAGGGCCTGGCGCAGCGGCGCGAGCTCGAATACGCCGCCTGCAGCTTCCCGACCATCGAGATCAACGGCACCTTCTACTCCCTGCAGCGACCGGACAGCTTCCGGCTGTGGCACGAGGAGACGCCGGACGATTTCGTCTTCGCAGTCAAGGGCAACCGCTTCATCACCCACCTCCGGCGCCTGCGCGACGCGGACCAGGCGCTGGCCAACTTCCTCGCTTCGGGGCTGCTGGCACTGGGCCCGAAGCTGGGCCCGCTGCTGTGGCAGCTGCCGCCGAACTTCCGCTACGAGGAGGAACGGATGCGCGTCTTCCTGCAGTCGCTCCCGCAAGACACCGGCGCCGCCCTGCGCCTGGCCCGGCGCCGCGAAACCGCACGCATGCGCGGCCGCAGCGCGCTCTCGATCGACCACGAGCGGCCGCTGCGGCACGCGATGGAAGTGCGCCACGAAAGCTTCCGCGACCGCGGCTTCATCGAACTGCTGCGCGCGCACAACGTGGCCCTGGTGGTGGCCGACACCGCCGGAAAATGGCCGCTGCTCGAGGACGTCACTGCAGACTTCATGTACCTGCGCCTGCACGGCGACAAGGAGCTCTACGCCAGCGGCTATGGCGACGACGCCCTCGACGACTGGGCGCGGCGCATCGCCGCCTGGGCCCGCGGCACCCAGCCGCAGGGCGCGCGGCGCGTCGTCGACGGCGCGGTCCCACGCCGCCCGCGCGACGTGTACTGCTACTTCGACAACGACATCAAGGTGCACGCCCCGTACGACGCGAAGTCACTCGCGCAGAAGGTCGAGGCGCGGCTGCGCAAGTCCTGATCGAGATGGTCGACCGGGCCGAAGTCGCGAAGCACCCACCCAATGGGAACCGATGGATGCCGCGGCACAGCCGTTCAAATGAAGCGCACCGAATCGCGATGCACCCCACTCCCCGTGGGAGCGACGGAAGTCGAGACCCGACCTATCCGCCTCCAGCGCCTCTACCCATCATCCCCAGCGTCTCCCCCGCAAGCGTCCGGTACCGCCCCATCGCATCCGCGGTCAGGCAGGAATGCACCGGCAGGAACAGCAAGCTGTCGCCCGGACGCGTGCGCACGACGACGTCGGCCGGCGCGGCGACGATTCCGTGTTCCTGCGACAGCCTGACCAGGCGCACGTCCGGCCGCAGCTCGCCCCAGCCATCGGAAGTCCGCTCGACCGCCAGCCCGAAGATCCGCTCGCCTTCGAACTCCATCGCGTCCTTCGAGAAATGCACCGCCCCGCCGTGCACCACCAGCTCCCCGCGGCCGGGATGCCGCGCCACCACCGGGCAGGCCATCGCCACGGCGATGTCCTCCACCCCGCAGGCGCCGATCTGCCACTGCATCAGGTCGTAGAACACGAAGTTGCCCGGCCGGATCTCGCCCGCGCCGGGAAAGGCCTCGGCGATCGAGCAGGTCGGCGTGTCGCCGACCGAGATCTCAAGCGGCCCGCAGCCGGCCAGCTCGTCGCGCAGCCGCCCGAGCAGCGACAGCGTCTGCTCGTGCACCGCAGCGATCTCGCGAACGCCGCGCGCCGCGTAGCTGTGGCCGGCATGGGCGAGCAGCCCGCGCAGGCGGACATCGCCACGCCCGGCCACCGAGGCGGCCAGCGCCCGCAATCCATCTGCATCGTCCGGATCGAGCCCGGTACGGTGGGTCCCCACGTCGATCTTCAGCCAGGCATCCACCGGCGCGGAGAACCGCACGCCGTCGAGCGCCTGCGCGTCCGCCAACACGATGCCGAAGGCGACCCGCGCCGCCAGCGCCTCGACCCGCTCGCGCATCCCCGGATGGAACGGGAACGCCAGCGTGATGTCGCGCCAGCCGTCCTCCGCGAAGTACTCCGCCATCGCCAGCGACGACACCGTGATCTCCTCGACCCCGACCTCGCGGAACCAGCGCCCGACCTCATGGCTTTGGTGCGTCTTGAAATGCGGGCGCAGGCGCACCCCCGCGGCGGCAGCGCGCTCCGCCATGCGCTCGAGGTTATGCCGGGCCCGAGCGGCATCGAGCAGCAGAACGGGTTCGGACAGCAGGGTTGAGAGGGCCATGGACGCGCTCGCACGACGGAACAGGTCCGATCATTGCACACGAGAACGGGCAGGCCAGGCTACTCCTCGCCTAGAAACCGCATGATGTTGGCGATCGGATCGCGGAACTCCGGATCATCCGCCGGAGCGAGTTCGAGGAACCTGCGCGCGGTCGCGTGCACTTCGGGGCGCTTCAGGCTGTGCTGGACGTTGGCGAGCAGCAGCCAGGCATCCGGGTCTTCGGGAAGCAGGCGGGTCAGCCGCGCCGCGTACGGCTCGGCCATTCCCGGCTCCAGGGTGAGATGGACCCACATCCGGCAGACGCCCCTGAGAGCCTCGGTATGCTCGGGGTCCAGTTCCAGGGTTCTCAGATACTGCTGTTCGGCCAGATCGAAATTCTGGCGCCGGTGGTGAATGGACGCCATCCGGTACGGGTGCGCGGCATTCCCGGGATCCCGCTGCGCCGCGCCCGCGTAGTCGCGAAGCGCCCGCTGCCATTCGTCCATCTTTTCCCAGGAATACGCGCGGCTGGCCAGGCGCTCCGCCGTGTTTCCCGCGAACCGCAGCAGCTGGCTCCCCAGCATCGCCGCTTCCGCGTGGCGACCGGCCATGTCCGCCACCCAGGCCGCAGACTCGATGGTCGAGTACTCCGGGCCGCCGGCCAACGCGCGACGATAGGCGTCGAGCGCCGGACCGAACTGCCGGCGGTGGCTGAGCTGTGCGCCTTCATACGAATCGCGCTCGACCTTCAGCAGCGCGAGTCTCGGATTGCGCTCGCCGTACGCCTGCGCGTCGCGAATCACCGCGTCGATCCGCTCCATGCTCCCACCCCAGTTCGGGGAGAGAAAGTGGATGGCGGTCTGGCGCACGTAGTAGTTGGACGGCGAGACGTCCACCGCCTTGGCCAGCACCTCCGCCGAACGCCCCCTCCCGCCGCTCAGTGCAAGGGCGCGCAACAACTCCATGTGGGCCGGAAGCAGCCCGGGCTCGGCCAGAATCGCGCGCTCGGCCAGCGCGCTGCTTTCCCCGGCCAATCGGCGTACGGCGTCCAGGCGCTCCCTGGGGATCTCCCTCGCGGGTCGCTCGCCCCGAATCGCCCAGGCCTGCTCCATCAGGACCTTGGCGCGCAGAGTCGACGCATACGGATCGTCGGGAGCGGCCTCCGACCAGCGCCTGCTGTACTCATCGAGTTCCTCGGGCCCGGACCAGCCGGCCGTGCGAAACGCTCGGTACAGCAGCCGCTCCGGATCGGCGCCCGAATGATGGCGCCGCAGGTATCCCGCGTACAGCGAATGGAGCCCGCTCCAGTCGGCACGCTCGATGCGATCGCGCAGCTCCTCGGCCTCGATCACCAGGGTGCGGTTGTCGCCGCACAACGCGCGGACGATCGAACGGGACCATTCGAGCCCCGGCGGATTCGGAGCGCTGGTGCAGCGCTTGAGCCGATCGCTCCTGGCTTCGGCCTTTTCCGCCGCGGCATACCAGGCTTCGTGCACGGAAACCCCGCTGGCGGGGTCGATGTCCTTCGACTTGCAAGCAACGCCGGCCGAGAGCAGCAGCAACGATGTCGCTATCGACGTCAGGCGCCTTGCCATATCCACTCTCTGCAACGATCGACGTACCTCAAGGACGCTCGGTCACTCCGAAGGCACAACACTGATTTCTCCCGAATCATTCATCACCAGAAGGACGGTAAATATTCCATGGCGCCGATCTTCTGGAGGAATGATTCGAATCAGGTACTCCCCATCGGCTACGCAGATCCGTCGGATTCTATAGCCTTCCTCGTACCCGGTTAGATCCGAAATCCTAGAGTGCAGTCTCTCGGCAGATATGGGGAGTTCCGAGATTTCCACGCTTTCACAAAACTCACGGGCAACTTCGCCCCCTGAATCGGCGCCGACAGTGCCGCATCCGACCAACATTGTCATCACTAAAAGCCGTACATGCTGCACGACAATTCCCTCCGTTCCCTTTCAGCAGAGCGAATTACCTGCTCGGCTTCTTCTTTGCATTCGCAAGAAGAGTCGAGAATGTTCTTTGCGCATTGGAGGCCCAAACCATATGCCCTGCATTCGCTCATGTCTCTGAAATGATCGTAGTGAGCCATATCTCTTGGCGCCACCCTCTCATCGTCTGGCAGGCTACCCCTACGACGGTTCGCACACGATCTTGACCCATAACGAGCAACATAGTCACTTATGTGTTGCTGCTCGTGAGCTTGGGTGCAACTTCTCATGCATGGGCTGGCGCAATTGACGATCTCGTACCCACCTCTTCCATCACATTGGATCGTGCCTGTGCTCCCTACGCCTACATGCGCTTCGATATTTGAACATGTAATGGGGCTCAATCCCCGGGCGTCTTGCCACAAGAGAGAATTACTGTAAGCGTAACCGTACGTTGCTATACCGCCTTGAAAGCCAATCGGATCGCTCTGCGAGTACCGGCCCGTTTCTGGCTCGTAGTCCCGAAAATAGTTCTGGCTGAGCGCGCTCGCCGCATCGTACCGCTGCCCCGGGAAGCGCATATCGAACACGAACCCAGTGCCGTCGGCATCCGGATCTTCATTCGGCGGGCTGTTGCCGAAAGCCTCGCTGGCCAAGTCCCAGTTCCATACGGCCACGCTACGCACCGGATCGATCACCGCACGCGGCGTGCCGAGGTGATCGGGCTGGACGTAGTGGAGGCGATTGATTCCTGAGGCGCCGACTAGCAGGCCGACCGGGTAGTCGTCCAACCAGATCGCCTGCTGCAGCGGGTTACCCGCAGCGTCGTAGTCGCCGAGCCAGCGTCCGGCCTCGTCGAAGACCGTGGTCGTGTCGCTGGAGCCCAGGTGCCTGCGCACTTGCTCGCCCTTGCCGTTGTAGACGTAGTGCATCGCCACCGCGCCGCCCTGCTTCGCCTGGCTCATGCGGTTTGCGGCGTTGTAGACGAACTCCCTGGCCGTGCCGATGGCCAGGGTATTGCCGGCGTTGTCGTAGCTGCGGGCCACGCCGGCCACGGCGGCGAGCCGGTGGCTGTCGGTCGGATAGCTGTAGGCCTGGCTGCCGCCGGCATTGGTGAAGCTGGTGCGGTTGCCGGTGACGTCGTAGCCGTAGCTCTCAATGGCCGTGCTGGCGGCGCCGTCGCGGAAGGCGGTGAGTCGGCCGAGCGGGTCGTAGTCGAAGCTGGCCCGCGGCGGCTCGGCCAGGTCGGCGGTGTGCAGCGCCGTGAGATTGCCGACCGGATCGTAGCTGTAGCCGAAATCCAGTCCGCCGGCGGCCGGGTCGCTGATGGACGCGGGCCGGTAATCCAGATCATGCACCCGATCGAGGCGACGGCCGTTCCCGTACGTCCATCCGGCGGCCGGGCCGAA